>NZ_JBHXQO010000008.1:55567-220324 GCF_042717135.1 Streptomyces sp. NPDC058620
GGGCTCCATACGGGGCCCGGCTTTCCCTGGGGCCGGGTGGGGGGTCCGAAGTGGGCACCTATTATTAAGAGGTCTTGGGGGGGGGGGGGATTGGCCGGGGGGTGCTGCGCTCACGCGGCGTCCCCCCCCCCTTCCCGTACGCGCTAGAGCACCTTGGACAGGAACGACTTCGTCCGGTCGTGCTGCGGGTTCGTCAGTACGTCGCGCGGGTGGCCGGACTCGACCACCACGCCGTCGTCCATGAAGACCAGCGCATCGCCGACCTCACGGGCGAAGCCCATCTCGTGAGTGACGACGATCATCGTCATCCCCTCCTCGGCCAGACCGCGCATGACGTCCAGGACGTCACCGACCAGCTCCGGGTCGAGCGCGGACGTCGGCTCGTCGAAGAGCATCAGCTTGGGCTCCATGGCCAGCGCGCGGGCGATGGCCACCCGCTGCTGCTGTCCGCCGGAGAGCTGCGACGGGTAGTTCTTCGCCTTGTCCGAGAGACCGACCCGGTCCAGCAGGCCGATCGCGCGCTCGCGGGCGACCGACCTCGACTCGCCCTTGACCTGGACCGGTGCCTCCATGACGTTTTCCATCGCCGTCATGTGGGGGAACAGGTTGAAGCGCTGGAAGACCATGCCGATGTCACGGCGCTTGAGAGCGACTTCGCTGTCCTTGAGCTCGTAGAGCTTGTCGCCCTTCTGGCGGTAGCCGACGAGCTCGCCGTCGACGTACAGCCGGCCGGCGCTGACCTGCTCCAGGTGGTTGATGCACCGGAGGAAGGTCGACTTGCCCGAGCCCGAGGGGCCGATGAGGCAGAACACCTCGCCCTGGGCCACCTCCAGGTCGATGCCCTTGAGGATGTGCGCGGCGCCGAAGGACTTGTGTACGCCCTCGGCCTTCACCATGGCGGTCATGCCATGCCTCCCTTCGGGCGGCCCACGGACAGGACGTTGGCCCGGATCTTCTGCAGCGGGGTCGGCGGCAGGGTCCGGCTCGAACCCCGTGCGTAGTACCGCTCCAGGTAGTACTGGCCGACGCTGAGCACCGAGGTCATGACCAGGTACCAGGCCGCGGCCAGGAAG
Organism: Streptomyces sp. NPDC058620; assembly: GCF_042717135.1. Taxonomy (NCBI): domain Bacteria; kingdom Bacillati; phylum Actinomycetota; class Actinomycetes; order Kitasatosporales; family Streptomycetaceae; genus Streptomyces; species Streptomyces sp. NPDC058620. The sequence continues at coordinate 56,641 of NZ_JBHXQO010000008.1, forward strand.
TACATCTCGACCGGTGCGCCGGACGTCTGCCCGATGTCCTGGGCGTACCGGAACAGTTCGTTGAACTGCACGGCGGCGACCAGCGAGGTCGTCTTGAGCATGTTGATGACTTCGTTGCCCGTCGGCGGCACGATCACGCGCATCGCCTGCGGGACCACGATGCGGCGCAGCGTCTTGCTGTGGCTCATGCCCAGCGCCTGCGACGCCTCCGTCTGCCCCTCGTCGACCGAGAGCAGACCCGCACGGCAGATCTCGGCCATGTACGCGGCCTCGTTGAGACCCAGGCCGAGCAGCGCGGTCAGCAGCGGCGTCATGAAGGACGACCACTCGTCCTTGTAGACCGGTCCGAGGTTGATGTACTCGAAGACCAGGCCGAGGTTGAACCAGACGAACAGCTGGACCAGGACCGGGGTGCCGCGGAAGAACCAGATGTAGAACCAGGCGATCGACGAGGTCACCGGGTTCTTCGACAGGCGCATGACGGCGAGCAGGATGCCGCCGACCACACCGATCACCATCGACAGGGCGGTCAGCAGCAGAGTCTGCCCGACGCCCTTGATGATGCGGTCGTCGAAGAAGTAGTCGGGGATCGCGTCCCAGTTGATCTTGCCCTGGGCGAAGGCGTAGACGATCGCCGCGAACGCGACGATCGCGACCGTCGCGGAGAGGTAGCGGCCGTAGTGCCGGACCGGAATGGCCTTGATGGCCTCCGGTCCGCCTGCCGGGGTGGGGGGAGTGGGCGGCTGGTCGGCCGGGCCCGTCTTCTTGATGTCAGTCACAGGTGATGCCTTTCAGCGCCGGTCCGGGTCAGGAGCCGCCGTTGATCTTGGCCTCGGTGACCGCGCCGGCCTCGACGCCCCACTTGGAGATGATCTTCTCGTACTCGCCGTTCTTGATGATGGCGTCGAGGGCCGCCTGAACGGCCTTGGTGAGCTCGTCGTTGCCCTTGGCGACGGCGATGCCGTACGGGGCCGCCTCGACCTGGTCGCCGACGATCTCGAAGTCCTTGCCGCCGCCCGAGGTCTTCACCGCGTACGCGGCGACCGGGAAGTCGGAGGAGCCGGCGTCGGCGCCGCCGCCGCGCAGGCGGGTCTGGGCCTCCAGGTCGGTGTCGAACGCCTCGATGGCGATCTTCTTGCCGCCCGCGCACTTCGCGGACTCGGACTTGGCGAGGTCGTGCGAGACGGTGCCGCGCTGGACGGCGATCTTCTTGCCGCAGAGGTCGGCCCAAGTGGTGATGCCCTTGGTGTCGCCCTTCTTGGTGTAGATCGAGACGCCGGCGGTGAAGTAGTCGACGAAGTCGACGCCCTCGCCGACCTTCTTGCCGGTCTCCGAGTCGACGCCGGTCTGGCGGTCCTTGGTGTCCGTCATGGCCGACATCGCAAGGTCGTAACGCTTCGAGCGCAGACCCGTGATCAGCGTGTCGAAGGTGCCGTTCTCGAACTGGAACGTCACACCGAGCTGCTTGCCCAGTGCGGCGCCGAGATCGGGGTCGATGCCGACGACCTTGCCGGAATTGTCCTTGAATTCAACCGGCGGGTACGCAATGTCCGAACCGACCTTGACGACACCCTTGTCCTTGATGTCCTGGGGGAGGAGATCGGCGAGCGGGGCGTCCTTCGTCGTGGACGTCTCCGAGCTCTTCGTGCCGCTGTCGGTCTGGTCGCCGCACGCGGTCAACAGCATGGTGCCGGCGACCGCGATGGCGCCGACCGCTGCAATCCGGGACTTAGCGGTCGTGCGACGAGTGGTGCTTGCGGTCATGTTGGGGTCCTCCGGCGTGGTGAGGGTGAGCTGCCAGGCGGGGTGCGAACGTCCGATCGGGGATCGACACCCTGTGTGATTCAGGCATCTTGCCATTCGGACTAGCCCATTCAGGGTGCCCGGCATGTCAAAATCGGATAACGGGCCACCCCCGTACCCCAACGGGCCGGTACATCAAGGCCGGACCTTCTGTTGGAATTCCGTCTTTCGGCCGGAGAATCTTCGGCGTGTCTCGACTGCTGGACGACGTTTATGCCGCTGAGTGGACTTGTCCCGATATTCGACTATGAGTCATGTCACCGGGTCGATACCGACTCGTCCGAGGTGCGGTTCATCCGGTAAGAAAGACGTTTACACCCCTCATCCGGGGCTCAGGGCGCGTGTGCGGCGCGCCCGCGCGTATGTACCTCCCCTGGCGGAGCGGGCCACCCGCTCGATGCCAGGCGCGTACGCGGTCCCCGCCCACCCCTCCTCAACCAGGAGTGGCCACCCTCAAACGATGAAGACTTAAGGGGTCAATACCATGGCAGCGGAGATCGTCAATCCTCGCAGCGACAGCAAGACGCACGGTGCGGCCAGTGCGGACAACGACATCAGCGGTACGGGCAGCCTGACCGGCGCCCCGGACGAGCCCTTCGATCCGGCGTTCGCCCTGCACCGCGGCGGCAAGATGGCCATCCAGGCCACCGTCCCCCTGCGGGACAAGGACGACCTGTCCCTCGCCTACACGCCGGGCGTGGCCAAGGTGTGCACTGCCATCGCCGAGAATCCCGAGCTCGTCAACGACTACACCTGGAAGTCACAGGTCGTGGCGGTCGTGACGGACGGCACCGCGGTCCTCGGTCTCGGGGACATCGGTCCGGAGGCGTCCCTCCCCGTGATGGAGGGCAAGGCGATCCTGTTCAAGCAGTTCGGCGGCGTCGACGCGGTCCCGATCGCGCTCGCCACGACGGACGCGGACGAGATCGTGGAGACCGTGGTGCGGCTCGCGCCGTCCTTCGGCGGGGTCAACCTGGAGGACATCTCCGCGCCCCGCTGCTTCGAGATCGAGCGCAAGCTCCAGGAGCGCCTGGACATCCCGGTCTTCCATGACGACCAGCACGGCACCGCCGTCGTGACGCTCGCTGCCCTGCGCAACGCCGCGAAGCTCTCCGGCCGGACCCTGGGCGATCTGCGCGGCGTCATCTCCGGCGCGGGCGCGGCCGGAGTGGCCATCGCCAAGTTCCTGCTGGAGGCGGGTATCGGTGACATCGCCGTCGCCGACCGCAAGGGCATCGTCAGCCGGGACCGCGAGGACCTGACGGACGTGAAGCGCGAGCTCGCCGAGATCACCAACAAGGCGGGCATCTCCGGCCCGCTGGAGACGGCGCTGGCGGGCGCCGACGTCTTCATCGGTGTCTCCGGCGGTACGGTGCCCGAGCCGGCCGTCGCCTCGATGGCTCCCGGTGCGTTCGTCTTCGCCATGGCCAACCCGACCCCCGAGGTCCACCCCGACATCGCGCACAAGTACGCGGCCGTCGTGGCGACCGGGCGTTCGGACTACCCCAACCAGATCAACAACGTGCTGGCCTTCCCCGGCATCTTCGCGGGCGCGCTCCAGGTCCGGGCCTCCCGGATCACCGAGGGCATGAAGATCGCCGCGGCGAACGCGCTGGCGGACGTCGTGGGTGACGAGCTCGCGGCGGACTACGTGATTCCGTCCCCGTTCGACGAGCGGGTCGCGCCTGCGGTGACCGCGGCTGTTGCCGCGGCTGCGCGGGCCGAGGGTGTGGCGCGACGCTGAGGCCGTAAGGGGCGGGGCGGGGCCGGGTGCGTGGGGCGGTTCGCCCGCGGCGTGCCTGTTCCCCGCCCCGCCCCTTCCCGTATCCGGGGGCTTCCGCCCCCGGACTCCGGCTCCTCGAACGGGGCCGGAGAGTGGGGGAGGCGCCGGGTGCGGCCGGCCGGGCTGAGTGGGTCCCCGCGAGTTTGGCGTGTGTCACACCCCTGACCGGTTACGCCGTCGGCCGCTCCGTCCTATCGTCAGGGCCATGTTCGCCGCCTACGCCGCACGCATCGACCGCGACCAGCCCCTCAACGGACTTGAGCTGGGTGAACGCCCCGCGCCCGAGGCGCGTCCCGGCTGGACCACCGTCAAGGTCAGAGCCGCTTCCCTCAACCACCACGACCTCTGGTCCCTGCGCGGCGTCGGCCTCGCCGAGGACAAACTGCCGATGATCCTCGGCTGCGACGCCGCCGGGATCGACCAGGACGGCAACGAGGTCGTCCTGCACTCCGTCATCGGCCAGACGGGGCACGGGGTCGGCGCGGACGAGCCGCGCTCCATCCTCACCGAGCGCTACCAGGGCACCTTCGCCGAGCAGGTCACCGTCCCGTCCTGGAACGTACTGGCGAAGCCCAAGGATCTCTCCTTCGAGGAAGCGGCCTGCCTGCCGACCGCCTGGCTCACGGCGTACCGGATGCTCTTCACCAACGCCGGAGTGCGCCCCGGTGACACCGTGCTCGTCCAGGGTGCGGGCGGTGGCGTCGCCACCGCGGCGATCGTCCTCGGCAAGGCGGCCGGGCTGCGGGTCTACGTCACCAGCCGCGACGAGGCCAAGCGCAAGCGGGCCGTCGAACTCGGGGCCGTCGAGGCGTTCGAGTCGGGTGCCCGTCTCCCGCAGCGCGTCGACGCCGTCATCGAGACGGTGGGCGCCGCGACGTGGTCGCACTCGGTGAAGTCCCTGCGTCCCGGGGGGACTCTGGTCATCTCCGGCGCCACCAGCGGTGACCGGCCCCCGCATGCCGAACTGACCCGGATCTTCTTCCTGGAGCTGAGGGTCGTCGGCACCACGATGGGCTCGAAGCAGGAGCTGGAGAGCCTGTTGTCGTTCTGCGCCGCCACCGGCGTGCGGCCCGTGATCGACGAGGTGCTGCCGCTCGACCGGGCCCGTGAAGGGTTCGAACGGCTCGCTGCCGGCGATCTGTTCGGGAAGATCGTGCTGACCTCCTCCTGACCCCTTCCCGGCGCCGGCTTCTGTCAATGATGGTTGACACTCCCCGATTGTCAACGTAAGTTGACATCATGACCGAAGCAACGGACCTTGCCGCGCGTGCCGGTGACCGTGACCCGCGTGTCGGGCTGCGGGCTGTCGCCGCGCTGCGGCGGCTGCTTGAGCAGCTCGAAGCCGTACAGGTGAGAAGTGCCCGCGTGCAGGGCTGGTCGTGGCAGGAGATCGCGGCCGAGCTGGGTGTGAGCCGGCAGGCCGTCCACAAGAAGCACGGGAGGCTTTGATGTTCGAGCGATTCACCCGAGGTGCCCGCGCCACGGTGACGGGTGCCGTCACCCATGCCGAACGGTCCGGGGCCGATGTGGTCACCGAGGAACATCTCCTGCTCGCGCTGCTGGACCAGGAGGGCAGCCGGGCGTCGTTCGCCGCCGCGGCGCTCGGTCTCACCGACCGCCGCGCCTCGGTGGAGGCGGCGCTCGCCGATGCCCGTCGGCGCGGCGGCCTGACCAGGGCGGACACGGACGCGCTCGCGGGCATCGGGATCGATGTCGGCGAGATCGTGGCCCGGGTCGAAGGGGCGCACGGGGAGGGCGCGCTGGCCGGTGACGACCGGAAGGGCCGGCGGTGGTGGTCGTCGCACCGCCCCTTCACGCGCGGCGCGAAGGGCATCCTGGAGAACTCCCTCCGGGTGGCACTGGGCCGCGGTGACCGCTTCATCGGTGAGGAGCACCTCCTGCTGGCGCTCACGGCCCGTCCCGGAGTGGTCGCTGAGGTACTCGCGGAACACGGGGCGACGTACGCGACCGTGGAACGGGCGCTGTACGGGGCCGGGGGAGAGGGGCACGCGAAGGCGGGCTGAGTGGGCCCGGTGACCGGAGGCGGAGGGGGTGCGCGCGCCCCCTCCGATCACTCGCCCCACCACCGGCCGGGCCCGGCCGGTGGTGGGGCGTCAGTCCCTCTTGCCGGTGTCGTCGTCCGCTTCCGGCCTGCGCAGCAGGGTGCCGATGTGGGTCGCGGCCGTCGAGAGGTGGCGGCGGGCTTCCGTCAACTGGTCCTCCGTGACGCCCCGGTCCCGGGCCGCGTCGCGGATCTCGTCGCGGAAGCGGTCCAGCAGGCGGTCCAGGTCGCGGGCCGGGTCGCCCGAGCCCGTGGTGTCCTTGCCCCACTCGGGGTCGGCCTGCGGGCCGACGGTGTCCGGCCTGGTGGCGGTGGGCCAGTTGCCGGTTCTGGCGAAGTTCCCCAGCTGGCCGGTGATCTCGGCCAGCCCTTCCCGTACGCCCGTGGGCCAGTCGCCCCGTGCGAAGTGCTCCTGGACCTGGCGTGCGGCGTTCTGCATCTGCTCGCTCGCCTTCTCGTGGGCCTCCTTGGCCTGGCGGCGGGCCTGCTGGGCGTCCTCGCGGGCGCGCCGGGACTCGTCCTTGGCCCGGCGGGCCTGCTCCTTCCATTCCTGCCTGGCCTTGCGCAGCTCTTCCTTCGCCAGCCGCCACGCCTCGTTGTTGCCGAGGTCGCCGAGGTCGCCGTCGCCGAGGTCGCCGAGGCCGGCCGAGCCGGGCTCCCGGGCGTCCTTGGCGCCGGAGGTGTGACGCGACTCGGAGGCCGCCGCCCGCATGTCGCTGCGGAGTCTGCCCGCCGCCCCGCGCACGTCGTCGCGGATCTCCGCCGCCAGTTCGGCGACCGACTCGCGGATCTCCAGCTCCAGATCGGCCAGCTCGCCGCTGCGGCCCGCCAGTTCGGCGCGCCCGGCGTCGGTGATCGAGTAGACCTTGCGGCCGCCCTCCGTGGCATGGGTGACCAGGCCCTCGGCCTCCAGCTTGGCGAGGCGCGGATAGACGGTGCCCGCTGAGGGCGCGTACAGGCCCTGGAAGCGTTCCTCCAGGAGCCGGATGACCTCGTAGCCGTGGCGGGGTGCCTCGTCCAGGAGCTTGAGCAGGTAGAGGCGCAGACGGCCGTGGGCGAATACGGGGGCCATGTCAGAGCACCTTTCCGGTCGGCTCGGTGTCGTACGGGCCGTCCTCGGCCGGTGGGCGGCGCAGCAGGGCGATCGCGCCGGAGACGGTCGTCGCGCGCAGCGTGCCCGTGCCCGCGCCCAGCGTTCCGGTGATCTTCTTCGAGCCCCACATGCCGCTGACCCGCAGATCCTCGAAGGCGTTGGAGACGGCTCCGCTCGCGGTGTTCGCCTCGACCTTCGCGTCGGCGGGGTGCGGCAGCCGGATGGCGATCTCGCCGGATACCGTGGCGAGCCGGATGTCGGTGGGCTTTCCTGACGGGTCGAGATCCAGCACCATGTCACCGCTGACCGACTCGGCGCGTACGGAACTCCCGGCGCCGTCGACGACCGTCAGATCGCCGGACACGGAGTGGAAGCGGAGGTCGCCGGTGACGGCCTGGGCCTCCAGGCTGCCGGAGACCGTTTCCCCGTGGACCTCGCCGGAGAGACCGACGAGCGTGGTGTCGCCGGTGATGCCACGCACCTCCGTGCGCCCCCGGATGCCGGAGACGACCGCTCCGGCGCCGACGACACCGACCTCGACGGACGAGCCGGCCGGTACGGCGAGCGAGACGACCGCGCGGCGCCCGCGGTTCTTCGGGTCGAGCCACTTGAGGAACCCCTTCCAGGGCAGGTCCTCATAGGCGACAGTGAGGACGCCGTCCTGCTGGGTCACGACGAGCGGCGGGCCCTCGACGTCCGAGATCTCCAGGCGGGCGTGCTGCTCCTCCGTACCGACCACGTTGACGGCGCCATTGACGACGCGCACGCGCAGCGCCGTCACCGGGTCGTCGAAGGTGAGCTTCCGAGGCTCGGCGATGGTCCACGTCGACACCGGCATGGATCTGACCTTCCGTTGGGCGCGGAGTGACGCAACATATCGCGTCTCTTGTGGAACACGCTATATCGCGGGTTGGAGAAGTCAAGGCCGGTCGGGCGGGGGGATTCGACCGCTCAAGCAAGTCGAACCCGGGCGATTTGCCCTAGCGTGTGAGACATGAACGCGACACCCGTGGGAGCGCTGCTGCTGTGCCGGGCCGTCCCCGAGACCGTACGGCCGCCCGCGCATCTCCTGCGTGAGCCGATGGTGCTCACGCCCGCCGGGGACGGCTGGAGTGTCCTCGTGCCGGAGGGCGGGCCCTGGAGAGGTGACGGGACGGCCGGTGGCGGGGAAGAGCCCGTCGACCGGGTGACGGGCGGCTGGGCCGCCGCGCTCGCGGTCGGTTCCACCTGGCCGGTTCTCGCGCTGTGGTGGGACGGCGACCGGGCCGGCTACACGCTCGCGTCCGGATTCCGCCGCCCCGTCGGCTACGTCTGGCTCACCGACGGCACCCCCGTCGGCGAGGACGAGGCCATGAGCACCTTCGCGGCCCGGCTCGGCCTCGATCCCGTCATGGACGTCCAGGCGCTGGAGGCGCTGACCCGCCCGGACCCCGACGCGGACGCCGAGGCCCGGCTGCGCGGACTGCTCGCCGTCCTCGCCCGCACCGGAGTGGCGCTCCCGCCCGGACTCGGCCCCGGCGAACCCGCCGACCGGCTGCGCGCCGCCGCCGGTACCCAGCGTGAAGCGGAACGGATCGAGTGGGCCGGCTGGCGCGATGCCGTACGCGTCGAACTGGACGCGGTCGAGAGCGGGAGCCTCGGTCCGTGGGTGCGCGGCCCCAGGGCCCGAACCCTCGCCGCCGCCCAGCTCGTCGCGGGTGTCCCGCTCCTGCTTGTGGGCCTCAGGCGGCGCAGCGGCGGCTGGCTCGTGGCCGGTGCGGTCCTGCTGGCGCAGGGGGCGCTGGGGCTCGCCTACGACCGGTTCCGGGACGAAGCGGAGGCATAGGCGGTTGCGGCGGGCCCGCCGCGGTTCCGTGCGGTCCTACGCGTCCTCGTCGTCCTCGTCGTCCAGCCGGGCCAGGTACGTGGCGAGGCGCTCGACCGGGACCTCGAAGTCGGGGTTGAGGTCGACGAACGTACGCAGCTGCTCGGCGAGCCACTCGAAAGTGACCTCCTCCTCGCCGCGCCGCTTCTCCAGCTCCTCGATGCCTCGATCGGTGAAATACATGTGCTGCGCTCGCTCCGGGTGAGAACGGTGATGGTCCCCACCAGGGTATGGCGTGCCCGGACGGAACATGGCCGGGAACCGTCGCCCGGCACTCCGGCGTCGTCCACCACGCCCCTCGCACCGGCCGCGTACTCCCGCTAACCTGCGGGGAGTTGGGGAACGGGGGGTGTCATGGGTGACGGTGGGGCCCGTATTACGCGCATTGAGATGCCGGACGGAACACCGGTCTGGGCGCGGATCTCCGGGGCCGAGGAACTGGAGCGGCCCGCAGGCGGGCTGGCGTACACGGACATCGGCTACGCGGACCTGGCCGATCAGGTGCAGGCCAGGGTCGAGAGCCTGACGGGGGTCGTGACCAGCGTCGCGAGGTCGCTCGCCGAGCCCCTGCGGGCCGTGCGGCCCGACGAGGTCAGCGTGGAGTTCGGCATCGAGCTCACGGCCAAGGCCGGCAAGGTCGTCGGACTGCTGGCCGACGGCGAGGCCAAGGGCGGCATCAAGGTCACGCTCACCTGGAACGGCGGCGGACCGCCCGTCGACCCGCCGATCACTCCACCGGTGCCCGCGCAGGCGCCTCCGCCGCCCGCGTCGCCCCCGTCAGTACCACCGGCCCCACCGAACCCGCCCGCACCCGCACAGCCCGCGGGCGCACCCGCCGGTGAACCGTCCGCCGGGGCGCCCACCGGCGCAGCGGCGCACCGGGGCGGCGACCCCGTGCCCGGCGGCGGCGGATCATGACAGGGGCGGCCGGAGGGGGCGCAGAGGGCGGGTGGGACCGGACCACCCTTGCCCTGATGAACCTCGTGATGGCGGCGACCGTACGCATCCATCGGCCGGAGCCCGGGTATGCCCCTGACGGAACCGGCAGGGGCTTCCTGGGCAGCGGCTTCTTCATCGCCCCGAGCTGGGTCCTCACATGCGCGCACGTCGCGATGCAGGGGGAGGGGCGCGAAGTGGACGTGGTGTTCAGAGCGGACCGCGACAGCGCCGCCGAGACCTCCGTCGCGGGGACGGTCGTCGCGACGCTGCCCGAGCCCGTCCCCGGCGGACCCGGTGGCCACGGGCCGCGCCCGCCCGCCGGCTGGGCCGCGCCCGACCTGGCCCTCATCCGCCTGCTGCGGCCGGTCGACCACGCCTGTGTGTACGTCACCGAGCGCCCGGCCGCCATGCTTCCGGGCGGCACCGTCCACTACGTGGGCTGGACGGGCCCGCGCGACGGACAGCTGGCGGCGGTGACCGGTGACTGCACGGTGAAGGGCATGTTCGGAGGGCCTGCCGACGCCGAGCAGCAGATCCGGCTGGGCGGGGACTGGCTGGAGCGCGGCATGTCCGGCGGCCCCGTCGTCGACCTGGCCCGCGGGGAGGTGGTCGGCGTCCTCAAGTCACGGCTCGACGGCGAGCAGGGCGGCACCGCCATCGGTATCGAACGGCTGCGCACCATGCCCATACCGGGAGGCGCACCCGAGGACCCGCCCGCCGACGCGTACCAGGTGGTCTTCCACGCCCACGACAGCTACCACGCCGACCGGCACAACAGCCCCGCCAGCACCGAGCGGACCTGGGCAGACACCCAGAGCGAGCTTCCCGTCAGGCCGGGGCGCGCCCTCAGCCCGAAGCAGCGCATCGATCTGCTCGGACGGCTCGCCGCGTTCCCGCCGCCGGTCAGCACCCGCAGCCTGCTCGACCTCCTGGACGGCCTTCCGGACGTCCACTCGCGCGACCACCGGCCCGCCCCGCGCGGCTGGCGTGACGGACTGGGCGCGCTGTACGAGGTGCGCGACGGCGACGGCGCCCTCGAACTGATCCTGCGCTACTGCATGGCGGTCATCGCCGCCGACCGGCCCTACGGCTCACCGTCCGCCGCGGGCGCGGCGCTGTCGCTGTGGGAGTGGGTCCGCAGGATGGCCGACGACCACCTCTCCAGGACCTTCCGCAAGGAACTGGCCGTGTTGTGGGGAGCGGCCCGCCACCGCCCGGACGGGCACCGCAGGCCCGCCGCGCCTCCGGCCGAACCGGCCCGGCGCAGGGAGCGGCTCTTCGTGCTGCTGGCGCTGGAGCTGCGGGGCTGGGAGCAGGGCCGCTACGACTGGCGGATCAGCGTCGGCGACACCCTGGGGGACTTCCTGCCGGTCGAGGAGGATGTCCGGGGCACCGCGCTGGCCGATCTGCCGGGGCGGATCGCCGCCCCGCTGGCCGAGGCGTTCCGGCGGTGCGACGAACCGGAAGGACCGGCCGTGCTCCAGGTCGCGGTGGGCCGGTCGCTGCTCGGCCTGGACGTCGACAACTGGCGGTTGTCGCCCGGCGATCCGCCGCTCGGAGCCGTACGCCCCGTCGTTGTCCGCCGCTCCGACCGGCCGCCGGGGAGCGAGGAGTGGCTGAAGGAACGCAAGGCGCGCTGGAACCGGACGGGGGCGGCCGTGATGCGTGCCGAAGCGATCGACTGCGACGGCGGGATCAGGATGCGTGTTCCGGAGGCCGACGCGCTGCGCACCCTGGCGTACGGCACGGTCCCTCTGTTGTGCCACTCCGGAACGGACACCCGGCCCGACGCCGCGGTGGGGCTCGACCGGCTGCTGAGCAGCGGCTTCGGGGTGGCGCTGTGGCGACGGCGCGGGGGTGACGGCGGCCCGCTCTGCACGGAGTTCCACCGGCGTGCCGCCGACACGGTGGCGCAGACCCGCCTGAACGAGCAACTGCCTTACAAAGTGCATGAGTTGAGGAAGGGTGTTCATGCGGGCCGCATCGAGACGTTCTGGTCGGACGGCGTGACGCTCTATTACGACGATCCGCACCAGCCCCTGCCCGGAACCGAACAGCTCCTGGAGGCGCCATGACCGCAGGCTCCGGCCCGCCCCTTACGGAGCGTGCATCGGCTCGCTACCGTGAAGCACGCCCGGCAACGGCCCCTCCGGTGGACGAGCGACGACGAGGAACGCAATGAGTGAACCCAGTGAGTGGCTCATCTACCGAGGGGCCGGCGAACCGCACGAGGGCATAGGGCGGCTGCCCGCGCCGCCACCCTGGCGGGACTTCGCGGGTCGCGGCAGCCCCGCGGACGGCGGGCCGGACGGGTCCGCGGACCGGCGGCTGGGCAGTCACCGGCACATGGCCGAGCTGCACAGGCCGGGCGCCGAGGAACTCGAAATGATCAATGCCGCGCTCTATCTCCGACGGCCGCTCCTGGTCACCGGGAGCCCCGGCGCCGGAAAGAGCACCCTGGCCCACTCGGTCGCCCATGAACTGGGCCTCGGCCGCGTCCTGCGCTGGCCCATCGTCAGCCGGTCCACACTGCTCGACGGGCTGTACCACTACGACGCCATCGCCAGGCTCCAGGACGTCCAGATCGCCGCACACGGCGGGACCGCCCCGGTGGCCGGAGCAGACCCGACGGACAGCATCGGCAGCTACATCCGGCTCGGGCCGCTCGGCACGGCACTGCTGCCGTCCGACCGGCCGCGGGTGCTGCTCATCGACGAGCTGGACAAGAGCGACATCGACCTGCCGAACGACCTCCTCAACGTGCTGGAGGAGGGCGAGTTCGCCATTCCGGAGCTGGAGCGGATCGCCGACCGGCTGCCCGACGGCGAGGCGACGGTCCTCGACAACGACGGCAACAAGGTCGCCATCAAGGGCGGTCGGGTTCAGTGCTCGGCCTTCCCCTTCATCGTCCTCACGAGCAACGGCGAACGCGACTTCCCCGCCCCCCTCATGAGGCGCTGCATCCACCTGGAGCTCGGCCGCCCCGACCACCAGCGGCTGGCCACGTTCGTGCGCGCTCACCTCGGCGACGAGGCGGCCCGCTCGGGTGACGACCTCATCACGCACTTCCTGGAGCGTTCACGCGGTGAACTCCTCGCCACCGACCAGCTGTTGAACGCGATCTATCTCACCGACGCCGCTGCCCCGGCCGGCCGCGACCGCCTCGCCGACCTGCTCATCCAGCGACTCGACCGGCCGAGGTGATGCACTGATGCCCGACGTCACGTCACGGCACGGACCGGACGGGGGTCCGGAGCGTTCCGACGGGCACCTGCTGACCGCGCTCGTCGCCCGCCTTCGCGAAGGCGGGCTCGACCCCGACGCCGAGCAGCTCTGCGACGCCCTCTGGCTGGCCCGCTGGACCCAGGTCCCCGGTGCGTCACCGGACGGCGCCGGAGGACCGGACGCGCACTCCGCCCTGCCGGGCGGGGCGGCGGCCACCGGACCCGACGTGAGCGCCGCCGACCGTGCGCGTGCGTCCGGCTCGTCCCCCGGGGACGGGGCTCCGGAGCAGCCGGAGCCCACCGGAGCCGACCGCCGCATCGCTCTGTACCCGGTCCCGCACGGACCGCCCGCCGCCGACCGCGGCCACTCGGGCGGTGCCGCGCCCCGGGCAGGCCGTGGAGCCGGTGCTTCCGCGCTCCCGCTGGGCGTGCCGGCGGCTCCCGCCCTGCCCGGCCTGCTCGAACTCCAGCGCTCATTACGCCCGTTGCAGCGCTACCGGCCCGCCGCGCGGCCCCTGCGCACCACTCTGGACGAGGTGGGGACCGCGGAACTCAGCGCACGCGCCGGAGGACTGATCATTCCGGTGTTCCGCGGAGTGGCCCGCGCGGACGCCCTCCTCCAGTTCGTCATGGACGCCTCTTCCTCCATGCGGGTCTGGGACCGGATGTTCACCGAGTTCCAGCAGATATTCAGCCAGTTGGGTGCCTTCCGGGACGTCCAGGTGCGCTATCTGCACCAGGGGCCCGACGGTGCGCCCGCCGTGAGCCGCAGCCTCGACCCGGGCGCGGCACCCCTGAATTCCGCGGAGCGGCTCAGCGACCCCACGGGTCGCCGGGTCACCGTCCTGGTCAGTGACTGCGCCGGTCCGGTCTGGCACAGCGGACAGGCCCACCGGCTGCTGCACCACCTCGCCCGCCAGGCCCCGACCGCCGTCCTGCAACCGCTGCCGCAGCGCATGTGGAACCGCACCGGACTGCCCGTCACCTACGGAGTCCTGTCCCGGGGCGAGGGCAGCGCCGGAGCCATGATCAAGGTCGCCGGGGATGCCGGAGCCCTCCCCAAGGCGCAGGACGGCGCCCTGGCCGTCCCCGTGCTGCCACCGGTGGCAGGCGCCCTGGCCGCCTGGGCCGGGCTGCTCGCCGGCACCGGAGGGGGACGTATCTCCGGAGCCGTCGGCTGGGTCCGCGCCGACCAGCCCGCGGCCGCGCCGGCGCGCACCGGCAGCCGCCCGTCCTCGCTCCAGCTGGTCAGCCGCTTCCGCTCGGCGGCCTCCCCGGCCGCCGGACAACTGGCCGTCTACCTCGCCGCCGCCCCGCTCCATCTGCCGGTGATGCAACTGGTGCAGCGGACCATGCTGCCGGACTCCGGCCCCTCCGAACTGGCCGAGGTGCTGCTCAGCGGGCTGCTGACGCGCAGCAGGGACGACACCGCGGAGGGCGGGCAGTGGTACGAGTTCACGCCCGGCGTCCAGGAGGCGCTGCTCGGGCCGCTCGGACGGGACGAGGCCCTGCTCGTACTCAAACACTGCTCGGAGTACATCGAGCAGCGGTTCGGGAAGGCGGGCCCGAACTTCCCGGCGCTGGCCCTGGCGCAACTGGGCGACGCACGGACCGGCTCCGCGTACCGTACGGGCCGCCTCACCGGCGGCGAGCCGGACGCGGACACCGACGCGGACGGGGACGGCGAGAACGGCGGCTCCCGGGCCCCGCACCCCTTCGCGGAGGTCGCCGCCCGCGTCCTGGAGCGGTTCATGCCGCTGCCCGAGCAGTTCGCGTACTACGGCGAGCGGCGACGCGGGCGCCACGACCCCGACCCGACGACCGCCACGGCGGTGGTCCGGGCCCGCGCACTGCTGCGGCAGTTCGAGTCCGACAGCATGGTGCAGTATCTGATCGACGCCGTACAGCTGCTGCGCGGCGCCACCTACCGTGACCAGGTGTCGGTCTCCGACCCGGAGCTGTGGGCCGAGTACGCGCGCTGTCTGCTGCGGCTCTGGGAGGTGCAGGGCGGCAGCGAGCTGCTCCGGGAGTCCGAGGACGCCGCCGAGCGTGCCGCCGCCCACCCCGGGGCCGTACGGGAACGAGCCGTCCTGGCCAAGGTGCTGCACGCCGCTGCCGACGACCGGCGGCGGCGCGGGGACCGGCGCGGCGCCCTCGATCTGCTGCGGCGCGCGGACCGCGAGTACACCGTGGCCTGCGCGGCGCCCGGTCTGGACCCCGCGGAGGCCCTGCGGCTCACTCTGGAACGGGTACGGGCCCTGGAGGCGCAGTGGCGGCTCGGCGGCGACACGGCCCTGCTCCAGGCGGCCGTCGGCATGCTGGAGGCGTTCGCCGATGTCTGGCCCGACCAGGAGAACCGCCCCACGAGTCTCGTACTGACCCACGGCCGCGTCCTGCTGCGGCTGACCGGCGCGACCACCGACACCGAACAGTCCCGGGTGTACGCCCGCCAGGCCGCCCGTTCCCTGCGCAAGGCGTTCGCCCCCAGCGGCGCCCAGCACACGACCGGCACCCAGGTGCGGATCCTGCTGGACCTCGTGGACGCGCTGCTGAGCTGCGGGGACGCGCCGGACGAGGCCGCCACCCTGATCGAACAGGCCCTGGAGACGGTACGGGAGCAGCGGATGCGCGCCCTGCTCCAGGCCAGGGCAGGCCGTGTCCATGTGGCACGGTACGAGCAGAGCGGCGACCCGGCCGAACTCGTCACGGCCGCCGACTGGTTCACCCGGGCGGCACGCGGTGTTCCCCGTGACTCGCAGGATCACGCCGACCTCCTCGCGGAATGGGGGAACGCCCTGCTGCGCCGGGCCCAACTGCCCGACGGGCGCGCCTACATCGGCTCGGCGGTGCGGGTGCTGCGCGACTGCCGTACGGAGACGGCGGCGGGCAGCCCGCGCCAGGCGGACCGGCTGCTGGCCCTCGGACGCGCGGTGATGCTGCGCCACCGTGCCACGGAGGACCGGGTGGATCTGCGGGAGGCGGAGCACCTGTTCGGCCTGGCCGCGCGGGAGGCACGCGATCCGCTGATGGCGGCCCGGTGCTGGCTGGAGCTGGGCCGTTCCCATCTCGACGCCCATCGCGTGCTCCAGCGTCCGGCCCGGCTCGACGAGGCGGCGGAGGCGTTCCGAGACGCGGCCGAGTCCGCCAGGACCGCGGAAGCGGAGCTGGAGGGTCCGCAAGAACGCGCACAGGCGGTGGAATTGGGTGCTACAGCCAACCACTGGCGGGGTATGACCTATGAGGAGGCGGGACGTCCCAGGGCCGCGCGCGACGCGTACAGGGCCGCCCGCCAGGAGTGGCGCAAGCTGCCGGACGGCGGCGGCGCGTCGGGCGAGTCGACCGAGGGACGGCTGCTCGCACTGGGGCAGTGAGCGTTCGACGGCGAGGGCTCTGAGCTGCGTTCGACGGTGAGTACGTCAGGGGTGTGCGCCCAGGGGCGGGCGCACGGCCGCGGAATGGGTCAGACAGCAACGGGGAGTCGTGATGGACCAGTTGATACGTGAGAACACCGCACCAAACGTGACGGCGCACGCCGGGACGGACAGCGCACCGGACGCGCTGCCCGATCTGCTCGGGCTCGATCTGGCGGCCCTGCGGACACTCGACCATCCCGTACTCTCCGCGGTGGTCGCGGACCTGCGGGACCGGGCCGAGCAGCCCCGGGACACGCTGTGGGGCTTCGACAGCGCCTTCTGAACGGGGCGGCGGCATCTGCCCCATGGGGGCTACCCGGTCGGTTTCGGCCGGAGAGTCCCCGGGAACAGGACGCGCTCGCGCAGCCGGGTTTGCGCCGCCATCAGGCCAGGGATACTCGCTTCGGACCGGCGGCGGGGGCGGAAGAGGGGCCGCGCGCGGACCCGGACAGCATGGGGGTGCCGCAGTGTCCCGGAAGGCTACCTCTGGCGCGGCGCCGTGCGGCGGCCCCGTGACCCCCGTCCCTTTCGGACAGTTCATCGTCAAGGTGCACGGACGCTGCAATCTGGCCTGCCGGTACTGCTACCTCTACGAGGGCCCGGACAGCACCTGGCGCGACCGTCCCTCCGCCGCGTCGCCCGCCGTCCTGGACCGGGCGGCCACCCGCATCGGCGAACACGCCGCGACCCACGGGCTCCGGGAGGTCGCCCTCGTCCTGCACGGCGGCGAACCACTGCTCGCCGGCGCGGACCGGCTCGCCGCCTTCGCCGCGCGGGTACGCGCACGGGTCCCCTGCACCGTCCGCACCACCGTGCAGACCAACGCCACACTGCTCACCGAAGCGCGCGCCGCCACCCTCGCCCGGCACGGCATACGCGTCGGCATCAGCCTCGACGGCGGTCTGGCCGCCCACAACACCCAGCGCCTGGACCACGCGGGGCGCCCCTCCTGGCCCGCCGCCTCACGCGGCGCCCGGCTGCTCGCCGAGCGGCATCCGGAGGCGTACGCGGGCATCCTCACCGTGGTCGACCCGCGCACCGACCCGGTCGGGATGTACGAGTCGCTGCTCGCCCTGCGGCCCCCGGCCCTGGACCTGCTGCTGCCGCACGGCAACTGGACCACACCGCCGCCCGGCCTGCCCGCCGGCGCCGAACCCCCGGCCCGGCCCGTCGGTTCCGGCCGGCCCACCCCGTACGGCGACTGGCTGTGCGCCGTCTTCGACCGCTGGTGGCCCGCCGGACGCCGCGAAACCCGGGTCAGGCTCTTCGAGGAGTGTCTGGCCCTGCTGCTGGGGCTGCCCGCCGCCACGGAGGCCCTGGGCCTCGACCCGGTCAACGCCGTCGTGGTGGAGACCGACGGAGCCATCGAGCAGGTCGACTCGCTCAAGTCCGCCTACGACACGGCGGCCGCCACCGGGCTCGACATCTTCCGGCACACCTTCGACGAGGCCCTGCGCCACCCCGGCGTCGCCGCCCGCCAGGCGGGCGCCGGTGCGCTCGCGCCGGTCTGCCGCGGCTGCCCGCTGCTCACGGTCTGCGGGGGCGGCCACTACGCCCACCGCTACCGCGCGGGGCACGGCTTCACCAACCCCTCCGTCTACTGCGCCGACCTCGACCGGCTGATCCGCCACATCGCCGGACACCTGGCCCACGCCGCCGCGGGAGCCCCCCCATGAGTCCCGCGCTGCCCGAAGGAGCGCTGCGCGCCCTGGGCCGTACGGAAGGCGACGCGGACACCCTCGGCCTGCTCGTACGCGACCAGGACACCCGCCGGTTCGTCCTCCTGCGCGCCCTGCTCGACGCGGCGGCCCAGGCACCGGGCACGGTCTGTCCGCCGGAGCTGCGCCACCGGGTCGCCGCCGACTGGGCGCTCCTGGAGGCCGCCGACCACGCCGACCGGGCCGCCGCCCGCTCCGTCCTGCTCTACCCGCTCGTCGGCCCCTGGGCCCTGCGCTGCCTGCACGGCCTCACCGGAGCCGCGCCGGGGCCCGAACTCCGCACCGACCTGGACCACTTGGGCGCACTCGCGGTGGCCGCCGCGATCCGTGCGCGGCTGTCCTTCACCGCACGGCTCACCACGCGAGGGCCGGTGCTCTCCCTCCCCACCGTCGGGGCGCTGGACGTCCGGCCCGGGGTGGTCCACATCAGTTCCGGAAAGGGCGAATTGACGTTACGTCAGGCGGGAGCGGCAGAGATCGTGGTCAGGCTCGATTCCGGCACGGCGCGCCCCGGGGACCCGCGCTGGCGGTCCACGCGCACCCTGCCGCCCCTGCTGCCCGGCGCCGCGCCCGTCCCGATGGACGACCTCGATCCGTACCGGACGGCCGGCGGCAGCCCCGAACCGCACGGCCTGAGCGCCGCGGTCCGCGTCGGCGGCCCGGGCCGCAGGAGCTGGGCGCAAGCCTGGGAGGGTGTGGCGGCCCAGCTGCGGACCGGTGGCCACCAGCGGCTGACCGAGGCAGCGGTCCTGCTGCGCTGCCTGGTGCCCCTCGCCCCGCCGCCCGGTTCCGGCCGGGCCGGCGGGAGCGCGGCGCACTGCAGTGGTACCCGGCGCGACGCGTTCGGCGCCGTACTCAGCAGCCCGCCCGCCACCCCCGCCCACTTCGCCTCCACCCTCGTGCACGAGCTCCAGCACACCAAGATCGCCGCACTGAGCGCGATGACGCCCCTGCACCACGAGGGTCCCGACGCCCGGTACTTCGCGCCCTGGCGGCCCGATCCGCGCCCCTTCGACGGGCTCCTCCAGGGCGCCGTGTCGCACGCCGCACTCGCCGACTACTGGCAGCGGTGCGCACTGGGCGCGGACCGCGCCGACCAGCGGGACCTGGCCTGGTCCGAACACGCCCGCCGACGCGAACAGGTGGGTGCCGTACTGCCCGTCCTGGCCGGGTCCGGGGCCCTGACACCCGAGGGGCGCGTGATCGTCAACGAGTTGATCTCTCTCTACCACCGTCTGGCGGAATTCCCGCCCCCAACGGGGCATCAGGCGCGGGCGAGGGCGTATGTCCGTACGGCCCGGGTGATATGGCAGCAGAGGAAAGACTCGAAACGACTGTGAACAGGCGCTGCCGTCACTGCGGGAACATGTGGACCCGTCCGGTCGTCGGTGTATGTTGTTCAGGCTTATAACGATGCAGGGAGACGGTTGAATGCCCGTAGCGCGTAAGCAAGTTGGAGCAACGGGGACGCAATCCGTCACCATTAGTTTCGCCGGGTTCAACCGGGCCTGGGCGGCCTGGATCGGTGACCGTCTCGAACGACGTGGTGTACGGGTCGTCTATCAGCGGTGGGACCCCCAGGCGGGGGCCACGCTCGAGGACGAACTGCGGAACGTGATGCTCGCCCCCGGCCGCATCCTCGTCGTCCTCAGCGACTGGTACTTCCAGCTGGGACCCCGCAGTCACGACGAGTGGAACCGGGCTCTGCGCACCGTGGTTGCCCCGGACGCCGAGCGCTTCGGTGCCGTCTCCGTGACCACCTCCGCGCTGCCCGGCGCCACCTCGGTCTTCGGTGCGGCCGATCTGACCAACGTCGGTGAGGACGAGGCGGAGCGGCGCATGCTCGCCCACCTCGGACTGCCGGCCGAGCCGCTGCCCGTCATGGAAGGGGGACGGCCAGGACCGCGCTTCCCTGCCGACACCCCCGAGGTGTGGAGCAACCGGGTACCCCGCCGCAACACCCGGTTCACCGGCCGCGAAACCCTGCTCAGCGAGGCGTACCACGCCCTTCAGGGCGCGGGTCCGGGGGCGGGCGTGGTCACGCTGCACGGCATGTCCGGCGTGGGCAAGACGCAGCTGGCCGCGGAGTACGTCTACCGCTTCGGCTCCGACTACGACGTGGTCTGGTGGGTGCCCGCCGACCGCCGCGCCCTCTACCGCCAGCGCCTCGCCGAACTCGCCCCGGAACTGGGCCTGGTCACCGGCGCCGAGTACGGGGAGCGGCTGCGCGCCGTCCGAGACGCGCTGCGGCGGGGCCAGCCGCACTCCCACTGGCTGCTGATCCTGGACGGCGCCGACGATCCCGACCAGATCTGGGACCTCGTACCGACCGGCCCGGGGCATGTGCTGATCACCTCCCGCAACCCGGAATGGCGCGAGCACAACAGCCACCTGGTGGAGGTTCCGGTCTACGACCGCGACGAATCGGTCTCCTTCATCCGCCGCCGGGCCCCGCGCCTGACCCACACCGAGGCCGATCAGCTGGCGAACGCGCTGGAGGACCTCCCGCTGCTCCTCGACCAGACGGCCGGCTGGCTCAACGACTCCGACATGTCGGTCGCGGAGTACATCGAACTCCTCGAAGGCGGCATCGACCAGGACGTCGTCAAGGTGTCCGCGGACTTCCCGCTGGCCTTCCAGACCGCCTGGTCGATACTGCTGAACAAGCTCAGGGAGACCGTCCCCGAGTCCGTGGACCTGCTGCGGCTGTGCAGCTTCTTCGCACCCGGGTCCATCCCGGTACGGCTCCTGAAGGAGATGCCGCCGGGTGATCTGCCCGAGCAGCTGTCCGGCCTGATGAACGATCCGCTGCTGTGGAACCGGGCGATCGGTCAGCTGCGGCAGTACTCCGTCGTCCGGCTGGAGTCCCACGAGTCCTCGGTGGAAGAGGCCGCGTCCACCGGTGAGTCGATCTACCTGCACCGCATGGTCCACAAGATCGTCGGCACCGACATGCCCGAACGGGACCGCCAGGAATTCATCGACGTCGTCCGCAAGGCCCTGGCGGCCGCCGACCCCGGGCGCCCCATCGACGCCGTGTACTGGCCCGCGTACGCCGAGATCGCCCCCCACCTGAAGTGGGCCGAGGTCCTTGAGAGCACGGACCCCGCCGTACAGAGCCTCGTCCTGAACTGTCTGCGCTACATGTACTTCTCCGGGGAGTACCGGGCGGGCATCAAGCTCGGCGAACGAGCCATGACCTCCTGGCGGGAACTGCTCGGCGAGACCCACCCCCGGGTGTGGGACCTCAGCTACAACTACGCCAACCTGCTGCGGGCCGTGGGCGATTACGCCGAGACCGAGGCCATGGAGCGGGCCGTCGTCGACCACCTGCGCACCGAACGCGGCGCGGAGGACCTGGAGCACCTGCGGGCTGCCAACGGCCTCGCCGCCGACCTCCGCGGCCTCGGCCGCTACGACGAGGCACTGGAGCTCTCCCGGTGGCTCCTCGGGTCCTACCGCGACCTGCTCGGCGACCAGGACGCCCGTACCGTCAACGCCCAGAACAACCTCGCCGTCTCACTGCGCCTGCTCGGACGGTACGAGGAGTCCCTGGAGCTCAACCGGCGCACCCTGGAGGCCCGCCGCCAGCTGCTGAAGGCGCGGCACGGGTGGATCCTCAAGTCCGAGATCGGCTACGCCACCGATCTGCGGCTCCTCGGCCGCTACAACGAGGCCGAGTCGCTCCAGGCACAGAGCGCGCGCGTGCACCGGATCGCGCTGGGCGAGGACAACCCGCAGACCCTGCTCGCCGAATTCAACCTGGCCCTCTGCCGCTACCGTGCCGGCGAACGAGGCAAGGCCGCCCCGGCGTTCACCCGGGTCCTCGAACGCGGCGAGCGGGTCCTGGGCGAACAGAGTCCGCTGACCCTGATGTTCGCGGCGGGACAGAGCTGCTTCGCCCGCGAGCACGCCGACATCGACCAGGCCAGGACCATAAGCGACTACGTCGTCAACGGGTATCTGATGATGCTCGGCGAGGGCCACCCGTACGTCGCGGGGACCCGTTCCAACCACGCGCTGGTCCTGCGCAACGTCGGCGAGCGGGACCAGGCCCACCAGCTCATGGAGCAGGCGCTCGTGGACATGACGCGGGCGGTGGGCGAGAACCACCCCTGGACCCTGGGCTGCGCGATCAACGCCTCGGCGCTGCGCAACCTGGTGGGCGACCCGGAATCGGCCGCCGCCCTCACCGAGCTGACGGTCACCCGGGCCACCGAAGTCCTCGGCAGGACCCACCCGTTGACCCTGTCCGCCAGGGTCGCGCACGCGGCGGACCTGCGCGGGCTGCGGGACCGGCAGCGGGCGGAGAAGGTCGAGGCCGAGGCCCTGGGAGACCTGGGCTCGACCCTCGGCGCGCAGCACGTGCACACCGTGTCGGCCCGTTCGCGCAACCGGCCGTTCTGGGACTTCGAGCCCCAGATGATCTGACCGGCGCCCCGCACCCCGGCAGGCCGAAGGGCCCGGCCCCGCGATCGACTCGCGGGACCGGGCCCTTCGGTTACAGCGGCTGATCAGGCTTCGAACACCTCGGCGAGCAGCTGAGCCTGCTCGGCCTGGTGGCGCTTGGCCGAGCCGACCGCCGGGGACGAGCCGTGCGGCCGCGAGATGCGGCGCAGGCGCTCACCGTGCGGGACGTCGGCGCCGACGGCCAGGTCCAGGTGGTCGATCAGGTTGAGCGCGATGAACGGCCACGCACCCTGGTTGGCCGGCTCCTCCTGGGCCCAGAGGTACTTCTCCGCGTTCGGGTACTTGGCGATCTCGGCCTGGATCTCGGCACCCGGCAGCGGGTACAGGCGCTCCAGACGGATGATCGCCGTCTCGGTGTCCTCGCGCTTCTCGCGCTCGGCGTCCAGGTCGTAGTAGAGCTTGCCGGCGCAGAAGACGACCTTGCGGACGTTTTCCGGCTTGACCGACTCGTCACCGATGACCGGACGGAAACCGCCCGTGGTGAACTCCTCCACCTTCGACGCCGCGGCCTTGAGACGCAGCATCGACTTCGGCGTGAAGACGATCAGCGGCTTGTGGTGCGGGTTGTGCACCTGCCAGCGCAGAAGGTGGAAGTAGTTCGACGGCAGCGTGGGCATGGCCACCGTCATGTTGTCCTGCGCGCACATCTGGAGGAAGCGCTCCGGGCGGGCGGACGAGTGGTCCGGGCCCTGGCCCTCGTAGCCGTGCGGCAGCAGCAGCGTGACGCCGGAGGTCTGGCCCCACTTCTGCTCGGCCGAGGAGATGAACTCGTCGACGACGGTCTGCGCGCCGTTGACGAAGTCACCGAACTGGGCCTCCCAGATGACCAGCGACTCCGGGCGGGCCAGCGAGTAGCCGTACTCGAAGCCCATCGCCGCGTACTCGCTGAGCAGCGAGTCGTAGACGTTGTAACGGGCCTGGTCCTCGGCGAGGTAGAGCAGCGGGGTGTAGTCCTCGCCGGTCTTCTGGTCGACGAGCACCGCGTGGCGCTGGCCGAACGTGCCGCGGCGGGTGTCCTGGCCGGCGAGCCGGACCGGGGTGCCCTCCATCAGCAGCGATCCGATGGCCAGGGTCTCGCCCATGCCCCAGTCGATCGTGCCGTTCTCCACGGACGCGGCACGACGCTGCATCTGCGGCATCAGGCGCGGGTGGACGGTGATCCCGTCGGGGATGTTCACCTGCGACTCGGCGATCGCCTTGACGACCTCGGAGGAGATCGCGGTGTTCACCGTCACCGGGAACTCGGCCTGGACGAGCGGGATGTGCGGCTGGGACGGCGCCGAGGTGGCCTCGCGGACCTCAGCGAAGACCTTCTCCAGCTGGCCCTGGAAGTCCTGGAGTGCCTGCTCGGCCTCCTCCAGCGTGATGTCGCCGCGACCGATGAGGGACTCGGTGTAGAGCTTGCGCACCGAGCGCTTCTTGTCGATCAGGGTGTACATCTGCGGGTTGGTGAACTCCGGGTTGTCGCCCTCGTTGTGACCGCGGCGGCGGTAGCAGATGAGGTCGATCACGACGTCCTTGTTGAACGTCTGCCGGTACTCGAAGGCGAGCCGCGCGACGCGGACCACGGCCTCCGGGTCGTCACCGTTGACGTGGATGATCGGCGCCTCGATCATGCGCGCCACGTCGGTGGCGTACATCGAGGAGCGCGAGGACTCCGGGGCGGCGGTGAAGCCGACCTGGTTGTTGATCACCACGTGCACCGTGCCGCCGGTGCGGTAGCCGCGCAGCTGGGACATGTTGAGGGTCTCGGCGACGACGCCCTGGCCCGCGAAGGCCGCGTCGCCGTGGAGCGCGACGGGCAGGACCGTGAAGTCCGTGCCGCCCTTGTTGATGATGTCCTGCTTGGCGCGGGCGATGCCCTCCAGGACCGGGTCGACCGCCTCCAGGTGCGAGGGGTTGGCGGCCAGCGAGACCTTGATCTGCTCGCCGTCCAGACCCGTGAAGGTGCCCTCGGCGCCCAGGTGGTACTTGACGTCGCCGGAGCCGTGCATCGACCGCGGGTCGAGGTTGCCCTCGAACTCCCGGAAGATCTGCGCGTACGACTTGCCGACGATGTTCGCCAGGACGTTCAGCCGGCCGCGGTGGGCCATGCCGATGACGACCTCGTCGAGACGGGCCTCGGCGGCGGAGTCGATGACCGCGTCGAGCAGCGGGATGACGGACTCGCCGCCCTCCAGCGAGAACCGCTTCTGGCCGACGTACTTCGTCTGCAGGAACGTCTCGAACGCCTCGGCGGCGTTGAGGCGGCGCAGGATCCGCAGCTGCTCCTCGCGCTCCGGAGCGGGGCGCGGACGCTCCACCCGGTCCTGGAGCCACTTGCGCTCCTTCGGCTCCTGGATGTGCATGAACTCGATGCCGGTGGTGCGGCAGTACGACTCGCGCAGGACGCCGAGGATGTCGCGGAGCTTCATCATCGTCTTGCCGGCGAAACCGCCGACCGCGAAGTCCCGCTCCAGGTCCCACAGGGTGAGGCCGTGCTCGGTGATGTCGAGGTCGGGGTGCTTGCGCTGGCGGTACTCCAGCGGGTCGGTGTCGGCCATGACGTGGCCGCGGACCCGGTAGGAGTGGATCAGCTCGAAGACCCGTGCGGCCTTGGTGACGTCGTCGTCGTGCGAGGCGTCGATGTCCTTGAGCCAGCGGACCGGCTCGTAGGGGATGCGCAGCGCCTTGAAGATCTCGTCGTAGAACTCGTTCTCGCCGAGCAGGAGCTGGCTCAGGACGCGCAGGAACTCGCCGGAGGCGGCGCCCTGGATGACCCGGTGGTCGTACGTCGAGGTCAGCGTCATGACCTTCGAGATGCCCAGCTTGTTCAGGGTGTCCTGCGACGTGCCCTGGAACTCGGCCGGGTAGTCCATCGCGCCGACGCCCATGATGAGGCCCTGTCCGGGCATCAGGCGGGGCACCGAGTGCACGGTGCCGATGCCGCCGGGGTTGGTCAGCGAGGCGGTGACTCCGGTGAAGTCGTCCATGCCGAGCTTGCCGACGCGGGCACGGCGGACGATGTCCTCGTACGCCTGCCAGAACTCGAAGAAGTTGAGCGTCTCGGCCTTCTTGATGGCCGCGACGACGAGCTGGCGGTCACCGTTCGGCTTGACCAGGTCGATGGCCAGGCCGAGGTTCACGTGCTCCGGCTTGACCAGGGTCGGCTTGCCGTCCTTGACCGTGAAGGAGTAGTTCATCGACGGCATGGCCTTGAGGGCCTGCACCATCGCGTACCCGATGAGGTGGGTGAAGGAGATCTTCCCGCCCCGGGCGCGCTTCAGATGGTTGTTGATGACGATGCGGTTGTCGAAGAGCAGCTTCACCGGGACCGCGCGGACGGACGTGGCCGTCGGCAGCTCCAGCGAGGCGTTCATGTTCTTCGCGACCGCGGCCGAGGGGCCGCGCAGCGTCACGTACTCCGGGCCGGCCGGGGCCTCGGCCGCCGGAGCGGCCTTCGCCGGAGCGGCAGCCGGTGCCGGAGCCGCCGCGGCCTTCGCCGGTGCTGCCGGGGCAGCGGGCGCGGGTGCGGCGGGTGCCGGAGCGGCGGCTGCGGGCTGCGCCGGAGCGACAGGTGCCGCGGCCGGAGCCGGGGTCTGCGCGGGCGCGGCCGGGGCAGCGGTGGTGGTCTGGGTCGGTGCGGGCCCGGCCGGGGCCGGCGTCACCGCAGCCCCCGCGGCTGCGGTGCCGGGCTTTTCCGCCGTGCCGGACGAACCCGGCTTGTAGTCGGCGAAGAAGTCCCACCAGGCGCGATCGACCGAATTGGGGTCCTGGAGGTACTGCTGGTAGATCTCGTCGACGAGCCACTCATTGGGCCCGAATGCGGCGGCAGGATTGTTCCCCTGCTCCGATTGGTCGGTCGAGATGCTCGAGTTACTGGGGGACTGAGACGACACGGCGGCAACCGCCCTCTTCCGCTTCACAAGGTGATGGACAGCGGAAATCAAGGCTACGCCTCCCCGGCCGTTACGTGCAGACCGGGCCTGTCTTCGTCGCGCACATCACATCGGAAGCCGGGTTTCGGCGCATGAAATGGCGGGAAACAAGCGGGGTTCCGCCGCACTTCGGGTACGCGACAGCGCGGTTACGGTCACTAGACCGCAACCACACAGGGAACCGCACGCAGAACGTGCCCTTCGGTTCGAACTCTATGTCAACCTCGCGGCTGACGGACTCCCGGAAGAGTGACCTGTATCCGGCAGCCGCGTGCTGATTCGGCCACACGGATGCGGCCGCCGTGCATCTCCACCGCCCACCTGGCGATCGCCAGGCCCAGACCCGTACCGCCGTCGCTGCCGGGACCGTGCGGAGAGGGGACCTGACCGCGGTTGAACCGCTCGAAGACCCGGTGACGCTCCGCCTCCGGGATGCCGGGCCCCTCGTCGACGACTTCCAGCTCCAGCGACTCGGGGCGCTCCCCGCGCCGTGCCAGCACGGTGACCCGACCGTGCGGCGGGCTGTGCTTGACCGCGTTGTCGATGAGGTTGGCGACCACCTGGTGCAGCCGCTCCGCGTCGGCGTGCGCCGTCAGTTCGGGCGGCGACACGTCGAGGTGCAGATGGACGTCGAGCCGCGAGTGGTTGCCGGAACCGGAGGACAGCCCGCGCTGTGACGCCGCGAGGTTGGCCTCCTTCAGCACCCCGGAGAGATACGGCCACACCTCGAAGCGGCGGGCCTTGAGCGCCACCACCCCGTTGTCGAGCCGGGAGAGATCCAGCAGGGTCTCCACCAGCCGGCCCAGCCGCTCGGTCTGCTGCAGCGCCGTGCGCATCGTCTCCGGATCGGCGGCCGAGACCCCGTCGACGACGTTCTCCAGCACGGCTCTCAGCGCCGCGATGGGTGTGCGCAACTCATGGGAGACATTGGCCACCAGCTCCTTGCGGTGCCGGTCCTCGGCCTCCAGATCGTCCGCCATGCGGTTGATCGTCTGCGCGAGGTCGCCCAGCTCGTCGCGGCGGCCGGCCCCGCTCACCCGCGTCGTGTAGTCGCCGTGCGAGATGGACCGGGCCACGGCTCTCATCTCGTCCAGCGGCGCGGTCAGACCGTGTGCCACGAACTGGGTGATCAGCAGGGTCGCGATCACCGAGAACACCGTGATGAACCGGAACTCGGTCCTGGTCCGCAGCGCCACGATCAGCAGACCAGTGGTGATGAACACCGAGATCACGACGAGCGTGCCCAGCTTGGCCTTGATGGAGAAGGGTCTCAGCCGGCAGCCGGGCCCGTTCATGGCGCGGGGGTCTCCAGTGCGTAGCCGACGCCGTGGACGGTACGGATCCGCTCGGCGCCGATCTTCCGGCGCAGCGCCTTGATGTGACTGTCGACGGTACGGGTGCCCGAGGCGTCCGCCCAGTCCCAGACCTCGGCCAGCAGCTGCTCCCGGGAGAGCACCGCGCGCGGCGTATTGGCCAGGCAGACCAGCAGGTCGAACTCGGTCGGTGTGAGGTGGACGTCGTCCGCCCGCACCCGGACCCGGCGCTGCGCGTGGTCGATCTCCAGCTCGCCGAGGCGCAGGATGCCGCTGCGCGGCGTCACCGCGGCGAGCGCCGCACGCTCCACCCGGCGCAGCAGGACGTGCACCCGGGCCGCCAGCTCACGCATGGAGAAGGGCTTGGTCATGTAGTCGTCGGCGCCGACGCCGAGCCCGACCAGCATGTCGGTCTCGTCGTCGCGGGCCGTCAGCATCAGCACCGGCACGGGGCGCTGGGCCTGCACGCGGCGGCAGACCTCCAGCCCGTCGAAGCCGGGGAGCATGATGTCGAGCACCATGAGATCGGGCTGCCATGCCTCGGCCGCGTCCACGGCCGCGGGGCCGTCCAGCGCGGTCTGCACCAGGAAGCCCTCGGCCCGGAGTCTCGCGGCAATGGCGTCCACGATCGTGGAGTCGTCCTCGACCACCAGAACCCGGCGCTGCGCACCCGGGGTGGCCGCGACGCCGTTGTGGGTGGTGTGTGTCTGTTCCATCGCCCCGCCCCTGCCCGTTCTCGCGGGAGCCATTCCCCCGGAGGCACGGTCTTCGCTTGTGAATTTCGTGGGAGATCCCATGTGCCGCTCAGCAGCGTAGAGGCAGCGGACGGTCCACGGCTACGCAGGGTGTTGCCCCGCGTGAGGACTTTCGCCCCTCCGGAGGGCGGATCGTCTGCCTTGTGGGGCTTGGCCCGTGCCATAGGGGCGATGTGCGTACCGGGTGGGGGCTCAGCCGGTCCGCAGTGCGAGATGGACCACGTCCGGTACACCTCGGGCAACGGCTACTTCTTCAGTGCGTACCGCGCTGAATCCGGCATTCCGCATCGCCTGCTCGAACGCGGAGGAGGGCTGCGCGGACCACACGGCGAGCACTCCGCCCGGCGTGAGACGCTCCTTGCAGGCGGCGAGACCGGTGGCGGAATAGAGGCTTCCGTTGTCCTCCGTGACGGTCCAGTCCGGCCCGTTGTCGATGTCCAGACACAGGGCGTCGTAACGCTCCGTGGTCGTCCGGAGGTGGGCCACGAGGTCCGTGTGCACGATCTCGGTGCGCGGATCGGCCAGCGCCGGGCCGGAGATCCGGTCCAGCGGCCCCTGCCGGTGCCAGTCGACGATCGCCTGTTCCCGCTCGACGACGACGATCCGCCCCCAGCGTTCCTCCTCGGCGGCCCGGACGAGCGAGAACCCGACGCCGAGACCGCCGATGAGCACGGCCGGGGCGGTGCGCCCGTCGGGCAGCGCCGCGAGGGCCGCGTCGATCAGCAGCCGCTCGGACCGCCCGTCGGATGTGTCCATGAGGAAACAGCCGTTGGCGATGATCTCGAAGTCGTCCCCGCGCTCGCGCAGGACGACTTCGCCGAAGGGGCCTTCGCGGCGGTCGAGCGTGACGGGGGCGGTGCTGGCGGGCATGACGTGGCTCTCCGGTCTCCGGTGGTGGCGGTCGGTTCGACGGACCATCCTGGCGCTCCGGGCAGCCCCGGACCAGCGAATTGAGGAGACGGCGGCGGGGGCATCGGTGCGGGACGCGTCCAGCCGGGCGCCGGCCGGTTTCTCGTCGTACATCCGGTCGGGGCGGTCGCGCGGAGGCGACAGGTTGTTCATTCAGTGGGCCGGCGACGGCAGGGGTGCGAACGTGACGTCCGCGGCGCATGCGGTGACCTCGGCCTCGTCGCTGATGGCCCAGGCGGCGACCCGTGATGCCGTGGCCGCCGGAATCTCCTCGCTGATTCCGGGGGCGGCAGGAATGTTGTGCGTCGCGTGGGCGTCGTACGGGAGGACAACCCGATAACCGCGTGCCAGGGCCCCCCGGGCCGTGGCCTGGACGCACATCTCGGACATCAGGCCGCAGACGACGAGGCCCCGCACTCCGTGGCCGGCCAGCAGGCCGCCCAGGGAGGTCTCCTCGAAGCCGTCGTCCATGGACTTGCGGACGACGCACTCGCGGGGGCCGGTCCCGACGGGGAGGTGGAGTTCCCAGCCGGGGGTGTGCGGCTCGTCGCCCGCTCCGGCGGGCCCGTCGTTCTGGATGTGGACGACGAGCGCCCCGCTCGTACGGGCCCGTGCGATCAGGTCCGTCGTCCGGTCCAGGAGCAGGGCCGCTCCGGGCACCGCACCCGCCCCGGTGACGGAGGCGGACTGCACGTCCACCACGAGCAGGGCCTGGAGGGGAAAGCCGGGAAGGGTCATGGCGCCATCATCGCGACCCGGCCCCGCGCGCTGCCACGCGATTTCGAGCCGTGCAGGGGCGCGAACGGGCGCCGGAGCGGCGCGTGACGAGTGATCGCTGAGAGCGAACAGGGCTTGGGGAACATTCAGGCGCTCAGGAGCATTGAGTCCACATAGCTCAACTTGACTGCCGAAGGGGAGATCATGGCTACGGAGTCCAAGGCGTTCACACCGATCGATCTGCCTGTGCTGCCGCTCGACGACGAGGTAGTGCTGCCCGGAATGGTGGTGCCGCTGGATCTGTCGGACACGGAGGTGCGGGCCGCCGTGGAGGCCGCGCAGGCCGCCGCACGTGCCGGCGGCGGCAAGCCCGAGGTGCTGCTCGTCCCGCGTATCGACGGGACCTACACGGGGACCGGCGTCCTCGGCACCGTCGAGCAGGTCGGCCGGCTCTCGGACGGGGACCCGGGTGCGCTCATCCGGGCCCGTGACCGGGTGCGGATCGGTGCCGGGACCAGTGGGCCCGGCGGAGCGCTGTGGGTGGAGGGGACCAAGGTCGACGTCCTCGTCCCGGACCCGTTGCCCGGCTCCGCCGTGGAACTGGTCACGGAGTACAAGGCGCTCGCCACCAGCTGGCTGAAGAAGCGCGGCGCCTGGCAGGTCGTGGACCGGGTGCAGCAGATCGAGGACATCTCCGCCCTCGCCGACAACTCCGGTTACTCGCCGTTCCTGACCACCGCCCAGAAGGTGCAGCTCCTGGAGACCGCCGACGCGGTCGCCCGGCTGAAGCTCGCCATCCAGTGGCTCGGCGAACACCTCGCCGAGCAGGACGTGGCCGAGTCCATCGCCAAGGACGTCCAGGAGGGTGTCGACAAGCAGCAGCGCGAGTTCCTGCTGCGGCGCCAGCTCGACGCCGTACGCAAGGAGCTCTCGGAGCTCAACGGCGACCCGGAGGACGAGTCCGACGACTACCGGGCCCGCGTCGAGGCCGCCGACCTTCCCGAGCACGTCCGCGAGGCCGCGCTCAAGGAGGTCGACAAGCTGGAGCGGTCCTCCGACCAGAGCCCAGAGGGCTCCTGGATCAGGACCTGGCTCGACACCGTCCTCGAACTGCCGTGGACCGAGCGGACCGAGGACGCGTACGACATCCCGGGTGCGCAGCGCGTTCTCGACGCCGAGCACGCGGGCCTCCAGGACGTGAAGGAGCGGATCACCGAATACCTGGCGGTGCGCAAGCGCCGTGCCGACCGCGGTCTGGGAGTCGTCGGCGGCCGCCGGGGCGGCGCCGTGCTGGCTCTGGTGGGCCCTCCTGGAGTCGGAAAGACCTCGCTCGGTGAGAGCGTCGCGCACGCCATGGGCCGCAAGTTCGTCCGTGTCGCGCTCGGCGGTGTCCGGGACGAGGCGGAGATCAGGGGCCACCGGCGTACGTACGTCGGCGCGCTTCCCGGGCGTATCGTCCGCGCCATCAAGGAGGCCGGTTCCATGAACCCGGTCGTCCTGCTCGACGAGATCGACAAGGTCGGCTCGGACTTCCGGGGCGACCCGGCCGCCGCCCTCCTGGAGGTCCTCGACCCGGCGCAGAACCACACCTTCCGCGACCACTACCTGGAGGTCGAACTCGACCTCAGCGACGTCGTCTTCCTGGCGACGGCCAATGTGCTCGACGCCATCCCGGAGGCCCTGCTCGACCGCATGGAGCTGGTCAGGCTGGACGGCTACACCGAGGACGAGAAGGTCGTCATCGCACGCGACCACCTGCTCCCGCGCCAGCTGGAGCGGGCCGGCCTGGAGAAGGAAGAGGTCGCGCTCGACGAGTCCGCGCTGCGCAAGCTGGCCGGCGAGTACACCCGCGAGGCCGGCGTCCGCAATCTGGAGCGGGCCGTCGCCCGGCTGCTCCGCAAGGTCGCGGCCCAGCACGAACTGGGCGAACGCGAGCTGCCGTTCACGGTCACGGACGAGGATCTGCGGGGCCTGATCGGGCGCCCGCACCACGTGCCCGAGTCCGCACAGGACCCGGCCGAGCGCCGCACCGCGGTGCCGGGCGTGGCCACTGGGCTTGCGGTGACCGGCGCCGGTGGTGATGTGCTGTTCGTCGAGGCTTCGCTGGCCGACCCGGAGACCGGGGCGTCCGGACTGACCCTGACGGGCCAGCTGGGTGACGTCATGAAGGAGTCCGCGCAGATCGCGCTGAGCTTCCTGCGGTCGCACGGCGCCGAGCTGGAGCTGCCGGTCGCGGATCTGAAGGACCGCGGGGTGCACATCCACTTCCCGGCGGGTGCGGTGCCCAAGGACGGTCCGAGTGCCGGAATCACGATGACGACGGCGCTGGCCTCGCTGCTGTCCGGCCGGCAGGTCCGTACGGATGTGGCGATGACCGGTGAGGTGTCGCTGACCGGACGCGTGCTGCCGATCGGCGGTCTGAAGCAGAAGCTGCTGGCCGCGCACCGCGCCGGGATCACCACCGTGGTGATCCCCAAGCGGAACGAGGCCGACCTGGACGACGTACCGGCCGAGGTCCTGGACGGTCTGGAGGTCCACCCGGTGACGGACGTCCGCCAGGTGCTGGAGATCGCCCTCGCCCCGGCCTCGGCCGGGCTCCGGGAGCAGAGGGTCCCGGCCGCGGCGTGAGTGCCATGCAGTGACGGGCGTGGTACGACGTGCACGGCCGGTACGGACGGCCCGTTCTCCCGAGGGAGGGCGGGCCGTTCCGCTTTTCGCGTCCGGCGCCTACGGCCGGTAGATCGTGCCCGGCACGGGCTCCGCCGGGGCCATCAGCTGGGGGACCGTCACGAAGGTGTAGCCGCGCTTCTTCAGCGCGTCGATGATGCCCGGCACCGCGGGCACGGTGCCCTTGTAGATGTCGTGCAGCAGGATGATGCCGTCCTTGCCCGCCTGGTCGAGAATCCGCTTCCTGATCAGCGCGGAGTCGTTCGTGGAGTAGTCCTTCGCGGTCGCGCTCCACAGGATCTGCGACAGCCCCAGCTCCTCGCAGATCCCGGAGACCGTGTCGTCGGTGCGGCCCTGCGGCGGACGCATGAGCCGCGGTTTCTTGCCGGTGATGGCCGCGATGGCGTCCTGTGTCCTCTCCAGCTCGGCCCGTATCTCGGCGGGCTTCCGGTCGGTCAGGATCTCGTGCGACCAGGTGTGGTTGGCCACCTCGTGTCCCTCGGCCTCGATGCGGCGCACGGTGTCCGGGTACCTGGTCACGTGCTTCTTGCCGAGCAGGAAGAAGGTGGCGGGCACCTTCTTCTCCCTGAGGGTGTCCAGGAGCCGCGGGGTGTCCTCCGCCGGACCCGCGTCGAAGGTCAGCGCTATGCACTTCGCCTTGCGGCAGTCCACCTGCCCGAACGACCCCTTGGCGTCGGATGCGGCGTCCTGCCGCGCCGAACCCGGTGCGGTGGTCTCCATCGAGCAGCCGCCGAGCGCGAATGTGAGCGCGGTCACCAGGGCGGCGGCCAACCCGGCACCGGACGGCGTCGTCTTTCTGGGCACAGCAGGTCACTCCTCAAGGCCGGCCGCGCACGGGTTGTGCGGCACGTCGAGGACTATACATAGAGCGTATACACGCAGTGTATAGAGGGGTGTGAGGGGTCCCGAGTGGTGAAGAGGCGGGTCGGGCGGGGGTTGGCCCGCATATGGCTCCGATGCGGCTCCGATGCGGCTCCGGTACGGCGAGGGCCCCGGCGACAGGAGCTCGTCGCCGGGGCCGCGGTGTGAGGCGGAGGGGCCGGATCAGCCGTACGCGAGCGCCTGTACGCGGTCCAGGGCGCCGTTGAAGCGGTTGTGGTCGCCGACCGTCGGGCCGGTCGACGTGTACTGCCACATCGTGTAGTAGCCCCAGCCGGCCGGGAGTTCACCGACGGTGGTGTTGTAGCGGGCCACCCAGAGCGGGTTGGTGGCGCCGAAGCTGGAGTTGTTGCCCGTGCAGGTCTGCCACCAACTGGTCGCGGTGTAGATCACCGCGTCGCGCCCGGTGCGCGCCTTGTAGGTGTTCACGAAGTCGCGGATCCAGGACACCATCCCGGCCTGGGTCTTGCCGAAGCACTGCGCGCCGTACGGATTCCACTCGATGTCCAGCACCCCCGGCAGCGTCCTGCCGTCCCCCGACCAGCCGCCCCCGTTGTCCACGAAGTAGTTGGCCTGGGTCGCCCCGCTCGTCGTGTCCGGGGTGGCGAAGTGGTACGCCCCGCGGATCATGCCGACGTTGTAGGAGCCGTTGTACTGCTGCGCGAAGTAGGGGTTCTTGTAGTACGTCCCCTCGGTGGCCTTGGCGTAGGCCCACTTCACGCCGCTGTTCCAGAGGGTCGACCAGGCGACGTTGCCCTGGTGGCTGCTGACGTCGACGCCCTCGGTCTGGACGGCGCGCGACTCGCGGGGGAGTCCACCCTGACCGTCGTGGGCGATGACGCCCTGGCCCATCGTGGCCGTACCGCGAGCGGGGGTCTCCGCGGCGGAGGCCGCGCCGGGCAGGGTGAGGAGGAGGGAGAGTGCTGCGAGGAGGGCTCCTGCCGCGGCGAAGCGCGAGCGGCGGGACGTACCGGATCTGTGCACGGGCATGTGGGTGCCTCCGGGGCCTCGGTGGGGGGAACTGCTGACCCAGGGGTGCGTGCGGGACATCCCTGGAGGGGTGGCATGGTGTGGGCATGTCACTGATGGCAGTCATGACGCTACGCACGTAGACCCACGCGGCGGAAGGGGGTCCGGGCGCTGCCGATGGTCTACTCCTGCGAAATACTGACCGAGCTGCGGCGATGACCGGCGGCGGAAGAAACTTTCATCGGCAGGAAAGCGTATGAGGGGTGCTGACGTGCACGGGAGTGAACGCGGGAGTGAACCCGGCGCGGTCGGCGCGAGTGGTGTGGACCACGAGTTCCTCGCCCTGGAACGGGAGTTGGCCGTCTTCCTGCGCCGGGCGCGGGCCAACTCCGGGGAGATGGCCCGTGAGGTGCACCCCGACCTCGAATCCGCCGCCTACGGCCTCCTCGTACGGCTTGAGTCGGCGGGCCCGCAGCGGGCCACCGATCTCGCCGCCTACATCGGTGTCGGCAAGGCGACCATGAGCCGTCAGCTGCGCGCTCTGGAGACGCACGGCCTGGTGGCCCGCGAACCCGACCCGGCCGACGGCCGCGCCTGGCTCGTCCGCCTCACGGCCGAGGGCCTGGCCCGCTTCCGTAGCGTCCGGGACGCCCGCCGCGACCGCTACGTACGCAAGCTCGCCGACTGGGATCGCACCGAGGTCGCCGAACTGGCCCGGCTGCTGCACCAGTTGAACGCGCGGGCCGAGGAGTGACCGGCGCGCCCGGCGGATCGCTCCTGGGGCTCTAGAGCTCGACGAAGGCCGCCGTGGCGTCGTCATGGGTCTTGCTCCGGCGCAGGTACCGGCGGCCGGTGTCCGCCCGCTCCAGCTCCCGCACCCGGTCGATCAGCCCCTGGGGGCCGGCCTTGCGCAGCAGCTCCAGGGCGGCCGTCCAGTCGCCCTCCCGGAACTTCTCGGTCCAGCGGCTCGCCCCGTCCGTCAGCGCGGCCAGGGACCGCACCTCGGCGCGCGGCACGTGCCCGGTCACGGCGCGGGACGCCACCTGGGGGTCGGCGGCGGCGGTGAAGAAGCCGCCCTCCTTGTTCCGCGCCCGGGCGTCGGCGATCGCCTCGGAGGCGAGGGAGCCGGGCGGCAGCCGGTCGAGCCGGTCGTCGAGGACCGCGCGCACCGCCCCGTCGGGCGCCTCCAGGAGGAGTACGGAATCGGAGAGAACCAGGTATTCGATCTTGTGTTCGTCCCAGCGCGCGAGCACCACGGTCGCCTGCGGCGTCCTCGCGTGAGAAAGGTCACATGGGGAACGGTGCGTGTCGGCGGTGCGCCGGATGGACTCGGCAAGGATCTCCGCCAGCGTCAGATCTCGGCGCGAACCGGACAGTTCGGCCAGCGCACCGCCCAGTCGCGCGGTGAACCAGGGCACCGAGTGCACACAACCGTCATCACCCTGCGGTGGCGTCACTCCGTCGAGCAGCACCAGCGCCCCGCCCTGGCCGGACGCCGGGAGTGCGGCGGACATCCAGTCCTCGTTGGGGCGTTCCGTACTGCCGGGTTCGGTGGCGAGGTCCATGCGCATACGGTCAGTCTGCACGATGCCTTCACGAGCCCTGCACGAACCGGGCGTTGGCCCGTACCGGCAGGTCAGCCCGGCCGTTACGGGTGGAAGGAAACGCTCCGTGGCGGGTGCGGGCGGGCATCCTGCCAAAGCCTGGGCGGAACTTCCACCTGGTGGCCCGTGCATGCCCGGCGGCGCCTCTGGGGAGACTTGTTCGCCAACTCCGGAGTGTTGTTCACTCGTTCGAGTGGCGGAGCGGTTGATGCGTGCGCCCCTCTCAAAAGCACTGGAATGGTCAGAAGCCGTACCAGGGGTGGGGTGCCTTTACACGTGACCGTACGTCACCTCTGCTTCATGGGTGGACGAGTCAAGATTGCGAGCACCGGTGCAGAAGAAGCGGCCTCGGAGCAAGGGCAGCACGCGCGACGGTTCCGGGGCGACCCCTCCGGTCCAGGGCGCCGACAAACGGACCGTGCGGGTACGCAGCCGGCTGGTCGCGGGTGTCGCCGTCGTCGGCATCACCGTCCTCGCGGCGGGCGCACCGGCCGCGCTCAGTGCCTCGTCCGACCTCAACGAGTCCCAGCGGCTGGTCACCCTCGCCGAGCTGAACCAGCAGGCCATCACGCTCGCGCACTCGCTCGCCGATGAGCGCGACGACGTCACCGCGTACATCGCGGCGGGCCGCGAGGACTCGACCGCCGAAGGCGCCGGGAGAGGCTCCTCGGCCCGCGTCGACCAGAAGGTGGACGAGATCCGCGCCGAAGCCCCCGCGGGCCTGCGCAGGGAACTCTCCACGATCCCCTCGCTGCGCCGCGACGCCCTCTCCGGCAAGGGCTCGGCCATGGAGGCCCACCGGGCGTACTCCGAGGTCATCGCCAAGCTCCACGGCCTCGCCGAGGAACTGGCCGGCAAGACCCCGCCGCGCGCCTCGGACTCCACCCGCGCACCGCTCGCACTCGGCGGTGCCGTCGAGCAGGCGTCGGCGACCCGGGGCCTGCTCCTCGCCGCTCTCGCCGTACCGCGCGGCGAACCCGTCACCCGGACCGACCCCTTCACGGGCCTGCCGGTGGAGGTCCAGGGCGAGAGCTCCACCGAGGACGACCGCAACCGGGACGAGCTGAGCGCCGCCGCCCAGCAGGCGCGGGTCCGCGAACTCGCCTCGCTCGCCGACTTCGACCAGGCCGCCACCCCGGTCGCCCGCGACAGGCTCTCCTCGACCGTCACGGGCCCCGACGTCAACAGCGCCGAGAAGTACCTCTCCAGGCTGACCGACCGGCCCGAGCTGTCCGACAGCGACCAGCGGGCCGACCGCAAGAAGGTCGCGGCCGCACTCTCCGCCCGCATCGACCGGATGCGGGGCGTCGAGTCGGCGCTCGGCACCAGCCAGGTCCAGCGCCTGGAACAGCTCCGCGACGACGACGTCACCGCGCTCGAACTGAGCCTGGCCCTGCTCGGCGGCTGCTTCCTGATCGTCGTGGGCGTCTCCACCGCCGTCGCCCGCACCCTCACCCAGCCGCTCGCCGTGCTGCGCATCGGGGCCGCGAGGCTCGCGGGCGAGCCCGAGACCGCGGAAGCGATCCGCTACACCGGCCGCAACGACGAGTTCGCCCAGGTCGTCCGGTCCATCAACGCGCTGCACGGCAAGCTGTACGGGCTGCACCACACGTTCGGCGGGCAGCTTGAGACCCTTCGGAGCGAGCGCGGCGAGCTGATCGCGGGCCGCGAGGCGCTCACCGTCCAGCGGGCCGAACTCCAGGTCCACGCGGCCGATCTCGCCGCCCAGCTGGAGCGGCTGAAGAACACGGTCCACCACACCTTCGTCAACCTCTCGCTGCGCACCCTCGGCCTCGTCGAGCGCCAGCTCGGCGTCATCGAGAGCCTGGAGGAGCGCGAGCAGGACCCCGAGCGCCTCAGCACGCTCTTCAAGCTCGACCACATGGCCACCGTCATGCGCCGCCACAGCGAGAACATGCTGGTCCTCGCGGGCGCCGAGCACGGCCACGGCCACGCGGGACCGATCCCGCTGGTCGACGTCCTGCGCGCAGCCGTCAGCGAGATCGAGCGGTACGAGCGGGTGACGATCCAGTCCCTGCCGCCGCACGCCCAGATCGCCGGCTTCGCCGCCGACGACCTCAGCCACCTGGTCGCCGAACTCCTGGAGAACGCGACCTCCTTCTCGCCCCCCGACTCCCATGTCGAGCTCTCCGGCTGGCTGCTGGAGACCGGCGAGGTGATGCTCTCCGTGCAGGACGAGGGCATCGGCATGTCGGCCGTCCGGATGGGCGAGCTCAACGCCAGGCTGGCCGACCCGGCTTCGTTCGAGGCGGGCGAGCAGAGTGCCGACGGTGCCGGACTCGGCCTTCAGGTGACCTCGCTGCTGGCCGCGCGCCACGGCGTACGGGTGCAGCTGCGCGAGCAGAAGGGCAGCGGGGTGGCGGCGGTCGTCGTCCTGCCGCAGGCCCTGCTGCCGAAGGCGCCGCCCGCCGCATCGCCGCCGCCGGTCCACAAGGCGGGGGACGCGCCCACGCTGAACCTGCCGGGTTCGGTCGCCGAGGCCAACTCCAACGCCCTGCCCCGCAGGGCGGGCGAGCTGCCGGACGATCCGCTGATCGAGGCGGCCGAGCAGACGATCCGGGAAGCCGGCGCCACACCCTCCCCGGCCGTGGAATCTGCCGCGGCCGCCGAACCGGTCGCCGAACCGGCGATGCCCGAGCCCCGGCCGGTCGCCGCCGAGTCCGAGGCCGAGACCACGATGCAGGTCAGGCTTCCGGTGTCGCCGGGGTCCCCCGATCCGTACGCCATCGGCCCCGACCGGCACGAGCGCACCGCCGACAACGACTCCGCGCTCACCCCGGAGCCCCACACCGCGCCCGAACGGACCGCCGCCCCCTCGCCGTTCACGGCACCTGCACCCGCACCCGCACAGGCGCCCGCCCCCGCCGCCGAGACCGTTCCCGGCCCCCGGAAGCCGCAGGGCGAGGCCCGGCGCGAGGGTGAGGGCATCGTCACGGACAAGGGGCTGCCCAAGCGCACCCCCAAGGTCGTCAAGCCCGCGGACGCCCCCGTCGTCGAGCGCAAGGGCAGCCTGGACAAGGACGCTCTGCGCCGCCGGCTCGGCGGCTTCCACCAGGGCGCGAAGGACGGCCGTCGCGACGTCGAAGCGGAGATCGCCGAGGACACGCTGGGCGGCGGGATCACCGTGGCCGCGGCGCACACCGACCAAACTGAGCTGACCGGCCGTACCGGCGGTCGAACCGATGAGACGGGGGACACAGTCGAGGAGGCACGCAGTTGACTGCGCCCAGCACATTCGGGCTGAGCACCGAGGCCCGGAATCTTCACTGGTTGCTGAGCAATCTGGTGGAGGAGGTGCCAGGGGTCCACTCGGTCACCGTCGTCTCGTCCGACGGACTCATGCTGCTCTCCTCGGACCCCGGCCACCTGAACGCCCCGACGGCCGACCGGCGGAGCGGCCCGCGTGGCTCCAGCGCCGATCTGGCCACCATCGTCTCCGGCATCGGCTCCCTCACCGCGGGAGCCGCCAAGCTGATGGACGGCGGCGGCGTCAAGCAGACGATGGTCGCGATGGACGAGGGCAGCGTCTTCGTCATGTCCATCAGCGACGGCTCGCTGCTCGGCGTGCACGCCACCCCCGACTGCGACATGAGCGTCGTCGCCTACCACATGGCGCTCTTCGTCGGCCGCGCCGGACACGTACTCACCCCCGAACTCCGCAGTGAACTGCGCAAATCGATGGAGAGCGCCCAGTGATGCCCGCTGCTGAACCCGCCCGAAGGCTCCCGGTCCGCGGCGCCGACAAACGGCCCGCCCGGGTCCGCCCGTACTCCCTCACCGGCGGGCGCACCCGCTTCGGCCACGTCCTCCTCGTCGAGACGTTCGTCGCCGCGCTCGAAGCACCGGAGGAGCGCCGCGAGCTCACCAACGGCAACCTCGCCTCGCGCGTCATGCCGGAGCTCAGGGCCATCGTCGAAATCTGCCGCCGTATGCGTACGGTGGCGGAGATCTCGGCCCTGTTGAAGATGCCGCTCGGCGTGGTCCGCGTGCTGCTCAGCGACTTGGCCGACCAGGGAAAGATCCGCGTGTACGGAACCGGTCACGGCACCGGCCAGCCGGACCGCGCACTGCTCGAAAGGGTGCTCAATGGACTCCGCCGTCTCTGAGGCGACGCTCTTCGCCCCGCGTCAGCCGGGGCCCGCGGAGCAGGCCGAGGAGTCGCTCCAGGCATGGCAGCTGGACCACACCCGCGCCCCCATCGCGACGAAGATCGTGGTCGCCGGCGGCTTCGGTGTCGGCAAGACGACCTTCGTGGGCTCGGTCTCCGAGATCACCCCGCTGAAGACCGAAGCGCTGATGACCCAGGCCAGCGAGGAGACGGACGACCTCACGGCCACGCCCGACAAGGTCACCACGACCGTGGCGATGGACTTCGGCCGGCTCACGCTCGACGACGACCTCGTCCTGTACGTGTTCGGCACCCCTGGTCAGCAGCGCTTCTGGTTCATGTGGGACGACCTGGTGCGCGGCGCGATCGGAGCGGTCGTGCTCGCCGACACCCGGCGCCTCGCCGACTGCTTTCCCGCACTCGACTACTTCGAGAGCTGCGGGCTCCCCTACATCGTCGCGGTCAACCACTTCGAGGGGACGCCCGGTTACGAGACGGAGGACGTCAGGGAGGCCCTGACCGTACCCCCGCACGTGCCGGTTGTGATCATGGATGCGCGTAACAGGATCACTGTCATCGAGTCGCTGCTGGCCCTGGTGGGTCACGCTCTTGATGCCACCCCGGCGTAACAGCTGACACGCGTACGAACACGTAACGGAGAACCGCGATGCGGAAGATACTCATAGTCGGAGCCGGCCAGTCCGGTCTCCAGCTCGCCCTCGGACTGCAGTCGAGCGGGTACGAAGTCACCCTCATGTCCAACCGCACGGCGGACGAGATCCGGACCGGCCGGGTCATGTCGACGCAGTGCATGTTCCACACCGCGCTCCAGCACGAGCGCGACCTCCAGCTCAACTTCTGGGAGACGCAGGCCCCGCGCATCGAGGGCCTCGGCGTGTCCGTCGCCGCGCCGGACTCCTCGCGGGCCATCGACTGGGTCGGCAAGCTGGACGGCTTCGCGCAGTCCGTCGACCAGCGCGTGAAGATGGCCGGCTGGATGGAGACCTTCGCCCAGCGCGGCGGTCAGCTCGTCATCCACGGCGCCGCCGTCTCCGACCTGGACTACTTCTCCCGCGCCTACGACCTGGTGATGGTCTCGGCCGGCAAGGGCGAGCTGGTCTCCATGTTCGGCCGGGACGCCTCGCGTTCGCCGTTCGACGCCCCGCAGCGCGCCCTGGCCGTGGCCTACGTCCACGGCATGGGCCCGCGCCCCGAGCACCCCGACTTCGACGCGGTCCGCTGCAACCTGGTCCCGGGCGTCGGCGAGCTGTTCGTCATGCCGACCCTGACCACCTCCGGCCGCGCGGACATCCTGTTCTGGGAGGGCGTCCCGGGCGGACCGCTCGACGCCTTCCAGGGCATCAAGGACCCGTCCGAGCACCTCGCCAAGACGCTGGAGCTGATGGAGAGGTTCACTCCGTGGGAGTACGCCCGCGCCACGAAGGTGGAACTGACCGACGCCAACGGCACGCTGGCGGGCCGTTACGCCCCGACCGTCCGCAAGCCGATCGGCCGGCTGCCCGGCGGCGGCCTGGTCCTCGGCGTCGCGGACGTGGTCGTGGCCAACGACCCGATCACCGGTCAGGGTTCCAACTCGGCCTCCAAGTGCGCGAACGCGTACCTGGAGTCGATCATCGAGCACGGCGACCGGGAGTTCGACGCGGACTGGATGCAGTCCACGTTCGACCGTTACTGGGACACCGCGCAGCACGTCGTGAAGTGGACCAACGCGATGCTCGGCGCCCCGCCGGAGCACGTGCTGAACCTGATCGGTGCCGCCGGTCAGCTCCAGCCCGTCGCCGACCGCTTCGCCAACGGCTTCAACGACCCGGCGGACTTCGACAACTTCTTCTTCGAGCCGGACCGCACGAACGCGTACCTCGCCGAGGTCACGGGTTCCGCAGCCGTCTGATCAGGCACCGGGCTGTCACGTCGTTCAGGTCGACGTGACAGCCCGGTGGCTCTTCGTGTGCGCTACTCGACCGGCGCGGTGTCGGAGCTGTACCCCGTGTCGTCGCCCGCCGTGGCGCCCTCCGGCAGCTCCGGGGGTGTGTACAGGCTCAGCGGCTCGGCGTCCGGGTCCGGGCGTACCGCGCCCAGCAGTGGGTTCGACGCGACCGGCGAGACCTTCACCTCGGTTCCCGGCCGGGGCGCCTGCACCACCATGCCGTCGCCGATGTAGAGCGCCACATGGGTCGCCTTCGGGAAGTAGATCACCAGGTCGCCGGGGCGCAGCGAGGAGACCGGCACCTTGGGCAGCTGCCGCCACTGTTCCTGCGAGGTCCGCGGAATCGGCCGTCCGGCCGTCTCCCAGGCCCGCGAGGTCAGCCCGGAGCAGTCGAACGACTCCGGTCCCTCGGCGCCCCACACATACGGTTTGCCGAGCTGCCTGACCGCGTACCGGACTGCGTCGCTGCCCTGCCGGGACGGTGGCCTGGTCGAGCTGAGGGCCCCGGAGGCGACCAGCTCGCGCTGGGCGGTGTCCGTGGTCTCCTTCTCCAGCCGGGCGACGGCGGTGAGCTGATCGGCGCTGAGCGAGGCGAGCATGGCCTCGATGTCCTTCAGCCGGGAGCGCACCGCGTTGCGCTGCCTCCTCTGCTGGGCGGCGAGCGCCTGTTGCCGGCCCAGGGCCTTGCGGGAGGCGGTCGCCAGGAGATCCGCGCGCTTCTCCGCCTCGGTGAGCCGGTCCACCGCCGCCGCCCGGCCCGCCGCCACGCGCTGGATGATGTGGCTCTGGTCCAGGGCGCTCGCGGGGTCGCGGGCCAGCAGCAGTCGCATGTACGCGGAGAAGTCGGACCGGCCCTGGTACTGCTCGCGGGCCAGCCGGCCCGCGTCACCGCGGCCCCGGTCGAGGGCGATCCGCGCCCGGGCCAGATCGGACGCCAGCTTCTTCGCCTCGGCGGTGCGCTTCCTCAGCTCCACCGCGGTGCCGTTGTACGTCTCGCCGGCCTCCTCGGCCTGGCGGTAGAGCGTCTGAAGCTGCTTGAGCAGCTCGGCGACGCTCTTGGACCCGGTGGCGTTCGCCGGGAAGGCGTCTTCCGCGTCCACGGTCGCGTCGTCCGTACCGTCCGCCGAGTCGTCCGCACCGATTGCCGCCTCGGACGCCTCGGAAGCCTTGGCTGACTCGGACGTGTCCACCGCGTCCGACGGAGCGGGGCTCGGGCCGACGGGTTCGGCGGTGGCGGGTGCGGCCGCGACGACCGCCGCGATCACCGCCGTGCAGAGCGCACGCAGGACTCTGCCGGGCACGACATCACCTCCGATGACGGAGTGGGGCCCTTGATGGGGTTGCCCCACAAATGACCGAATCCTCTTCATCCGGTCACGTGGTGTCAGGTGATGCAAGTACCGTGCGGCGTGGCGGCGCTCAGCTCACCGGGAAGGCGTAGAACACCCTGCCCCGCTGCACGACGGCGGTCCCGGCCGACGTACGGACCTGGTACGGAACGAGGGCCGTGGCCCCCTTGGGGTCCTTCGCCGGGTCCTGCACCCCGATGTCCTGGAACTTCCACAGCCGTCGCCCGTCGGCGGCCGCGAACGCGGTGACCTGGGTGAGATCCGCCGCGAGCAGCGTCCTTCCACTCCCGCTGAGGGCGAGGGAGGGCGCGTTGCCGCCGAGGGGCACCTCGGTCGGGCGCCGCCAGCGCAGCCGTCCGGTGGCCCGCTCGACGACGCCGACCTCCTGATTCCGGTTGGTGACGTGGAGCAGGTCCCCGGCCGGCACCGGGGTGCCGAAGACGGATGCCTCGGTGCCGTTCAGCCGCCACAGCGGTTTGCCCGTGGCCGTCTCGAACGCCTGGAGATCGTCGCCGACCGCCCCGTACAGCTGCCCCTTCTCGTCGCCCGACGCGGCCCCGTCCGGTGTGACCGTGCCGAACTGCCGGGTCCACAGCAGCTTTCCGGTCTTCCGGTCGAAGCAGCGGAACGAGCCCTTGCCCTTCGCGGCCTTGACCTCGGCGGGGGTGAGCGTCGCGGCGGTCTGGCGTACGACGATGTCGGCGGCGCGCACGGCGGTGAGCAGGTAGGCAGGTGTGCCGGGCGAGCGTCCGGCGGGCACGGCCGCACGCCAGAGTTCCTTGCGCTGCACGATGTCGTAGGCGAAGAGGTGGGCCCGGACGACCTGGGTGTCCTTGCCGGGCTTCTTGCCCTTCTTCGGCTTCCTGGCCTTCACCGTGACCGTGTGGGAGCCGGTGAACCAGATGACGGAGCCGGACTGGCCGGTGAGCGGGGCGACCTTGAGACCCGGTGCGTCGGTGAAGCCGGTCGCGTACGGCACGCGGTGGACGATCTTGCCGTCCGCGGGGGAGAGCCAGAGGAATTCGGCCGGGCCCGCGATGAAGCAGAGGCTCTCACCGGCGGCCAGCACCGCCTGCCCGCCGGCGGCGGCAGCCTGCTGCCAGACCTTGCGCCCGGTACGGAGGGTGACGCCGGTGGCCCCGTTCTCGCCGCTGAGCACAAGCAGCTTGTCCCGCCAGATCGAGGAGGTCAGGGGCGCGGGCTCGGACGCCGGGTGCGTGTACGTCCACTTCGGCTCGGGCGGCAGTCCGGGCACGGTACGGCGGGGCTTCGGTGCGGGCTT
Organism: Streptomyces sp. NPDC058620; assembly: GCF_042717135.1. Taxonomy (NCBI): domain Bacteria; kingdom Bacillati; phylum Actinomycetota; class Actinomycetes; order Kitasatosporales; family Streptomycetaceae; genus Streptomyces; species Streptomyces sp. NPDC058620. The sequence goes on from NZ_JBHXQO010000008.1 coordinate 101,469, forward strand.
GTCGTCGGCCGGGGGAGCGGAGTCGTCGGAACCGAGGGCGAGCACGGCGCCCGCTCCCACGAACAGTCCGGCGGCCCCGGCGGCGAAGACCGTGAGCAGCGCCCGGCGGTCGCGCGCGGTCCCGGACGGCCCGGGAGCGGTGGCCGGAGCCGGGGCCGGGGCCGGTGAGTGTGCCTGGGCGGGCAGGGGGAGAGGCGCCTGCGGGACCGGGGCGAAGGGTGCGGCGGCGTTCTGCGACGGGGCGGCCTGCGGGTAGGGGTACGGAGCCGGGGCGGGCGGGAGCGCGGTCTGCTCCCGGGGGATGGCCAGCTGCGTGGTCGGCCGGTCCGTGTGCGGCGGCCTGTGCCCGATGGCCTTGAACCGGGTGGTCCTGCTGTCCTCGACGGCATCTCCGCCGCCGTCACCGGACTGCCCGGCCGCGACGGGGGAGGCAGCCGGTGCCAGGGCGGCGTCCTGCACGACGGCGTCCCGCACCACCGCGTCCTGCGGCTTGTTGGACTGCGGCTCGACGGACTGCGGCTCGACGGACGCCGGCTCGCCGGACTGCGCCTCGACGGACTCCGGTTCATCGGACTGAGGCTTATCGAGGGGCGGCTCGTCGGACGGCGGCTTCAGCGCGCGCGCCCAGCTCTCCTGCTCGGACACCGCGGCCGACAGCGGTCCGGGCAGCCAGCCGCCCTTGGCCAGGGCCGCCGCGCCCTCCAGTGCCAGATCGGCGGCGACCGAGCCCGCGGACGGGCGCTCGGACGGGTCCTTCCTCAGACACCGGGCGATCAGCTCACGCAACGCGTCGGGTACGGAGTCCAGTTCGGCGTTGCCGTGCGCGATCCGGTCGGCGGCCTCGTCGGGCGGGCCGTCCGCGAGCGGGGTCGTGCCGGTCGCCGCGTACGCGAGCAGCAGTCCGAGGACGAAGAGGTCGGATGCCGGGCCCGCGTCCTCGCCCCCGATCTGTTCCGGGGTGAGATAGCCGAGCCGTACGGAGAGCTGCCCGCCCGGCTTCGCCTCGGCGGCCGCCGAGGCGCCCAGCGGTCCGAAGGCGGTGAGCCGGGGGCCGTCCTCGGCCAGCAGCACCGTCCCCGGGGCCAGCCCCTGGAGGACGGCCCCGGTGGCGTGCACCCGGGAGAGGGTCTCGGCGACGCCCGCACCCAGTATCCGCACGGCACGCTCGGGGAGCGGCCCTGCGAGGTCGATGGCCTGAGCGAGCGTCAGCGCGGGTACGTACGGCCATGCCGTCCACAGCTCACCGGAGTCCGGGGCTTTGAGCGGCGCCTGCACCCATCCGCCGGCCAGCCGCTCCGCCGTGCGCGCCTCCGCCTGGAAGCGCCGCCGGAAGGCCGGCACCGCGGCGAGTGCGGGCCGTGCGGCGCTGACCACGGCGAGTTCGTCGGTGCCGGTGTCCCTGACCACGTACTGGACGGCGCTCGCCGTCTCACGGAAGCGCGCCAGCACGGTGTACGGGCCGAAGTGACGTGGATCGTCCTGACGCAGCGCCTCCATGGCGCACCCCCCTTGTTACCGTGCCTCGGCACCAGAGCGTCGATCTTAGAGGGTCCGGCCTCCGTTGCCCGGCCCGGACACTCGCCCCGCGCCCAGATACGCCACGACGGGCACCGGTGCTCAGTGCCCGCTGCCGGGCTTCGTCCAGGGCCACTTGAGGGTCCGTCGCCCGCGGCCCTCGGGGACGTACTCGTACACCCAGCCCCGCGGCAGCGCCAGTCGCCTGGTGTGGCCGGCCGTGACCCGCTGGTACGCGTACACGGTGTCGGGCCCGCCGCCGGCGTCCGGGACCGGGACCTCGTACCACTTGGGGGGATGGCCGGTCGGGCCGAGCAGGACGGGCAGGACCCGGCCGTCCAGGGGGCCGCCTCTGAAGAGGGTGTTCTCGCTTCTCACCGGGTCAGTCTGACGCAGCGGGCAGCAGGTGGGCCGCACCGGCCACCACCGGGATCACCAGATCCGCCAGTCGTCCGGCCGGTCCTCCGGCCGTTTCCAGCGGTAGCAGGTCCGCCACCGCGGCAGCGGTGTCGGGGTCCGTCGCCGCGGTCGCCGCGAGCAGCGCGATGAGATGGTCCACGAGCCAGCCGCGCAGTCCGGCCGCCGGGGGCTGCTTCTCCTCGTCCAGCCAGATCAGGGACGCCGCCTCGACGGCCGCGATCCAGGTGCGCACCATCATCCGCAGCCTCGGTCCCGCACTCTGCTGCCCCGGGCCGCCGCCCCTGCCGAGGTGCAGCAGGATCTGCTCGGCCGCCGCCCGGCGGACCCCGTCGACGATCGCGGTCGTACGGGAGGTCTCGGCGACGCTGCCCCCCTGGAGCAGGGCGCTGAAACCGGCGTCGTGCTCGTCGACGAAGGCCAGATACCGGTCCAGGACCCGCGAGAGCCGTTCCGTGGGCGGCCCGACGGCGGGCTCCGTGAAGCACAGCGTCAGTTCGGCGGCGGCCGACCCGAGCGCCGCCTCGTACAGCTGCTGGCGGCCGCCGGGGAAGTACCGGTACACGAGCGGCCGTGAGACTCCGGCGACCGCGGCCACCTCGTCGAGCGAGACCTCGTCGGGGGCCCGGTGCGCGAAGAGGCCGAGGGCCGCGGCGATGATCTGGGCGCGCCGCACCTCGACACCGAGCCTTCGGTACGCGGGGGGCGACGGGGCTTCAGCGGCGGAGGTCATACCGGGAAGCCTATGGGGTGTCGCTGCGGCCACGACGTTCCCGCCCGCGCGGGCCGGTCTCAGGCCAGCAGCCCCGAGCTCTTCCACAGCCTGCGTCCCACTCCGTTCAGTACACCTATGTCGTCGAAGAAGTCCGTCAGCCGCTTGGCGCCCGACTGCATCACCTCGGCCCGGTGTCCGCTCGCCTTCACCTGGGCGACGGCCTCGCGGCGGTCCAGGCCGACGCGCTCGTACACCTGCGGGTTGACGAAGCACACGGAGAAGACGCGGGCCGCCTCGCCGCAGCTGACCCGGGTGAGCTCCCGCTCCCAGCGCGGTGCGGTGACCATCTGCCGGCGCAGCTCCTCGCGGGCGTACCGGACGTGCCGCGCCTCCTCCACCACATGGATGCGGGTCACTCCGCGCACCAGCGTCTGTACGCGCTCGTCCGGGAAGGTCAGCCGCTGCATCCAGTCGAGGATCTCCTCGCCGAGGAGGGTCGCGGCGAAGGAGCCGGGAGTGGTGGAGACGGTCTTCAGGATCCGCGCCAGGTTGTGATAGACGCGCGGTACGGGGTAGTTGGGGGCGCCGCTCCAGGTGATCATGCGGCCGAACATCAGCGAGTGCCGGCACTCGTCCGCGATCTCGGTGAGGGCGTAGCGGACGTGGTTGCTGGTCACCGGCTTGTCGTAGATGTGCCGGACGAGCAGCTGAATGAGGATGATCTCGAACCAGATGCCGAGCGAGGCGAGCGCGGCGGCCTCGTGCCGGGCCAGGTCCATCCGCTGTTCCTCGGACATCTTCCGCCAGAGCGGGGTGTCGTAGAGGGAGGTCAGCTCCGGCGGCCAGAACCACTGGCCCTCCTCGACCGCCGAGGCCCAGTCGAGCTCGGTGTCCGGGTCGAAGGAGTGTCTGGCCGAGGATTCGAGAAGGCGCTCGGCGATCTGCTCGCGGTCCCGCAGGGGCCCGAGTGCGTCACGGAGCAACTGCACATCGCGTTCGGTCGCTGTCGACATGGCTGAGGGCACCTCACACATGGGTTACCGGCGGTCACCTCTTATGAGACTTCCTGTCAGCAAGCCCGTCAATCCCTTGTGCACGACTTGTTGACCCGACGTCTACCACCGTGTGAACCTGCCAATGAGCCTGGGGACCACAGAACTTGGCGATGCGACCCGTGCAAGGCGAAGGAGCCGTCCGTGTCGACACATGACCTCTACACCACTGCGCCCGACGAGCCGGCCTGGCAGGTGCCGGCCTCCGGGGCCGCCCGTTTCAGCTGGGACTACGACGACGGCCGCGAGCGGCTGCTCGCCCTCTACCAGAAGGGCAAGGACAAGCAGTGGGACGGCAACAAGCGCATCGACTGGAGCCTGGAGGTCGACCCCGCGGACCCGCTGGGCACCCCCGACGAGGCCCTCACGCTCTACGGCACCCCGCACTGGGCGAAGATGACCGAGCGCGACCGCGGTGAGCTGCGCAAGCACTACACCTCCTGGCAGTTCAGCCAGTTCCTGCACGGTGAACAGGGCGCGATGGTCTGTGCGGCGCGCATCGTGGAATCGGTGCCCGACCTGGACGCCAAGTTCTACTCCGCGACCCAGACCATGGACGAGGCCCGGCACGCGGAGATATACGGGCGGTTCCTGCACGAGAAGGTCGGGATGCTCTACCCGATCAACGACAACCTCCAGGGGCTGCTGGGCGACACCCTGCGCGACTCCCGCTGGGACATGCCCTACCTCGGCATGCAGGTCCTCATCGAGGGGCTGGCCCTGGCCGCCTTCGGCATGATCCGCGACACGACGACCAAGCCGCTGCCCAAGCAGATCCTCGCGTACGTCATGCAGGACGAGGCCCGGCACGTGGCCTTCGGGCGGATGGCGCTGCGCGACTACTACAAGCAGCTGAGCGACGCCGAACTGCGGGAGCGCGAGGAGTTCGTCATCGAGGGCTGCTACCTGATGCGCGACCGGCTCAGCGGCGTCGAGGTGCTGGAGAACTTCGGCATCGGCAAGCAGGAGGCCAAGGAGCTCTCCGAGCACTCGGAGTACCTCCAGCTCTTCCGCAAGCTCCTCTTCAGCCGCATCGTCCCGTGCGTCAAGGACATCGGCCTGTGGGGCGAACGGCTCCAGAAGGCGTACGTCGACATGGGCGTACTCGAACTCGGCGACTCCAGCCTGGATCTGCTGATGGCCCAGGACGAGGAGATCGCCGAACAACTGGACCGCGACCGCTTCGAGGCCGAGGAGCGGGCACGGGTGGCGGAGGTCGCGGACGCGATCACGCGGGGGCGGGCGGACTGACCGGTCCGTAATCGATGGACGCCACCGGCTGCCGGGCGGGAGGATGCGTCCCATGACGCCTCCCTCCGCAGCCGGCCCGGCGGCGGCCGCAGCCCGCCGCAGCCTAGAAGGGCTCGCGCTCGGCGACGCCTTCGGCGAGCGCTGGTTCCCGCTCTTCCGTGAGCCCCGGCAAGCGTTCGAGGAGGTCCGCGACCGCCGGACGCCGAGCGAGCCCGTGTGGCCCTGGACCGACGACACCGCCCTCGCCCTGGCGCTCGACCGCGTCCTCGACGAGTGCGGTCACGTCGACCAGGACCGGCTCGCCCTGTTCTTCGCCCTCGCCTTCGACGCCGACCAGGCACGCGGTTACGGCCACGGCATGCACATGCTGCTGCCCCAGTTGCTGACCTCGCCGGCCGACTGGCGGACCCTGGCGCCCGGGCTGTTCGAGGGCGGCAGCCTCGGCAACGGCGCCGCCATGCGGGTCGCGCCGCTCGGTGCCCGCTTCCATGACGACCTCGGCCACGCGGCCGAACAGGCCGTGCTCTCCGCGGAGGTCACCCACGCCCACCCGGAGGGGATCGCGGGCGCGGTGGCCGTCGCGGTCGCCGCCGCGCTCTCGGTGCGCGGTGAACTCACCCTCGCCGCAGTCGCGGACCGCACGCCCGCGGGGCTCGTCCGCGACGGGCTGCGCCGCGCCGCGGAGCTGCCGCTCGCCACCGAGCCGCGGAAGGCCGCGGATCTGCTCGGCAACGGGCAGCGCATCCGCGCCGACGACACCGTCCCCTTCGCCCTGTGGACCGCCGTACGCCACCGGGACGATCTGGAGGCGGCGCTGTGGGCGACGGCGGAGGGTTTCGGTGACGTCGACACGACGTGTGCCATCACCGGCGGGGTCGTGGCCGCGGCCACCGGGACCGGCGGGGTGCCCGACGCCTGGACGCGGCGCAGGGAGCCGATCGGGCGTTCCGGTTTCCTCTCGACCTGATACCGAATCGGTCCTTGTCGAAATCGCGTTCGTACGGCTCACGTAACGTGAGCGCATGACCATGCCGCCTCAGCCGCCCCAGGGCCCGTACGGGCCTCCTCAGCCTCCGCAGAACCCGTACGGCCAGCAGCCGCCTGGCCCGCCCCAGCAGCCCTACGGCTACCCGCAGCATCCGCAGGGCCAGCAGGGTGCGTGGGGGCAGCCGGGGATACCCGGGCAGCCCGGGACGCAGCCGGGCATGCAGCCCGGCATGGGCGGGTGGCCGCCGCAGCCGCCGCCGCGCAAGAAGCGCACCGGGCTGATCATCGGCATCGTGGCCGGGTCGCTGGTGGTGGCCGGTGGCATCGCCTTCGGCGTCGCCCAGCTCGTCGACGAGGGGGCGGACGCCGCCTTCCCCGAGGCCGAGTACAAGCTCGTGGTGCCCAAGAAGGTGCTGGACGACGAGTTCACCCTGGCCCAGGACGCGTCCGACACCGAGGGCAAGAAGATCGAGGACACCCCCGACGCCAGCATCAGGGACGGGAAGGCCGTCGTCGCGCAGTACACCGCGAGCACCAGCGCCCTCGTGCTGTCCGGCATGCACGGGCGGCTCGCCGCCCCCAGCTTCATGCGCGGCAAGATCATGGAGGGGGCCGCGGAGGCGGAGGGCTCGACGGTCGTCGTGCCCGCCAAGGAGTTCAAGCCCGAGGGCTACGACATCACGATCGAGTGCCAGGTCGTGCAGTCGAAGGAGGGCGGCATGACGAACAACATCCCCATGTGCGCCTGGGGCGACCCCAACACGGCAGCCATGGTCGCCGTGGTCAGGCCCGAGAACGTGGCGAAGGACGCCAAGTCCATCGACCTGGCCAAGGTCGCGGAGGAGACGGCGAAGGTCCGCTCCGAGATCCGCAAGCCGATCGGCTGATCAGCTCGTAACGGCTTCGGCCTCGGTGGCGGCCGGTGCCGGGAAGCGCGTCCGCAGCGTGAACGCCCATTCGGTGGGGCCGTGTTCGCGCAGGTGGAGCAGGCGCTTCTCGGCATCCTCCACCGAGGGGCGGTCACCCGCCGGTACCCACCAAAGGGCGGTCATCGACTCCTCCACCTTCGCGAACCACTCGCGGCGCCGGGCCATCAGCTCGCGGTGCCGGCCCGCGTACACGAACGTGGTCAGCGCGTCCGTGTCCCGCCATACGGACATGTTCACGATCAGCCAGGCGTCCCCGAAGACCGCCACGTCCGTGGCATTGCCGGAGTCGGCCTGCAAGCGCCACACGAATCCGTCGGCCGCGTCCGCCACCGCGTTCACCGGGTCGAGACCGTCAACGAAGTCCTTGAGCTCCGGCGAGTCCAGCGGGAACCTCAGCCGGGAGATGTTCACCTGGGCCAGCTCGTAGCCGGGTTTCTCCGCCTCATGTGCGTCCATTGATTCCATGGCGGCACAGTAGGCAGCGCTTCCTCGACGGCGCGGGCCATTCCGAGCAGCGAGACATCGGCCCCGCGCGCCGCCACGAGTTGAAGCCCCACGGGGCAGCCGTCCGAGGTGAATCCGGCGGGGACGCTCGCCGCCGGATGCCCGCTCAGGTTGAACGCCCAGGTCGACGCGGTCGAATAGATCCCGCCCGGCCCCTCGTGGCCGTGGGGCCGGTTGGGGGTGGCCGGGGTGAGCAGCAGCGGCGTACGGGCGAAGAAGGCGTCCAGCCTGCCGTCGTTCTCCGTGCGCACGGCGTGGGCGGTGGGCGAGGGGGCCCCGCCGCGTACCTCCTGCCACGCCTGTGCCGGGTCGAGCAGCTCGCAGCCGCCGGAGCCGAGCCGTACGACACCGGAGGCGGCCAGGCGCTCCACCGCGCCCCGGACCACCGCCGCCACCTCCGGGTCCACCCGTGCGTACCCGAGGTCCTCGCTGTACAGGGCGGGCACCGGCAGGCGCGCCGCCCACGGCTCGTACCCGTCCAGGACATGGCGCAGATACGTCTCCGCCACCGCCGCCGAGCGGGCCAGCACCCCGGCCGCCGCGAGCCCGGAACGGTCGGGGGAAGGGAGCAGCCCGTTCGTCGTCTTCAGCCCGAACACCCCGCACCAGGCCGCCGGGATGCGGACGGAGCCCGCCCCGTCGCTGCCCGTGGCCAGCTCCACCAGGCCCGCCGCGACGGCCACGGCCGAGCCCGCCGACGAGCCGCCGGGCGTGCGGTCCGCGCGCCAGGGGTTGACCGTACGGCCGTGCGCGCCCTGCCCCCAGGTCTGCCAGACCGTGCCGGGGCCGGGCACCGACGTCGACCCGACGGGCACCGCGCCGGCCGCGATCAGCCGGCGGGACGCGAAGGAGCGGATGCCGGACCGCCCCTTCACCGCGAACGGCAGCCCGGCCAGCGGGAGCCGGGCGGCGGCGGGTGCGCGGGCGAGTGCCTCCTCGTGCCACACCTCGATGAACGCGCCGAGCTGCGGATCGAGCCGGTCGATCCGGTCCAGGGCGGCCGTCACGCCCGCCACCGCCCGCGCGGGTCTCCCCGTCCGTTCCTCGCTCATGCCGCCAGTCTTCCGCAAGGCCCGCGGGCACGGGCGGGGTTCAGCCGTCGAGCGCCGCCCGCATCACGGCCCGCGCGATCGGTGCCGCGCTGCCGCCGCCGCTGATGTCGGCCCGGTTCGCGGAGGCGTCCTCCACGACCACGGCGACCGCGACGGCCGGCCGGCCCGAGTCCTTCCCCTGGGCCCAGGAGATGAACCACGCGTACGGCGTACCGGAGTTGTCGATGCCGTGCTGCGCGGTGCCGGTCTTGCCGCCGACGGTCACCCCGTCGATCGCGGCGTTCGTCCCCGTACCGTCCTCCACCACGTCGACCATCATCCGCTGCAGCCTCATCGCCGTCGTGGGGTTCATCGCCTGGTGGTAGGAGCGCGAGCCCTGCTGCTGGACCGGGTCCCCGTCATGAGTGGTCGTACGGTCGACCAGGTGCGGGTATCTGAGGTCGCCGCCGTTCGCCACCGCCGAGGCGACCATCGCCATCTGGAGCGGGGTCGCCGTGGTGTCGAACTGCCCGATCGAGGACTGGGCGAGCTGGTCGTCGCTCATGTCCGTGTCGAAGTTGCTCTTCGCCACCCCCGAGGGGATCTTCAGCCCGGTGTCGTTGAAGCCGAACTTCCCCGCAGCCTCGACCATTCCGTCGAGACCCACCTCTACCCCCAGGTGTGCCATCACGGTGTTGCAGGAGACCCGGATCGCCTCGGACAGCGAAGCCTTGCCGCAGCCGCTCGCCTCGTTGGGCAGGACGGTCGAGGTGCCGGGCAGTACGTAGGGCGAGGGGGTGTCCGTCGGCTCGTCCGGGTCGTCCACGACGCCGGAGTCCAGTGCGGCGGCGGCCGTCACGATCTTGAAGGTGGAGCCCGGCGGATAGGTCTGGCGGATGGCCCGGTTGAGCATCGGCTGGCTCTTGGACGTGGTGAGCCGGGCCCACGCGTCGGTGACGGACGAGCCGGTCCCGGAGAGCCGCTCGGGGTCGTACGAGGGAGTTGAGACCAGGGCCAGGATCTTCCCGGTGGACGGGTCGAGGGCGGCCACCGCACCCCGGCGCCCGCCGAGCCCGTCGTACGCGGCGCGCTGCATCGAGTCCTTGATGGTGGTGACGACGTTCCCGCCGGGCTGCCGGCTGCGGGTGATGTCCCCCCACAGGGGGAGCGGGGCGAGCAGCGCGGCGGTGCCGGACAGGATGTCGTCCTCGGCGTTCTCGATGAGGGTGGTGCCGTAGGTCTGCGAGGCGTACCCCGTCACGGGTGCGTAGAGCGGGCCGTGCTTGTACGTGCGCTCGTACGCCAGTTGCTCGCCGGTGTCCTTGGAGCCGGTGACGGACTCGTCCCCGACCAGGATGTTGCCGCGCGGCTGGTCGTAACGGTCGATCGTGGAGCGGCGGTTGGCGGAGTTGGCGTTCAGTTCGTCGGCCTCGAAGAGCTGGATGCGGGCGGCGTTGGCCAGCAGGGCCACGAGCAGCAGCAGACAGAAGGCGGCGGCCCGCCGGATGTATCGGATCACGACTCGTCCTCCATGACCGGTGCGATGACTCCCGTCTCCGGCTGATCGGGGTGCGGGGTGCGGGCCACGTCGCTGACCCGGATCAGCAGCGCCACGATGATCCAGTTGGTGACTACGGACGAACCGCCCTGCGCCAGGAACGGCATGGCCATTCCCGTCAGCGGGATCAGCCCCATCACGCCGCCCGCGATCACGAAGACCTGGAGGGCGAGGATCGAGGCGAGGCCGATCGACAGCAGTCGTCCGAACGGGTCGCGCAGCGCGAGGCCCGCCCGGTATCCGCGGGCCACCAGCAGCGCGTACAGCAGGAAGACGGCGGTCAGCCCGGCCAGGCCGAGCTCCTCGCCCGCGGTCGCCAGGATGAAGTCGGACTTGGCCGCGAAGCCGATGAGGATGGAGTGGCCGAGGCCGAGGCCGGCCCCGAGCATGCCGCCCGCGGCGAACGCGAACAGCGACTGGGCGAGCTGGCTCGGTCCCTGTCCCGCGTCGATGGAGGCGAACGGGTCGAGCCAGTCCTCCACCCGGCTGTGCACGTGCGGTTCGAACGAGCCGACGACGAAGGCGCCGACGGCGGCGAGCACCATGCCGACGGCGATCCAGCCGGTCCGGCCGGTCGCCACGTACAGCATGATCACGAAGAGCCCGAAGAAGAGGAGCGAGGTGCCCAGGTCGCGTTCGAGGACCAGGACGCCGACGCTGAGCAGCCAGATCGCCACGATCGGCCCCAGTACCCGGCCGGTGGGGAGCTGGAGCTTCCACAGCTTGCGCCCGGTGTAGGCGAGGGCGTTGCGGTTGGCGGCGAGATACGCGGCGAAGAAGACCGCGAGGAGGATCTTGGCGAACTCGCCGGGCTGGAAGGAGAACCCGCCGACCCTGATCCAGATCTTGGCGCCGTTCACCGCGGGGAAGAAGATCGGCACGATCATCAGTACCAGGGCCGCGGCGACCGAGAGGTACGCGTACCGCTGGAGCACCCGGTGGTCGCGTAGGAGGACGACGACGGTGATGAAGAGCGCGACGCCGAGCGTGGACCAGATCAGCTGCGTGGGTGCGGCCTGGTCCTTGGGGGTCTCCAGGTCGAGCCGGTAGATCAGCACCAGACCGAGGCCGTTGAGCAGGACGGCGATCGGGAGCAGCAGCGGATCGGCGTACGGGGCGCGGAAGCGGACGGCGAGATGGGCGAGGAGGGCCAGCAGGCCCAGCCCGGCACCGTAGCCGGCGACATCGGAGGGCACGGCGCCGTTCCTGGCGAGTCCGACGTCGGCGTATCCGTAGACGGAGATGAGGACGGCCCCGATGAGGAGGCAGAGCTCCACCCCGCGCCGCTTGGGCAGGCGTAGCTCGGGCGGGGGAGCGTCCGCCCTCGTTGCGGTCATGCCACGCAACGTAGCAAGAGGTGGGGCTTATTTCCCTTATGTCCTGACGCGCCTGTCCCGGGGGCGGATCGGCACAGGCGCGCTCAGGTGTGCCGGGCGGTCAGCACCAGCGGGGGGCCGTGCCGATGTTCGCGATGTAACGGGCCGAGCCCCAGGCCCAGGTGCCGTCGGTGAGGAGGTACCAGCGGTTGTTGCCGTCGACGTTGTCGCCGGTGGTCTTGCAGAAGATGTTCACCACTGCGCCGTACGGGACCTTGCCGACGATCCGGCTGCTCCGGGTGGGGCGGTCGCGCAGCAGCAGCCCGGTCGTGGCGGTCACGCGCCCGCGGTAGTCGCCTTGATCGGCAGCCGCGGCGGCGGCCTCGGCCTCCTCGGGGGAGTCGCGGTCGGCGGCCGGGGCGGGGGCCTCCGCGCGCAGGGCCGGCGGCGGCGCGGCCGGGCCGGCGGCGAGGGCCGGGGTGGCGGCCGAGAGGGCCGCGAGGGCGCCGGTGGCGACACAGAGAGCCAGGCGGCGGAATCCCGGACGGGACTGAGTGGACATGCTGCCTCCAGGAAGGAAGAAACGGGGGCGAGCGGGCTGTGGGGGGCGGCCCGCGTCTCGCCTGCCTCACACTAGGTTCGCTACCTTTGGTCCGCAATTCGCTGCTATCCGTTACCAGGTCCCGCTTTGTCCCTCTACGGGATGCCGGGGGCTCCGGGGCGGCCCCGACCGTCCCCGGCCTCCGGTCCGTCGTCGAGCGCCACGTACTCCGGGAGGGTGAGCCGTGCCTCCGCGCCGCCCTCCGGAGGGTTGCGGAGGACCAGCGAGGCGCCGATGACCTCCGACTGCCCGACGGCGATGGTCGGCCCGAGGCCGTGTCCCTTGCCGCCGCCCTCCGTCCGGAAGCGCTGCGGCCCGCCCGTCACCAGGTACTCCGGGAAGCCGGGACCGTGGTCGCGTACGGTCACCGCCGGCCCGTGACCGGTTCGTGGCGGTACGGGGTGGCCTGGCGGCGCCGGATCAGCGCTGGTACGGGTTCTGGCCCGAGCCGGGAGGCGCGTACCCCGGCTGCTGCTGCGACTGGCCGAACGGATTGCCGTCCTGGTCCGCGGCGTGCTGGGCGAGGAACTGTTCGGCCTGCTCCTTCGGGATCTGCCGCTCCCCGCCGCAGAACGTGCACTGCGTCGCGAACTTGGTGGAGAACGGGAACAGCGGCACGAAGAACAGCGTGAACTTCGTGACCTTCTTGCGCAGCGTGTGCGCGGACGGATTGCCGCACCAGCCGCACACCATCGTCAGGATGGCCAGCTGGTACAGATACCCTCGCGTACCGAAAATGATCACGGTGTGGTTCCCTTCCCCGTGTTCCCCTGCAACGTCCGCCGGCACAGCGCCAGCAGCTGTTCGTCCTCGTATGTGTCGTGGCTGCCGTACCCGCCGTCCATCGCGTTGTGACGGCGTACGGAAGCGAGCTCGGCGCGCAGTACATGTGCTGCTTCCGACCCTGCACCAGCAGCCCCCATCCGCGCCAGGCATTCCGCGACCCGGACTCTGACGTGACGGTTCTTCTCCCACGCCGCAAGGAGTACGGGCACCACGTCACCGGCCCGTCCCGTCACCTCCCAGAGGGCGATCGCCGCGTCCACCCGCAGCCACAGCTCCTCGTGCCGCAGCAGTGCGCGCAGCTTCGGCGCGGCCGGCGCCGCCCGTTCGCCGAGCCTGCCCAGCGCGCTCGCCGCCGCCCGCCGGTCGTGCACCTGCTCCGCCCACAGCCCCTCGGTCAGGACCGGCAGCACGGTGTCGGCGTCCCCGTCGACCGCCCACAGAGCTTCCGCCGCCTCCGTCGCCGTCGCGGTCCCCGGGCGGCGGAGCAGCGCCCGCAGGTCCGGGACCGCGCACCGCGCCGCGGGCCCGAACGAGCCGAGCGCCCGCAGCGCCGCCGTACGCAGCCACTCGCCGCGGTACTCCGGCGCACCCCGCAGCATCCGCAGCACCTCCGGTGCCGCCTCGCCCGCCCGGAGCGAGGTCAGCCCGCCGAGCAGCGGACTCGCCCGGTCGTACGCGCTCTCGTCGAGACGGACCTCACCGAGCCTGCGCCGCAGCGCCCCGGCGAGCGGCGCCGCCGCCGCACCGAGGTGCCCGATGGCGAAGCCCACGTCGTGCGGGACCTCCGGCCGCTCCAGGGCCGCCGCCAGCGCGGGCACCACACGGGCGTCGCCCAGCCGGGCCAGCGCCTTCACGGTGGAGCCGAGCCCCGGCGGCCCGCTCGCCCACTGCTTCACCCAGGCCCCCGGGTCCGCCGCCATCCGCCCGGCCAGCGCGTTCCCGGCGGGGGCCGCCAGGCCGAACAGCTCTTCCAGTACGTGGGAGGCGGCTTCCGCCAGCCGTGGTTCGGGGTCGGCGAGCTGGTCGCCGATCAGGGCGACCAGTTCCTCGTACGAGCCGCGCCAGGCCCTGATCAGCCCACTGCTCATCCGCACGGCATCGACGCGCTGCCACTGGTCCGGGCTGCGCAGCTGCTCGGTCAGCAGCGCCGTCCGCTCGGCGACCCGGTCGTCGAGGCCGACGTGCAGCGTCCGCAACAGGTCGGCCGACCAGGGCGCGCTGCGCCCCGCGGACTCCTCGGCGGACAGGGCCCGCAGCTGCCCCACCAGCGTCGGGATGCCGGTGTGCGGTGCCGGGTCACCGCCCGGAAGCGGTCCGGTGTCCACGGCGGGCTCCGGCACCGGCGGTACGGACCGCAGCTCCCGCATCAGCCCCGCGACGACCGCGACGACGTCGCGGGGCAGCGAGTCGGGGGAGGAGCGTGCGAGCTGGGCGAGCGCCGCGAGCCGCAGCCCCGGCCCGTACTCCGGCGAGGCCAGCCGGCTCAGCCACTCCGCGGCCCGGCCAGCGAGCGGGCGATGGCGCAGGGCGACCCGTCCCGCCGCCTCGACCAGGGCCATCCGCACCTCGTCGTCGGGCTCCACCGGCAGCCGCTCCCGCAGCAGGGCGAGCACCCGTACGGGGTGACTGTGCAGGGTGGCGAGTGCCAGCGGCGCGGCGAGCCGCACGCCCGGGTCCTCGTCGGCGATCAGCTCGAAGAAGACCCCGGCCCCCGCGGTGACGGCCGCTGCCGCCATCGCGTAGTTCGCGGCTCCCTCGATCTCCTCCTCGTCGATCTCGGCCTCGTCGTCCTCGTCCAGATCGATGCCGCCGATGCTGGTCAGCAGCTCGACGATGCAGCCACGGTCCTGGATGCCGGGGTCCACCACCAGCTCGAAGAGGAAGGGGATGCACGCGAGCGTGCACCCGTACACGTCACCCTGGTGATGGACGGCCCCGTACATGCCGTCGAGGGCGCTCTCACGCTCGGCCGGGTCGGCGGACGCCAGACCGCGCAGCAGCTCCGGCACGTCGTCGGCCGGCCCGTAGGCATGCTCCATCGAAGCCCACTCGACCTCGTCGATCCCCGCGAACACGCCATCCCCTCCCCGCGAACGCCCCTGCACCCGACGGCAGACGCCGCGGTTTCAAGCAGCGCCTGGGCAGAGTGTGCACCACGCCCCCGTCAATCCACCCTCCACTTGTGGCCTTTCCTGGCAGAGTCACAGGGACGTAATCAGGGCGTTTCAGAGACCCGGGGACAAGGCTCAGGTTGCGTCCGGCAACGGCCGGGCCAGATCCGCGTCGAACAGCGGTCCGAGCAGATCCCCGTACCGATCCAGTCGCGCGGCCATGTCGCCCGCCAGGAAAACCAGCTCGCCGGGCGCTCCGCAGCCCTCGATCTCGTCCCAGGTGACGGGTGCGGACACGGTCGGCTCGGCCCGGGCGCGCAGGGTGTAGGGGGTGGCGGTCGTCTTGGCGGCGGCGTTCTGGCTGAAGTCGACGAAGACCTTGCCCGGGCGCAGCGCCCGGGTCATGCGGTGCACGACCAGCTCGGGCAGGGTGTTCTGCGCCTCCAGGGCCAGCCCTTTGGCGTACGCCGACACCTGCTCGGCGGGGGTCGGCTCCAGGGGGACGAGGAGGTGCAGCCCCTTCGACCCGGACGTCTTGCCGTAGGCGGTCAGCCCGTCCGCCGCGAGCCGTTCCCGCAGCCAGAGCCCCACCGTGCAGCACTCCACGATGCTCGCAGGCGCCCCGGGGTCCAGGTCGAAGACCAGCCGGTCCGCGATCCGGGGAGCCTCGGCCCGCCACTGCGGAGTGTGGAATTCCACCACCAGATTGGCCGCCCACACGAGCGAGGCCAGGTCCTGTACGACGACTTGGCGCGAACTCTGCCCCTCGTGGCGCTGGACCTCGGCTGTCCGCACCCAGTCGGGCGTCCCTGGCGGCGGATTCTTGGTGAAGAAGCGCTGCCCGTCGGGCCCGTCCGGATAGCGCAGGAAGGACACGGGCCGGTCGTCCAGGTGCGCGAGCAACACCGCCGCGGCGGTGGCCGCGTAGTAGTGCAGCACCTCGCCCTTGGTGGTCCCGGTGGCCGGATACAGCACCTTGTCGAGATTGCTGAGCGCCAGCCGCCGCCCCTCCACCTCCGTGATCGGCGTCATACGGAAAGAATCACACGAAATCCGGCCAAAGTTCTCTTTCGTGCTGATCCGGGCGAGACGGGGAAGGGAGCACTGAGCCGATCAGGTGGTCACGCCGGTATGCCACAGGTGTGGTGCGAGGGTGGGACCGGTTCAGGCGGAGGCCCGCTTGGCGGTCTTCTTGGCCGCCGTCTTCTTCGCGGTGCCCCTGCCCGCGCGCTTCGTGGCGGCGGTGGTCTTCCTGCCGCCGGATTCCTTCGGTGACGCGGCGGCCTTCTTGGCCGCGGAGCCCGTCGTCTTCCTGGCCGCTGTCTTCTTCGACGCGGCCTTCTTCGCCGGAGCCTTCTTCGCGGCCTTGCGGGCAGGCAGCGACCTGACCTCGGCCTCCGTGTCCTCACCGGCCTGCTCCCCGCGCGACTCCTTGGCCGCGCGGACGCTGTTCTCCAGGGCGGCCATGAGGTCGATGACCTTGCCGCCGGTGGGAGCGGCCTCTGCTTCGTGCGGCGGCTCGACACCCTGAAGCCTGGCCTCGATCACCTGCTGGAGCGCTTCCTGGTACTCGTCGTGGAGCGTGGACAGGTCGAAGTCCTGGGAGAGCATGTCCATGAGGGACCTGGCCATCTGCAGTTCCTGGGGCCGGATCGTCACGTCTCCCTCCGGTGCGACGCCGGCGGCGGGGCGGACCTCGTCGGGCCAGAGGCAGGTCTGGAGGACGAGGGTGTCCTCATGCACGCGCAGAACGGCGAGTGACTCCCTCGACCGGATGGCGATCTTCGTGACGGCGATCTGCCCGGATTCGGTCAGGGCCTCTTTGAGCAGGGCGTAGGGCTTTTCCGCTGCCCGGTCGGACGTGCCGACGTAGTAGGCCCTGGAGAACATCAGTGGATCGATGGTCCCGGCGTCGACGAAGGCCAGCACGTCGATGAGCTTCTTGCTGGGAAGGGGCAGCTCCGCGAGATCCTCGTCGGAGAGCATGATCATGCTGCCGTCCGGGGCTTCGTAGCCCTTGGTGATCTCCTGGTAGGAGATCTCGGCGTCCTCGGCTTCGCATACGCGCCGCATCCGCACCCTGGAGCCGTCCTTCTCGTGCACCTGGCGCAGCGGGATGTCATGTTCCTCCGTGGCCGTAAAAAGCTGGACCGGGATCGTGACCAGCCCAAACGAAATGGCCCCCTTCCAGGTGGCTCTCATGCAGTCCTCCTTCGCTGGACCCTCAGGCTAAGCCGGGTGCGGGCGCCGCGACACTCGGCGACCACCGGGAGGGGGGTGCCCGGGTCGCGGGCGCGCGGTCGTCCGGTCAGCCGGCCGACGCCGGGCCGACCGGGTCCGGCAGGGAGGGCAGGTCGAGTCCTGGGTACGGGTCGCGCTCGGTCGTGACGTACGTGCAGCTCGTATACGTGTATCCGGGCTGGACACGTGACCCCGACGAGTAGCTGTCGACGTCCGCCGACGCGCCCGTGCCGTGCTTGTACAGGAAGTGGTAGTCACCCGCGGGGAGCCGGAGCGTCGCCTTCGGGTACTTCTTGCCGCTCGCCCGGCAGGCGAGATCCGGCCCGCTCGACGGGCTGTAGCGCTCGCAACTGCCGCACCCCTTCAGCTCGACGGAGCCGGAGACCGGGCCGGTGTAGAGGATCTCGACCCCGTTCGGAGCGTCGTTGCTGATGACGAGCTCCATCCGGGACCCACCCGGCGTCTTCCGGGGCGGCAGCTTCCTGCCCGCCGACGGCCGGTCCTCGGCTATCTCCGCCGCGATGGCGATGTCCCGGGCGTGCTGTCTGCGCCCGTCCTTCTCGTACGTCTTCGCGAAACCGGTCAGCGTCTCCCGCGCCTCGGCGAACTTCTTGTCCTTGAACTCGTCCACACCGCAGGCGTAGACCCCGTCCCTGACGCCGTCGTCGGCCTTCGCGCTCAGTGCGGACACGGTCGTGTCGGGCATCGCGGCCACGGTGGCACCGATACGCCGCAGCACCTCGGTGGCCGCGCAGGGTTCGCCCCCGCGCACCGCCTTGATCTGCTCGTCCATCTTCCCGGTGACGGCAGGTCCGACCTTCCTGGCCGGTGCGGAACCGGGCAGCGTACGCAGCAGTTCGCCCAGCTCGCCGCCGTCGGAGGCGTCGTTCGCGTCGCTCCCGTCGCCGAGCTTGGACACCCCGCACCCGTACAGAGACTCGGCGAGCGGATCGTCGGGCCACCCGGCCAGGGAGCCCAGCAGCTTCGCGTCGACCGAGTCCGGCACGGTCCGCAGATGGGCCAGCGGCTCGACCGCCTGGCAGTGTTCCTTCGCCCGGTACGGGGCCGAGACCGCCTCGTAGTACGCCTTCAGCCGCGACGGCACCAGCTTCCCGGCCCGTGACGCGGCATGGTCCTCACCGAGCTCGCGGTAGACGGCGAGCGCTGACCGGTACTTCGCCCGGCCCCACGCGAACGGCTGCCCGTCCGCCGCGGCGACGGCCCGGTCCCCCTTCTCCAGCCGGTCGAGCAGCATCTGCTCGACGGCCTCGTCCTGCTCGGAGCCGTAGACGGCGACCCCGCCCACCGGAACCCCCAGCAGCACGACGCCCAGCCCGGCCGCCACCAGCGGCCGCCACGAGCCGCCCACGGCCGAACGCCGGGCGGTCCACGCCCCGTCGGCGGCAGCGAGAGCGAGCACGAAGAGGAAACTGACGATGATCCCCGTCGGCACCCCGTCGGCTTCGGCCGGGAGCGCGGCCAGCAGCAGCCCGCCGGTCGCCGCCCAGCACAGGGCCGCCCGTGCCCAGCGCCCCATCAGGGCGTAACCGAGCCCGAGGCCCGTGAGGTTGAGCAACGCGACGGCCACGGATCGCAGCGCCGCACCCGGAGGCGGCGGCCCGGCCGCGGGAGGACCGGCCGGCGGCGGTGGCCCGCCGGGCGCCTGCCAGGGCCCCGGCTCCGGCCCGACGTGCTGATGATCCCCCGCCGTCATACGGTCCCCCAACCGTCGAACCCGCTCAAGTCTCCACGAAGCTGCCCGTATTCCTCACAGTCCATGCTCGGGATGGGCACACGATGTCCGGCGCGACCGGGGCAAATCCGCGCCCCCGATTCCTCCGGCCGGTAGAGTGCGCAGGGCCGCGACTGGCGCGTGCCCCGGCAGGGGCGCTGTGTGGAATCGACCACGAGGGAGCGGCACACCCCGGGCCTGCCCGGGAGCGTCACCGCCGGAGAGCCGTCCGCCTGGGCATCCGGGTCCATGCCGCAGCAATGCGACCGACCCGGGAGAACCCCACATGACAGCACCCCTCATCCGCCACTCCGCCCTGGCTTCCGCAGATCCGGAGATCGCCGCCCTGGTGGGCGCCGAGGAGCGACTCCAGGCGGACACCCTTCGTCTGATCCCCAGCGAGAACTACGTCTCGGCCGCGGTGCTGGAGGCGTCCGGCACGGTGCTCCAGAACAAGTACTCCGAGGGCTACGCGGGCAAGCGCTACTACGAGGGCCAGCAGAACATCGACCAGGTGGAGACGCTCGCCGTCGAACGGGCCAAAGCGCTCTTCCGTATGGACCACGCCAACGTCCAGCCGTACTCCGGCTCACCGGCCAACCTCGCCGTCTACCTGGCGTTCCTGAAGCCCGGCGACACGGTGCTCGGCATGTCCCTCCCGATGGGCGGCCACCTGACCCACGGCTGGGGGGTGTCCGCCACCGGCTCCTGGTTCCGCGGAGTGCAGTACGGCGTACGTCGCGACTCGGGCCGGGTCGACCTCGACGAGGTACGCGACCTCGCCCTCGCCGAGCGCCCCAAGGTGATCTTCTGCGGCGGCACCGCCGTCCCCCGGACGATCGACTTCGCCGGCTTCGCCGAGATCGCGCGGGAGGCAGGAGCCGTCCTGGTCGCCGACGTCGCCCACATCGCCGGCCTCATCGCCGGTGGCGCGCACCCCTCGCCCGCCCCGTACGCGGACGTGGTGTCCACCACCACCCACAAGACCCTGCGCGGCCCTCGGGGCGCGATGCTGCTGTCCCGGGCGGAGCACGCACGCGCCATCGACCGGGCGGTCTTCCCGGGGCTTCAGGGCGGCCCCCACAACCAGACCACGGCGGCCATCGCGGTCGCCCTGAAGGAAGCGGCGGGCGCCGGCTTCAGCGGCTATGCCCACCAGGTGGTCGCCAACGCCAAAGCGCTGGGCGAGGAGTTGGCGGCCCGCGGCTTCGACCTCGTCTCGGGCGGCACGGACAACCACCTCCTGCTGATCGACCTGACCGGGAAGGGCGTGTCCGGCAAGATCGCGGCGAAGGCCCTGGACCGTGCGGGCATCGTGGTGAACTACAACACGGTCCCGTACGACACCCGCAAGCCCTTCGACCCGTCCGGCATCCGCATCGGCACACCGGCCCTGACGTCGCGTGGCATCCCCGCCTCCGAGATGGGTGCCGTCGCGCACTGGATCGACCTCGTGGTCGACGCGGCCCGCACGGGTGACGAGGCCACGATCACGAAGGTCCGCGCCGAGGTGAAGACCCTGATGGACGCCTACCCGGCGCCGGGGCTGCCGGTGGCGTGACACGCCGGACGGCGGCCCGGGGAGTGCGTGCGCCCCGGGCTCGCCCGTCCCGTCCCCTGGTGGGGCTCAGCCCAGCTCTTCGACGAACGCCTGCCAGGCCGCGTGCCCGAAGCCGATGACGGGACCGGTGGGGCGCTTGCTGTCGCGTACGGGGACGAGGTGGGGGAGGTTGTGACCCACCTCGACGCACTCTCCCTGTCCTCCGCTGTAGCTGCTCACACGCCAGTCGGTTCCCGTGAGGTCCGGCAGGGTTCGGCGGTCTACGGTCATGGTCTGTGCTCCTTGGCGATGCGTCGGATCAGGCCGAGCGATTCCGTCGGGGGCAACGCCGAGGTGCGAGCGTCGTCGAAGAGTTCGCGGTATCGCGCAACTTCGGACTCCCGTTCCATCCAGATGTTGCCGGTCGGAGTCTCAGTCAGTACGAGATCGAGCGCTGACACCCGCGGAAAGCTCAGCAGCAGGTATGGACCGAACATACCTGGGTGTGCCCCACGCGAGAACGGCAGTACCTGGACGGTGATGTTGGGTAGCTCGGCCAGGTTGGCCAGGTGTTCCAGTTGGCCGTGCATCACGCTCTGCTCACCGACCTGCTGGTGGAGAACTCCTTCCGCGAGTACGGCCCAGAGCTCCGGAGGGTCGTCGCCGGACAGGCGTTCCTGCCGGGCGAGTCGCACCTGCACGAACTGGTCGATCTCCTCGGCGGTCTGCCAAGCCCGGGAAGCGACCGTCACCGCCCTTACGTACTCCGGTGTCTGGAGAAGGCCCGGGACCAGCTGCACCTGGAACGTTTTGATGCTGTCGCAGATCGTCTCCATCTCGATGTAGTCGCGATACGCGTCACCGAGCACCGAGCCGTACTGGTGCCACCAGCCCTCGCGGCGACGGCGGTTGGCCGTGCGCGCGAGCGACGCGAGGCGGTCGCATGCCTCCTGGTCTGTCACCTCGTACGCGTGTATGAGGGCGACCAGATCCGGTGTGCGAACCGGGACATGGCCGTTCTCGATGCGGCTGATCTTGCCCTTGGTGCAGTCCAGGACTTCGGCGGCTTCGGCTGTGGACAGACCTGCGCTTTCGCGGAATCGACGCAGCTCATCGCCGAGTTGGCGGCCCAGGACAGTGGATGGCTTCACGGATGGCATAGGTCACTCCCTATCAGTCTGGGCCTGCTTCTGCGCCCAGGATGCACGAACGGGTGAATTGCGCACCAGCGAACCATTCAACGTTGCGCGAATGCGAAGTGCGCGGGCAATCTGTGGGTGTCGACACGCCCCGAACCGGTGGCGGTGGACGAGTACTTGCTGCGAAGCCGCCGACCATCAGGGAGCGTCATGACAGGCCACTCCGACCTTCGCGAAGTCAGCTTCAGGCTCCCCCGCTGCCACGGCAGCGTTCCCAGGGCGCGAGCGATCCTGCGCGCCAAACTGGGAGAGTGGCGGGCCGGCCACCACACCCTGGACGACGGCGAGTTGGTGCTCTCCGAGCTGGTGACCAACGCCGTACGGGTCCCTGTGCCCGGCGACCGGATGGTCGGTGTACGCATCGTGTGCAGGGAGAACGGCGACCGCCTGCGTCTCGAAGTCAGCGACGCGGGGCCGGGCCGACCGGAGGTGCGGAAGCCCCGGGAGACGGAGGCCGACGGGCGTGGGCTGCTGCTGGTCGCGGCCCTGGCTCACCGCTGGGGAGTGGACGCACGCCCGGCCGGGATCGGCAAGACCGTCTGGGCTGAGCTGCTGGCCCCGGGCGCCGGCCCCGTACCCCCGGAACTGGAGGTCGCGGCCGTCACCGTCCGCCCCGGTCAGTGCGTGCGCGCCTGGGGTGACTGGCGCACGGTCCTGGCTGTCCGCAGCGAACGGAACGAGTCAGGTGGTCCTGTCGTCGTCATCGCTCTGGACGACGACGGCCCGGCACTTCGCCTGCACGCGGCGGAACCGGTGACCGTGCGGCCCCTGGGGCCGGCGGCCACGTCATGAGGGGGCTGTGGAAGAGGTTCCGCCGACGCGACCCGCGCCGTGCCGGACCGCGCTTCGCCGGCACCCTGATGCAGGTGGCCGAGGGGCGACTGACCGTGATCAGCCGGGCTGGTCAGCCGGTACCGAAGGCGCCACCGCCACCGCCACCGTATCCGCCCGCCCCGCCGAAAGTGCGGCGCACGGGTCGTGGTTCGCTCCGGGGCCGCATCCGTATGCCCGCCACGTTCGACGATCCGCCCGCGACCATCGCCGAAGCCTTCGGAGTGCGCTGATGCGACTACTGCTCGACACCCGCGTAATCCTGTGGTGGCTGGACGACTCGCCGGAGCTGTCCCCGGAGGTCAAGGGCCTGCTGGACACGGAGCCCGGTGTGTACGTCAGTGCCGTGTCGCCGTGGGAGATCACGATCAAGCAGTTCCTCGGCACGTTCGAAGGCCCGGGGGACCTGGCCGAGCAGGTCCGCGACGTCCCGTTCGCGGGGGTGCCCGTCACCGCCGCGCACGGTGTGCGGGCGGGCTGGCTGCCGATGCTGCACACGGACCCCTTCGACCGGATGCTGGTCGCTCAGGCGCAGGCCGAAGGACTGGTACTGGTCACACGGAACACGTGGATTCCGCAGTACGACGTAGACGTCCTTAGGGTCTGAGTCGCCTTACGCTGGCTGGTACATGTCTGTATTCAACGACTGCAAGGTGGTTGGGCGTCGTGCTGTACATCGCGCTTCTGCGTGGCCTGAACGTTCCCGGCCGCTCGGTGAAGATGGAGCACCTGCGGGAGCTCTTCACCGAGATGGGCTTCGCGTCCGTCCGCAGCTACATCCAGACCGGGAACGTCTTCTTCGAATCGGAGGAGGACGACCGGGACGTGCTCGGCGAGATCATTCGTACGCGGCTGGGGGACGCCCTCGGTTACCAGGTGGCCGTCTGTCTGCGTACCGTTCCCGAGCTCGAGGCAGTCGTCGCGCTCGACCCGTTCGAGGACGTCACGGTCACCGATGACATGCGCTGCTGCGTCGTGTTCACGACCGAGCGGGTCGATCCGGCGCTGGAACTGCCGCTGATGTCGCCGAAGAAGGACATCGAGATCATCCGCACCGCGCCCTACGAGGCGTACGTGGTCTGGCATCTGATCAATGGCAGGGCGCCGAATGCCAAGGGCTTCCAGGAGCGGGTGCTCGGGCACGACGCGACGGTGCGCTTCTTCCACACCGTCGGGAAGATCCTCGCCGCGGCGAAGAAGGGCTGACTCCTGACTCAGGCGCTGGGCAGTGGTTCGCCCACGAACGCGGCGAGCCGGTGCATGCCGGGGGCGCACGAGCGGTGCAGTTCCTCGGTCTGTCCTGGGGAGAGCGCGGCGGAGGCGCCCGTCCGGCCCGCGTCCACCCGACCGGCCACCCGGGACGCCCAGGCCGCCGGTTCCGGGATGCCGGTGAACTGGCCGAAGCGGGTGAGTTCCGGGACCGGGTCGGCCACGATCCGGTCGTAGGAGATGTGCAGCAGGCGGTCCTCGGGAAGCCCGACGAGGTGTCTGACCGCACCGGTGCTGTACGACCACATCGTCCCGAAACTCTCCAGCGGAAGATCGGCGTTCGCCAGCGCCGAGGCGTCCAGGGTGTCGGGTGCGAACATCCGCAGCTCCTCCGGGAGGCGCTGCGCGTGGTCCGGGTCGTGGACCGCGTACGGGTCCACCCCCAGGATCTTGCGCATCTCCCTGATCTTCACCGCCAGTCGGAAGATGGGGTGCCGGCTCATCGACACCGCGCAGTCGGGGCCGTGCCGGTACATGTGGACGAAGCGGGCCTCGGGGAA
Organism: Streptomyces sp. NPDC058620; assembly: GCF_042717135.1. Classification (NCBI taxonomy): domain Bacteria; kingdom Bacillati; phylum Actinomycetota; class Actinomycetes; order Kitasatosporales; family Streptomycetaceae; genus Streptomyces; species Streptomyces sp. NPDC058620. The sequence goes on from NZ_JBHXQO010000008.1 coordinate 125,554, forward strand.
GTACGTGAGGAGGTCGGGCAGGAAGCGCTGCGCGGCCCCCGAACGCTCGATCACCACCTCGCGGCCGAGGAACGAGGCCCACCAGGCGAAAAGCCGCAGGTACTGACGGGGGAGCGGGGCCACCGGCCAGCCGGTCACCTCGTCCCGGATGCTGTCGAGCAGGGCGTCCGGGTCGTCGGTGAGCGGGGGCAGCGTCATGACCGAGAGCGCGGGCACGTTTCCGGCGGAATAGCGGCCGGAGCCCAGCGGGTAGCGGTATTCGGGAACCGTCACGCCCGTGCGCATCAGCGTGTTGGGCTTCAGCCGCGGTGTGCTGAGCAGCTTCCAGAATGCCGGGCCGTCGAGCTCACCGGCCGAGAATCCCCAGGGGTCCAGACAGGCGAAGAACTCGCTGAGGCTGAGCACCTCGCGGTGCTCGTTCACGAGATCGGAAAGCATCGTCGAACCGCAGCGGCCGGTGCCCAGGACGATGGTGAGTGGCGCCACCTTCTCGCTCCTTCCGTCGGCGGAGAGACTCGCGCGCGCAGTGACTTCGCACGCGCAGGGAGATCGTCTTTCCCCTTTCTCTTCCCTTTCTCTTCTTCGGCTCTATTACGGAAATCCCGTTGAATGCAAGGTGGTTGACCGAATTGTGCGTTGACTGGGGCTTGTCACCGTCCCTAGGATTCCCCGAGCTCCGAGGGAAAAGAGTCCGATGGTGAATCAGGCGTCGCAGGCCAACGAATCCATAGCGTGTTCCAAGGACGACGACGGAGTCCTCCTCGCGGAATTCACGGGCGCGCACGAACAGAATCCCTTCAGCCGGGCACGGATGCGGGAACTCACCGCGCTGATGCGGGACATCGATGCGGACGACAAGGTGCGGTGCGTCCTGCTGTACGGCGGCCCCGGGCGCTCCTTCGGTGTCGGCGGTGACTTCAACGAGGTCTCGATGTTCACCGGCGGCGACGAGGTGAACGACTGGATCGACGACATCACCGATCTGTACGCGACGATCGCCGGTATCTCCAAGCCGGTCGTCGCGGCGATCGACGGCTACGCCATCGGGGTCGGCCTCCAGATCGCCCTGTGCTGCGACTACCGGGTGGGCAGCGAGAACGCCCGGCTCGTCATGCCGGAGTTCAAGGTGGGCATCGCCTGCAACTTCGGCGGCTTCATGCTGCGGTACACCGTCGGCACCACCGTCATGCAGCGGATGCTCTACACCTGCGAGGAGTGGCCGGCCGGCCGGGCGCTGGCGGACGGGCTGCTCCACGAGGTACAGCCCGTGGAGAACACGCTGGGCCGCGCCCTGGAACTCTCCCGCACCCTGGCGCGCTACACCCCCGAAGCGGTGCAGGGCACCCGGGCACGGGTGAACGCCCCGTTCGTGGAGGGGCTGGAGCGGGTCCGCGCCGAGGCCAAGGACTCGCACCGCAAGGCGTTCGCCGCGGGCGAGGCGCAGGTCCGGATGCGCCGGATCATCGGGCGGAAGTGACCGGGCGGTCCGCAGGGGCACGGGCCGGGCGGCTCCGGCCCCCGCGGACCGCGGTCTACCGCGTCACCGTGCGGCGGAAGTCGTCGAAGCGGGCCTCCACCTGCCAGCCGAGGCGGTGGTAGAGGGCGAGCGCGGGGGTGTTGGCCGTGTCGACGGTCAGGACCATCGCCGTACGCCCCCGGCTCCGGGACGCGTGCATCACCGACAGCAGCAGCAGGCTGCCCAGGCCCCGTTGCCGGGCCTGGGGCACGACACCGATCTGCCGTACGTACGCCGCCTGACGGCTGTCCAGCATGCGGTCCGTGATGTTGGCGAAGCCGACGGCCGTACCGTCCGCCTCCAGCAGCGCGCACTGCGCCGGATCGACGCCCGGGTCCGTCCGCCACCACTCCAGCCAGGTGTCGAACCCGTCCTCGCTCTTGCCCGCCTCCTCGGCGGCGAACGCCGTGTTCTTCACCCGGTGGAACGTCCGCAGATCCTGCTCTCCGTCGAGCGGGCGCACCACCACGCCCGGCACACCGGGCACCCGCGGGAGCTCGCCGTCCAGGGTGACCGCCATGCGGCAGTACGGATGCGGGGAGCCGAAGCCGCGGGAGTGCAGGGCGGCACGGGCGGCCTTCTCGCCCTCGGAGACGAAGCAGGAGAGCTCGCCCTCGCCCCCGGCCAGCAGCTCGGCACAGCGCTCCTCGGCGAAGGCCAGCAGCCTGGCCCCGTCGTCGGCCGAGGCGTCCGGCCCGAGCACCAGCTCCGCCGTCCATCCCGAGACGCCGGACGCGCTGCTCAGCCACACCGCGCCCACGGGCCCGCCGTCGGGCCCCGGCAGCAGCCGGGCGTCGCTCCGGGCATCGAGGCCGGGAGCGGTCAGCCGGCCCGTGATCCAGGCGCGGGTCGTCTCCGCCCTGCCCAGTGCGGCGAGGTCGCGGTCGCGGGCCAGCTGCCACACGGTGTCCGTGTGGGCGCGCGGATCGAGGGGGACCAGGGCGGGGGCTTCACGGTCCCGGTGGGTGGGGGCCGTCATCGGGCCGCGCCCGCGCCCTTGTCCCGCCGGGGGAGCGAGTAGACGTAACTGACCGCCCGGCGCTCGTCCTCGGTGCGGTTGGGGGCCGAGGTGTGCGCGGTGAAGCCGCCGAACAGGACCGCCGATCCGGCACGCCGGGGGAGCGTGACCGGCGTCAGCTCCGGCCAGAGCCGCTTGATGTCGAGCGTGGGTTCACGCGGTGAGGCGAACAGGTCGTCCTGGTTGATGCCGTCGGGCTTGTACGCGATCCGCTCGCGGTGGGAGCCGGGCAGGAACTGGAGGCAGCCGTTGTCCTCGCGGGCGTCGTCCACCGCGATCCAGATGGTGTAGACGTCCTCGTACTTCTCGTAGAACTCCTCTTTGAGGAAGAGGGCGTCCTGATGCCACGGCTTCTCCGAGCCGACCTCCGAGGGCTTCGCCCACAGGAAGGTGTTGTAGAAGTCGCCCGCGACGCCGTGCAGCGGCCTGACCACGCCCTCGTTGAGGTTGATCAGCTCCGGGACCGCGGCCAGTTCGGGCGAGTGTTCATGGGCCATGCCCACGACGCGTACCTTGCCCGGAATGCACTCCTTGCCGGCGGCGCGCGCTGCCCAGCCACCGCCCTCGCCGTCCGACTCCAGCTGCCATCCGAAGGTGCTGTAGCGCATGTCCTCGGTCCGCCGGATCAGATCCGAGCAGCCGCGGCGCATCAGGTCGAGGGCTGGTTCGGGCACCAGGTCGTCGAGCTGGATGACACCGCGCTCCTCCAGTTCGCCGGCGAGGTCTGCGATCGACTGGCTGAGGGGCATCGGCTCCACCTTTCTGTACGCGCACGGGCGTGCGACGTCAAGAACTCTGTGTGTGACTCGACTATGTGCAAGCCGCCGGTGCACCGGCAACGGAACGGCCGCGGACGGTTCGGGGCAGGCCCCAAATGGCATAGGGCGCAAGGGGATTCGGGGGCATCGAAGTGGGCTCGGACGGCTCTAGGCTGGGCGGGGTGGACCGCTGCCCCGGGGCTGGAGGATTCGTATGGCGGGATCGGGATCGGGATCGGGATCGGGAATGGGTACGGAATCGGGACCCGCACCGGGGTCCGCGTCCGTCTCGGCGCTGATCGTGGACTGGGGCGGCGTACTGACGCAGTCCTTCAACGAGGCGGTCGCGGTGTGGGCCGCCGCCGAGGGAGTGGCCGCCGGGGAGTTCGACGCGGTACTGGGGCGGCTGCTGGGGCCCGACGCGGTGCCGGACGGCGGGCCCAATCCGTTCCACCGGGTCGAGCGGGGCGAGCTGTCCGCGGCGGACTTCGAGTCCGCGCTGGCCGCTCTCCTGCGCCGTACCGACGGGACGCCGGTACCGGCCGCGGGCCTGGTGCAGCGCATGTTCGCGCCGTTCGCCATGGACCCGGTCATGAGCGGGCTGCTGCGCCGGGTGCGTGAGGCCGGGGTTCCCGTGGCGCTGCTGTCCAACTCCTGGGGCCATCGCTACGACCGCGAGGGCTGGGACGAGCTGTTCGACGCGGTGGTGATCTCCTGCGAGGTGGGGATGCGCAAGCCGGAGCCGGAGATCTTCCGGCACACCGCCCGTCTGCTGGACCGCCGTCCCGAGGAGTGCGTGTTCGTGGACGACCTGGGCCGCAACGTGCGTGCCGCGTCGGCGCTGGGCATGGCCACCGTCCACCACCGGACGGCGGCGGAGACCATGGAAGCCCTCGCCCGGGAGATCGCCGGGCTGTCCTCGGTCGCCGGGCGGGTCTGACGGGCCCGTCCCGTCAGACGTCCGGCCCCGTCCGGCGTCCGGGGGCGGTCTCAGGCACCAGCGGACGGTGCCCCTGACCGCTTCGGTGCCGCCTCTCGGAGCCCTTCGTCGGCCAGGTCGGTTTCCTGTTCCCCGGCAGTGAGGTCGGGGGCGTAGTAGTAGCCCCCGGGCATCGCGGCGAGAGCGGCCACGTCGGCGGTGATGTCCCGGTCATCGTTCATGCGTGCAGGGTAGAAGCCCGGCCTGGCGCCTCGTCCGGCGACCCCGGCCCGTTCCCCCGGCCGTGCACGTGTCCACACTGCTGTGCGGACCCGCTGTCCGGCGTTCCTGGTCGCGCCCAAGCGACGACTGCGGATGTGCGGTGTGACGCGCCCCTACGCGCACGCCGCCGCCCGGGAGGTGGGCGGCGTGCCGATCGACTGCGCCGTCGCGATCTGCCGCATACGGCCCACCAGTTCGTCGAGCCGGCTCTCGGCCGGCCCCGTACAGTCCAGCAGCCGTCGGGCGGCGGCGGACAGCGAGGTGCCGCGTGCCGTGCTGTAGACCAGCGGCAGTCCGCAGCCCTTCTCCAGCCGGTGGATGCGCCGGGTCAGGGCGGGCTGGGTGACCAGCAGGGTGGCGGCGGCGCGGTTCAGGCTGCCGATCCGGTCGATGACCCGGAGCAGATGCAGATGCTCCGCCTCGAACCGGTTGTCCGAGTCCGGTCCGGACCAGTGGAGTTCGGACAGCAGGACGGGCAGCGGTCCGCGTGCTCCGGGCGACGAGGTGCCGGCCTCGGGCCGGGCGCGCATCGGACGCCCCGGCCCCTCGGTGAGCGGAGGGAAGGAGGCGGAGGCGGCGTACAGGGGATTGCGTTTCGCCGCGCGCTGCGCGTAGCCGTACCGCAGCCAGGTGCACAGCTCGTGGGCGAGCGTCAGCGGTACGACGAGCGGGTCCACGGCCAGCGTGAGCCGGCGCACCAGCCGCTGGCGCAACGGGCGGAGCACTAGGCTCAGTTCGTGCTCCGGCTCCGGGGAGAGCGGCGAGACCAGCGCGACGCCGTAGCCGCGGCCGACCAGCTCCAGGGCCGCGCTCTGCGAGCGGACCGTGAAGCTGACGCGGGGAGCGGGCGACAGGAGGGAGAAGGCCCAGCCCTGGTCGTCGCACGCGTCGCCGCCCACCGTGGCCACCCACTCCGCGTCGGCCAGGTCGTGCAGGTCGAGCGCCTCCCGCCGGGCGAGCGGATGGTCCCGGGGCAGCGCGACCCACTGGGGCTCGTCCACGACGGTGCGCACCAGCGCCTCGCTGCGCCGCAGTCCCGGCCTGCGGGTGGTCTCCCAGCCGCACGCGGCGTCGACCGCGTACCGCTCGAAGCGCTGCCAGACATCACGGCTGTCACCCGGCACCACGTCGAACACCGCTTCGGGGAAACGATCCGCCAGGTCACGGCCCATGCCGTACGCCCGTTCCGTGCCCACCGCGAACTGCACGACCGGCAGCCGCTCCTCCGTATCAGCGCGGTGGTGGGACGTGGCCATCGCGAAGTCGATCGCGCCCACCAGCCGCCGTCCCGCGTGCAGCAGGGCGTGACCGGCCTCGGTGAGCTCGGTCCCGGTGGAACTGCGCGACACGAGCGGCGTGCGCAGCCTTCGCTCCAGTTTGATCAGACGGCGGCTCGCCGACGACTGCGTCATCCGGCCGCCCCGCTCCACCGCGTGCAGGCTCCCGTGGTCGGAGACGGCTTGCAGCAAGGCCACATCCGAACGCCGAAGATCGAACATTGAGCACTCCTCCCCCCGTCGGACCGGACCCGCCCAGCCGTCGCGGCAGGAGGGGCGGCACGGGCCTCGCGTGACGTACGTCTCGCCACCGTAAGGCCGTCCGAGGGCTCCGAGGGGCCGCCGTCAGGTAGTTGGCCGGATCGGGCGGGTGACCCGACCGGAGCTGATCGGAGCCTCCGGCTCCGGCTGCCCGGCGGTACGCGGGAACGCCAGCGCCGCGGCGATCCCCGCGAAGGCCAGGAGGGTGGCCCCCACGAACACGGTCGTGTACGAGGAGACGGCCGGATACCCATGGGTACTGGTCGTGACGGCCAGCACCATGAAGCTGACCTGCACCCCGAAGGAGCCTCCGAGGTTGCGGAGCACGCTGTTGATCCCGACCGTCACCGCCGTCGACCCGCTCGGCGAGGCGAGCGTGAGCAGCTCCGCCATTGCGCCGCCCAGTAGTCCGGTGCCCAGCCCGGTCAGCGCCGTGCCCAGCGCCAGGCCGGTGGCGGTCCCCGTCATGAGGGCGAACACGGCGGGGGACGCGGCGAACAGTACGGTGCTCGTGATCATGACGGCCCGCGCCGTCATCCGGCCGGACTGCCGCAGCCAGCCCGACAGCAGCCCGCCGGTCACGGCGGCGACCTGCATCGGCAGCATCACCAGCACGGTGAGGGCGCCGTCGGCGGACAGCCCGTAGCCCGTGGCACGTGGGGCGTCGGCGAGCACCGGGGCCAGGATGCCCGTCTGGAACATCACCAGACCGGTCAGCAGGCTCACCACGTTGAGGGTCCAGATCGGCCGCCGCCCGAGCAGCCGGGTGTCGATCGCGGGCTGCGCCGACCGCCGCTCCACCTGGACGAGCGCCACACAGCCCGCCGCCCCGGCCAGCAGGAGCAGCGCCCCGGTGGCCGAGCCGAGCCCCTCCCGGCCGTACTGGCTCAGGGCCAGCAGCAGACAGGCGCTCACCGCGCTCAGCAGCAGGAGACCCGGGATGTCCACCCGGGTCCCGGCTCTGCGCGGTGTCTCGGGCAGCACCGCCAGGCCCGCCACCAGCAGGACGACGGCGAGCACGCCCGATGTGACGAACAGCCCCCGGAACGCGGCGGCCCCGTCACCGAAGACGCCGACCAGCAGGATGCCGATCCCGCCGCCCGTCCCGAAGGCCGCGGACAGCACCCCGGAGGGGCCTGCCAGAGACCGTCCCGGGAACCCCTCCCGCAGCAGACCGATGGCGAGCGGGAAGAGCCCGGCCGCGACGCCCTGCACCAGCCGGGCCACGAGCAGGACGGTGAACGACTGCGCGGCGGCGGCCACGAGGGACGCCACCGCCACGACGGCGAGCACGGCGACGAGGACCACCCGACGGCCGTAGAGGTCCCCGAGGCGTCCCACCACCGGGGTGGCGACACAGCCGACCAGCAGATGCCCGGATACGATCCACGCCGCGTCCGTACCGGAGACCCCGAAGGCGTGCTGGATCTGCGGCAGCAGGGTGGCGACGCCCAGCTGAAGCAGCGAGAAGAGCCCGCAGGCCCCCGCGAGTACGCCCAGGGCCGCACGCCGGGCGCCGGCCGGCGTGCGGTCGTGAGCCTTGTTCACCGCTGTTCGCCGGCCACCGGTTCCGCCAGCGACGTCACCTCGGCTGACTCGAAGCGGTGGCAGTAGTGGCCCATGCGGGAGACCGGGTAACTGGTGCCGATCGCCGCCATGGTGAACGCCTTGAGGTCACCGGCCACCGGCGTGTAGCGCCCGTTCGCCCCGAAGCTCTGGTCGCCGTAGGCGACCCGTACCCGGCGCGGCTCCAGGGCCCTGCCGGTGAAGTACCCGGGCCAGTCGTGGAAGTACTCCGCCGACTTGCCCTGTTCCGGGGAGTAGTCCGGGCGCAGCATGACGTCCCGCTGGAACCGCAGTACGTCGTCCAGCCGGGCGTCCTGGTCCGGGTACAGGCCCAGAGTGCCGAGGTACTCCCGCAGTTCGGCGTGGAAGCGGTCGAAGTCGCGGGCGATGCGGAGCCAGCCCCAGTTGTCGATCGTCCAGCCGCGGCGCTTGCCGTACGGTGCCAGATCGGCGGCCATGTCGGGCTGGCTGGCGACCAGGTTGGCCAGCGGCAGCGTGGGGATGTCGATGTAGTCGTGGTAGAGGCTGCGCATCCGCAGGTACAGGGCGCCCAGGACACTGTCCGGGCGGCCCGCGAAGTAGTTCTGCAGCCCCTCGTAGAAGCGCGTGTAGCCGATCTCGTGCTCCTGCCGCAGGAAGATCGACAGGTAGCGGGTGTAGCAGCCGTTGTGCAGGAACTGCACGGCCTGGATGAAACTGAAGGACTCGACCCAGTCGGCGCGCGGCATGGCGTTGGTCTCCATGACCATCTGCATGGTCTCCGCCTCGTCGTCGGGCGTGCCGTCGCGCTCCACGTACATCCGCTTCGGGACGGTGCGCAGCCCGTACTTGGCGATCTTCTCCGGGGTGTTGAGCGGCGCGTTGGGGAGAATGGCCAGCTCGTAGACCCGCAGGTCCTCGTGGTTACCCGCCTCCAGCAGCGAGCCGATACCGTCGCGGAACGAGCGCGCGGTCTCCAGGGGCAGGCCCAGGATCAGCTCGGTGTAGGTGTGGATGTTCTCCCCGGCGTACCGCTGCTGGAGTTTGCGGTAGTTGTCCAGGCCGATGTTCTTGCGGTCGATGGCCTCCAGGACGTCCATGTCGGTGCTCTGCATCGACAGGGTGGTGCCCATCAGCAGGTCGGCGTCGTGCCAGGTCTTGCTGATGTCGAAGACCCGGTCGTTGGAGTTCTTGGCGAAGTTGACCCGGACCTGCCGCGGCGCCCCCAGCTCGCCCCGCGTCTCCGCCAGGGCGTGCGCGATCTCCAGGTCGCGCGGCATGATGCCGAAGTTGGCGTCACAGATGAACAGGTCCTCCACGTCATGGCGCGCGAACCACTCGATCTCGTCCTGCAGACGTTCGTCCTCGAACTTCCGCAGGGTGCTCATCGTCGCCGAGCCCCAGTCGCAGAACGAGCAGGAGTACGGGCAGCCCCGGTTGGTCTCCCACAGGGCGTAGAAGCGCAGCCCCCGCTCCCGGCAGGTGGCCACGGCCCCGTCCATCACCCCCAGCAGATAGGGGCTCGGCGTGTCGATCAGCCGCGGCAGCCGTACGGCCTTCGGCCCGGGCACCGCCGCCACTCCGTCGCGTACCGACACCCCCGGCACCGTCGTGTAGTCCGGGCTGGTGGTCAGGCGCTCCGCCAGCAGACCCCGGAACGCCACCTCGCCCTCGCCGTGCGCCAGCACGTCCACGTACGGGTGCCGTTCGAAGAAGTCCCCCGGCCGGTCGGGGACGTGCGGGCCGCCGGCCACGACCAGCACGTTCGGGTAGCGCTGCTTGACCAGCCTCGCCACCTTCATCTGGCGGCGGAAGTTCCACACGTAACAGGACAGGGCCAGGACGTCGGGCTCGACGATGCCGTCCGCCATCTCCTGGACCGGCGCCACCAGGAAGACGGGCTCCTGGAAGTCGTAGGCGGCGGCGATGTTCTCGTCCTGCTCCGCGTAGGTGCGCAGCAGACCGGCCACCAGGGGCAGGAAGGGGAAGGCGTTGAGGCCGATGAAGTACACCTTGCGGCCGCGGCTGGGGAGTTCGGCGGACATGCTGGTCACGGCTCCTCGTGATCGGACGGTTCTCGCTGTGGGCACCGGGCCGGTTACTTCGTGCTGGGTACGCGCTCCGCTTCCCAGGGACGCGACCAGTCCGCGCCGCCGCGGATGGCGCGGAGCATCTCGTCGAAGGCGTTGTCGTCGGAGTAGTAGAAGACCGACGGGTCGGCTCCGGAGGTGACACCGGGTGTGGCGCGGGCGCTCGCCCCCGCCAGCAGGTCGGCGAGCCGGTGGTAGAAGGTCTCCAGCGGCAGCCGGGTGGGGAACAGGGCGTGGTAGCAGTCGAACAGCTCCGGGTCGTCGCTGATCAGCTGCGAGCGGCTCTCGTCGTACAGATCCGTGCCGGGCAGCGGCGTCAGCACCGAGAAGCTCGGCATGTCGACCTGCAGCTCCTCCACCGTGTGGCTGAGCCGGGCGAAGTCCTCGTCCAGCCAGTTGGGCTGCACGATGAAGTTGGCCCGCACCTTCACCCCGTTGGCGTGGAACATGTCCAGTGCGCGTCGGGTCTGGCCCGGGTCCGTGCCCTTGCGGTAGCCGGACAGCTCGTCGTCGGTCATGGACTCCGCGCCGACCAGCACCGAGTCCAGGCCGACCTCTGCCCAGCGGGCGATCACGTCGGGCCTGCGCAGCGCCGTGTCGGTCCGTACGTACATGTGGAACCGTTTGCGGAAGCCGGCCTTGTCGATGGCGTCGGCGAGCTCCAGCATCCGTCCGGGCTGGATGAACGCCTCGTCGTCCACGACGTACAGATTCCGGCCCTCGATGTCCGCGATCTCCGCGAGCACCCGGTCGATGTCCTTCACCAGGTAGCGCCGGTCCGTCATCCGCCACAGCGAACAGAACTTGCAGGTGTACGGACAGCCTGCGGTGAACCGGATCAGCGAGACCGGGCGGTACACCGAGTGGAAGTAGTCACCGCGGTGGTGGGAGAGCAGCGAACGGTCGGGCATCGGAAGGTCGTTGAGCGCCGCCGGCTTCGGGCGCTTGTCGCGCTCCAGGCCGGTGCGGGCGTCGTACGGGGCGAGGCCCGACACGGGTGAGGGGGAACGGCCGGCCTCCAGCTCGGAGGCCAGATGGCTGAGTGCCGCGCCGCCCTCACCGGCGACGATCCAGTCGGCCGAGAAGCCGTTCAGCCACTCCGCCGACACCGTCGGATGGTGGCCGCCGAGCACGATCGGGACGTCGGGCCACAGCCGCCGCGCCTCCCGGCTCACCTCCCGCGAGACGTGCACGCTGGTCGTGTACGGGATGGCCACGCCGATCAGGTCGGGGGGCTCGTGCGTCTGGGCGTACGTCTCCAACGGCGGGTCCAGCCGCAGATCGTGGATGGTCACGTCGTGGTCGCCGCGCAGCGCGCCGCCGAGATACTCCAGCGGCAGCGGCTCGCAGCAGCTCAGCCGGTCACTGAGGAGGGCCCGTTCGTTACGAGGCCACACCAGCAAGACCCTCATCGAGTCCCTCCCTTTCGTTGGTCCCGTTCCCCGTGCCGGTGCCCCGGGCCGACGGCCCGTCCTGGCAGAAGACGGAGGTCGCGATGGCGTGCAGCCGCTCCAGCTGGATGCGGGGGTCGTCGCCGCCCAGGGCGGCGGCGAACATCCGGCTCATGGCGGTGCCTTCGTGGATGCCCCGCTTGGGCCGCCAGGCCACCTCCGCGGGCAGGACCTCGGCCGCCGCGCTGCGCAGCACCCACTTCGCCGTGCCCTCGCGGACCTTCAGCCGTCCCCGGATGCCCAGGGCCGCCGACATCACCTCACGCGTCCAGTACGGGTAGCGGACGACGATGTCGCGGGCGTCGGCGAAAGCCGGGCCGAACTCGTTGCTCCGGGCGGTCGCGGCGGTCTGCGCGACCACCGCGCGTTCGATGTCCTCCTCGCCGCCGGTGCCGCCGAGCCCGGCGAACAGCAGGTCGGCGCCGTAACCGGAGAGCAGGACCTGACGCCGGTCGGCGGCCATGGTGGTGAGCAGGAAGCAGGCGGGCGCGGCGATCTGGAGCGTCAGCAGGTCCCAGGTCTCCAGCGAGCGGATCATGCCCGGCAGCAGCTCCGTGAGCTGCTCGGGGCCGAACATCAGCTCGTGGTGCTTGCTGCCCAGGCGCTCCGCGAACCACGCGGCCTGCTCGAACTCGTCGCCGAACGGCGTGCCCACGGTGTACGTGTGCAGCTCCGCGCCGGAGCTCTCCCGGGCGGCCAGCGCCGCGACCGTCGAGGAGTCCACCCCGCCGCTCAGCATGATGCCCATCTCGTCCACGCCTGCGGCCAGTTGTCCCACCGAGTTCCGCAGCGCGTCGCGGACGGCGGCCACCGCCTCCTGCGGGTCGGTCGTCACCGGCTTGTCCGGCAGCCCGCGCACCTGACGGGTGGCGACCGGCTCGGTTCCGTACGCGTCCACGGCCAGCGTCACCGCGCTGTTCGCCGGGACCGCCGTCACCCCCGCGAAGCGCCCGCCGGGCAGCAGCGACTGTGCCGCGCCGCCGAGCACCGGGGCCCCGCCCAGCAGCGGCAGCACCGCTCCGGCCGAGGTGGCGATCAGCAGGGTGTCGTCGGCGGCGCGCGCGTAGTGCAGCGGGCAGGTGGCGCCCACGTCGCTCCACAGGGTGGCCCGGCCGCCGCGTACCAGCACCGCGCAGTAGCGGGCGTGGGTCCGCTCGGTCCAGGACAGCAGTTCGTCGAGCGGGGCGTGGACCGGCGGCGCCTCCTCGGTCAGCCGGTCACCGTGCACGACCAGCGCGTCCGCGCCGTCGCGCACCACCAGGGTGCTCAGTCCGCGGCCCGTGCCCAGGGCTTGGAACTCCACCGGGCCCGAGTGGCAGCGCAGCAGGAAGCCGGCCATGTCAGTACACCCCTTCGACGCGTCGTCCTTCGGTGAATTCGGGGGAGTACGGGTCCCCCAGCCAGGGCCAGGGGTAGCGCTCGGCGGCCACCCCGTACGGCCGCACCCGGCGGGCCCGGTCGCGCTCCAGGAAGCCGGGCACCAGCGCGTCGTCGGTCAGCCGCCAGACCCGCACCCGGCCCTCCTCGCCGTACGGCACCTCGGCGCCGTGCTCGTCGATGACGTCCAGCGCGACGTGCGGCCGGCAGGGGACGTAGACCACCCGGTGGTCGTCCTCGGCCTCGAACGGCTTCTGCCAGTTGATGCCGGTGGTCGAGGTGCCGTACATGCCGACGACCGGCACCCCGGGGAAGACCTCCTCGCGCAACTGGCGGTGGGCGTCGGGTTCCATCGTGGTACCGGCGTGCACGATGGCCCGCACCCCGGCCAGCGGCTCGGTGCCCAGGCGCTCGGGCAGCATGTCCAGCAGCCGCGAGGTGCAGAAGACCACCCCGATGTCCTGCGCCCGGACCACTTCCTCCACCTGGTCCCAGATGTGCTGGACATACCGGTCGTACGCGGCCGTCATGCCCTCCTCGCCGAAGATCTTCACGATCCGGGGGTCGAGGTCGATCGAGAAGCACATGCCGCCGCGGCGCTCCGCGAACGCGACGACGAGCCGGCCCGTGGTGTGCGGTCCCATCGGCCCGATGAACAGCCAGTTGGTGTTCCTCGGCACTCCGTGCAGATCCAGGAACTCGTCGGAGAACTCCAGGATGTCCGCCCAGTAACGGGCGCCCCAGGTGCCGTGCTTGGCGGGTCCGGTGGTGCCGCCGGTCTGCGCGGCCCACAGCGAGCCGCGCTCGCCGAGCACCGAGCGCGGGACGAAGTTCTCCAGCGGGGTCCGGCGCGACGCCTCCTCGTAGTGCATCTGGTCGGCGCCGTCCGTCAGACCGAGCAGGGTGATCGCGTCCTGGAGACTCCGGACCTTCTCCAGGGCGTTGGTGCCCAGGCGCCGGTCCCGCTCCAGCCAGTAGGGGGTGCCATGCCGGGGGTCTAAGTGGAGGCGGACGGTCCGGCGAACGTCGTCGTCGGTGATCGGACGGAGCGCCGACTCGCTCGGACTTGGCATGGCGGTTCCCTCTTCTCTGATGCTGTTGCTGCCGCCGGTCACGCGGAGGTGCCCGGCAGAACTGCCTTCTTCTTGAACAGGAAGTCGGCCAGATACCCCTCGTGCGGATCGCGGGGGTCGTAGCCGCGGTCGAAGTCCTCGCCGCCGAAGACCTTGTCGACACCCGGCTCCTCGGCGAGCGCCCGGACCAGCCCGCCCGCCTCGCCGAGCACGGACACGATCAGTGAACCCGCGCAGGCCGCGACCGCCTTGGAGCGGGGTACGTGCGCCACGGCGGTGAACGGGAACGGCAGTTCCGTGCCGAACAGCGGCGAACCCGCGTCCAGCAGCAGCACCGTGGGGCGCAGATACGCCACACCGTCGAGATCCACCCGCAGCGGCACCCCGGAGGCGCCCTCGGTGACATCGACCGCGCCCGCCGCGATCTCCCGCTCGATGCGCGTCGCCAGAGCGTCCCGCACGGCACGGTCCGGGAAGGCAGGCACCGAGGCCGACGGGTCGTCCAGCGGCAGCACCGGACGGGCCGCGAACTCCCGCGCGAGCTGCCCCGCGGCCTCCTCGGCGTCGCCGAGCACGACCAGGGAACTGATGTTGGTGCACAGCCGGCCGCAGCCCGCGAACGCCTCCCGGGCCAGCCGCTCCCAGGCGTCCTTCGGACCGTCGTCGCCGACGAGCGCTTTGCTGCGGCCGTAGTGGTACGTCTTGACCTTCCCCGGCGGCAGGTCCCCGGGCACCTCCTCACCGGGCCACAGCACCTGGTCGGCCAGCCGGCGCAGGGCGGGCGCGTCGCCGTGCACCAGCGACACCGCGTTGTCCGGCAGCCCCGCGGCGTACAGCGCCTCGGTGACCAGTACCGCGGTGAACGGGTCCTTGGCGGAGGTGCTCAGCAGCACCGGACGGCGCGCGGCCAGCGCCTGCATCCACTCGATGCCGATGGTCGGGAAGTTGTCGGGCACCCGCACATGCACGGAGCGCCCGGCCGGCCGCCAGCTCCACCGCGGGTCGTCGCCGCCGGTCCGGTACGCGGAGACGGTCCCGTCCGGGGACTGCGCGGCGAGGATCTCCTCCATCCGGCCAAGGTCATCGGCGACCGTACGGACACCGCGCTCCGCCCGCCGCGACGGCAGGCCCGTCGCCGCGGACAGCGCCCGCAGCCACGGGCCGAGCTCCCCGCCGTCCAGCCGGGCGGTGAGCCGCCCGGCGGCGTCGCGCAGCAGCCCGAACCAGGCGTCGTCGTCGATCCCGCGCAGTACACGGGCCGTCTTCTCGGCCTCCTGCGCCATCCCGAACTGCACAAGCCGCCCGGCGTTGCCCAGGCGGGCCAGCGGCCGTCCGGCACCGTCGTCCAGCTGCCCCGGCCGGTTCGACATCACCGGGCGCGAGCCCGAGTACGCCGGAACGTCCAGGGTGCCCGCAGTGCCCGGGACAGCCGGGGAGGCCGTCCCGGCCGCTGTCGTGAGCATCGTCACTGGACCTCCGGGACCAGGGCCGCGGGCTCCTTGGCCATCGGTGCGCCACCGTCCATCAGACCGAGGCGGGTCTGCACGGTCTTCAGGTTGGCGAGGAAGGCGATGCGCTTGTACTGGCCGTCCTTGCGGGTCGGGGTCATGTCGTCGTAGAGCTTCCACAGCTCGTCGATGGAGGCCCCGGGGCTGGACGTCACCGGGACGTGCCCGGTGTAGCAGTCGGTGTCGCTGGTCTCGACCGTGAACTCGACGCGCTTCGCCATGTCCTTCTCCAGGTCCGCGTGGAACGGCACGAAGAAGCAGGGGGAGACGATGTCGTGGGGGTTGTCGCCGAGCCGGGCCTGCAGCCAGGTGATGGTCGAGCGCATCGCCTCGTCGGTCTCGCCGGGGATGCCCAGGATCATCGTGGCCTGGGTACCGATGCCGGCCTTGCCCAGGGAGTCCAGGGCCCGTTCGGTCACCGCGACCTTGACCGGCCGGCCCAGGCGCTTGAGCAGCGACCAGTCCAGCGTCTCGACGCCCACCAGCAGCCGGAAGCAGCCGGACTTGCGCAGCATCTTCGCCATGTCGTCGTCGATGAGGTCGGGCCTGGCCTTGGCCTCCCACTCGAACTTGCCCTGCAGACCGGAGTCCTCGATGGCCTGGCACAGCTCCTGCATGCGCGGGACGTCCTCGACGAAGTCGTCGTCCTCGATCCGGATGCGGTCGAAACCGTGCACCTCGACGAGTTCGCGGATCTCCGCCAGGACCCGCCCCGCGCTGTGCCGGCGCTGGCCGACACCCCACTGGTGCTTGGAGTAGCAGTAGGCGCAGGCGTACGAGCAGCCGCGGGCGGTGACGACGTTGCCGGCCCGGCCGCGCGAGATGGTCCGGTACCGCTCCATGTCGGCCAGGTCGCGGGCCGGCATGGGCAGCTTGTCCAGGCGCATCACCTGCGGGGCCGCGGCCGTCTCGACGACGTTGCCGTCGTCGTCACGGAAGACGATCCCGCGCACCTTGTGGAGGTTCTTGCGGCCGTTGTTGCCGAACTCGAAGACCAGGTGCGAGAAGGTGACCTCGCCCTCGCCCTTGACGACGACGTCGGCGGAGCCGTCCTCGACCAGCTGGCGGGCCAGCGGGGTCGCGCCGACACCGCCCAGCACGGTCAGGGCCTGCGGGTGGTGGTGCTTGACCTCGGAGGCGAGCTTGACGCCGTTCTTGAGGCTGGAGGTCAGCACCTGGATGCCGACGATGTCAGGGCTGAAGCCCCGCAGGGGCTCGTTGGGCGTGGCGAGCGGCCTCTGCAGGACGAAGAGCTGGTCGTCGATGAAGTGGACGTCGGTGCCCTTGGTGTCGTGGAAGGTGCCTTCCCGCAGTACGGCGGCCAGGGACAGCAGCCCCAACTGCGGTGCGGAGATCGACTCCCCTGAGTACGCCGACCGGCGAGCGTTCACGAGAAGAACTTGCATGCTTGTCTGCCTCCTGCGAGTGGACAGTCCTCAGGCGCGGCCGGGCTGACCGCCCGCAGCCTGCGTGCACACGGGGCCTGTGGGCCGGCGAAACGTGTGGTGCGTGCGGCCCGCGAGTCACACGGTGGGCCTGCTCCGGTCGTCAGCGGTTGATCGGGGACGGGGGGTGGCCGCCGGGCGACCGGCCCGGCGTGATGGCGTGCCCGGAGGTGACTCCGGTCGATCGACAGCGGTGTGCTGGAAGAGCTGGGCCGGACTGCACGTGTGCTCCAGACCACCACGGCCCTCCGGCGCCGTCCAATGCCTTTAACGGGTCGCCCCCGCACTGCCGTGGCATGGGCGCACGACCCGCCTCCGGCCATGCAGTGGGCGCATCACGGTGATGCGCCAACGGCTGCTGTGCCGGGCGCCGGCTCTGTGGCAGCATCGCTGCGGAGTTCAGCAGATCGAAGTGACCCTGCACGCGCTCCGGAGAGGTACCGATGACCGCTTTCCAGCGACCGGCCGACGCAGCGGACGTGACGACGGTGACGTCGGACCCCGAGGCAGACCGCGAGACGTTCGAGCGGGACGGAGTGATCCGCTGGGACAACGTCCTGACGCCCTCCCAGGTGATCGCGCTCCGCGCGTCCATGGAGCGGGCGTTCTTCGCGGAGGGCGACAAGCCCGCCGAAGGCGTCCTCGACCTGTCCGAGACGACGGAGAGGCCGAGCGACAGGGCGCTGCTCCAGAAGATCGGCATCTGGCAGAACGACCCCGTGTGCGAGGAACAGATCCGCCGCCCCGACCTGGTGCCCCGGGTGGAGGCCCTGCTCGGCGGGCCCGTACGGCTCTTCCGCGACCACTCCTTCTACAAGCCCGCGGGCAAGGGCGAACGCAGCCGCCTGGTGCTGCACCAGGACAACCGTTACTGGCACCTGGACCCGCCGGACGCCGTCACCATCTGGATGGCCCTGGACGACGCCACCCTGGAGAACGGCTGCGTGCACTACGTGAAGGGCACCCACCGCCTGGGCCGGGTCGAGCACGTACGCCCCGAGGAGGGCGCCGTCCTCGTCGAGGCTCTGACCGACCAGGAGACGGTGCCGTACCCCATCCCGGCGGGCAGCGCCCTGGTGCACCACATCAACACCCTGCACGGCTCGGGCCCCAACCTCACCGACCAGCCCAGGCGCGCCTATTCGCTGGTCTTCGTGCGGGCCGACACGACGGTGCGCGGCCGGCCGATGACCGACTACCCGCTCGCCGCCGACCTGATCCGGTGAGCGGTCCGATGTCCGGCACCCACACCGCCACGGACACCGGCACCGCTGCCGGCACCTCGCCCGCAGGTCCGGCCGGCCTTCACCCGGACACGTACGAGACGATCCTGCTCGAACGCGCCGACGGCATCGCCTGGGTCACCCTCAACCGGCCCGAGCGGCTCAACGCCACCACCGAGCGCATGCACCACGAGCTCATCGACGCCTTCGCGCGGGTGGCGGACGACGGGATCACCAAGGTGCTCGTGTTCACCGGCGCAGGGGACCGGGCCTTCTGCATCGGCAGCGATCTGGGGTTCCTGGGCGAGGTGCTGGCGGGCGACAAGGGCGACACCGAGATGTTCGAGGTCTACCTGGCGCGGATGAACCGGGTGGCGTTCGCCCTGGAGCGGCTGCCCATGCCGACCATCGCGATGGTGCAGGCCAAGGCGCGGGCGGGCGGCTTCGAGCTGGCCATGGCCTGTGACCTGGTGCTGATCTCGGAGGAGGCGCGGATCGGCGATGTCCACACGCCTTACGGCCACATGCCGGGCGCCGGTGCCTCCCACCGCGCGGTGCGCAAGATGGGCCTCCAGCCCGCGATGGAGATGCTGCTGACCGGCCGTTGGCTTTCGGCCGCCGAAGCCGTGTCGACGGGTCTGGCCCTGCGGGCGGTTCCCAAGGACCGGCTGCGCGAGGAGACCACGGCGCTCGCCGCCACGCTGGCCGCGATGCCGGGGGACTGCCTGCGCCATCTGAAGGCCGCCGTCATGGGCGGTCTCGGGGTCTCCGTGGAGGAGGCCGTCGCGGTGGAGACGCGTGAGTACCTCGCGCTGATGCGAGGTTCCACCGGGCCGGTGGACGGATTCCGTGAGGGCCAGCGCGAGCGGGCGGCCCGCCGCGGCGAGGCGGACTGACCTCCCTCACTTCCAGGCACTCCCGGCGCCCCGGGCGGGCGGGCTGATGCACCCCGGCCGTCCGCCCGGGGCGCTTCAGCCCGTCCGCCCGGGGTGCTTCAGCCGACGCCCCCGTAACGGCGCTTGGCGTCGGCGAGTTCCTCGACCCGGGTGGTGTCCCACGGGCGCTCCCACCCCGCCAGCCGCAGCAGCCAGGCGACGAGGCTCCCGGTGAAGCCCCACAGGAACAGCTCCCCGGCCAGGAAGCCCGGCCCGGTGTAGCCCGCCGTCATACGGACCCGCAGCCGGCCCGCGGGATCGGCGAGATCCCGTACGGGGACCCGGTGCACGGACACGATCTCGCTGCCGTCGCTCGCGGGGGCCGTACCGCCCTCCCACCAGCCGAGCACGGGCGTGACGGAGAAGCCGCTCCAGGCCAGGTACAGCGGGCGCAACGGGGTGACGACACGGATGGCCGCCCGGTCGAGTCCGGTCTCCTCCGTGGTCTCGCGCAGGGCGGTGTGCACCGCGTCGCGGTCCTGCGGCCCCACGGAGCCGCCGGGGAAGCACACCTGCCCCGGATGGTCGCGCAGCGCGCCGGACCGCCGCAGGAACAGCAGATCGGGGCCGTTCTCCCCGGAGCCGAAGAGCACCAGGACGGCGGAGGACCTGCCTGACGCGGGCCCCGGCGAGGTGTAGCGCTCCAGTTCCGGAGCGCTGTCCCGGCCGGCCCGCAGGGCCACGTCGGTCAGCCAGGAAGGGACGTGGGGTCCGGGCACAAGTCCCGTGTCGAGAGCCACGGCCGCCAGCGTAGGGGAGCCGCCGGTCCCCGGCCCCGGTCTCCACCGGCATTGGCGAGGAATCGGTCATGCCCTTTGAGACGCCCCGCGATGTGCTCGGGGCATGACTGCCGAAAGGCCGTACAGACAGCCGAGTTGGGGCCGCCGTGCGCCGTGTGGCGCCCGGTACCTTGAGGTGATCGCGCCGCAGGGGCGTCTCGGGGAGGAAAGCGGATGAGTGTGCGTCAGGGGACGGACGGGGCCGGGGCGCCGATGACCGGGCCGATGAACGCGCTGACGGATGTGCCGGGGCTGCGGGTGGGCCACGCGGGACGCACCGGTGACGGCTGGCTGACCGGCGTCACCGTGGTCCTCGCGCCCGACGGCGGTGTCGTGGCCGCCGTCGACGTGCGCGGGGGCGGCCCCGGAACCCGTGAGACCGACGCGCTGGACCCGCGCAACCTGGTGCAGCGCATCGACGCCGTGGTGCTGGCCGGCGGCAGCGCCTTCGGGCTCGACGCGGCGGGCGGAGTGGCGCAGTGGCTGGAGGAGCGGGGGCGCGGCTTCCGCGTGGGGCCCGGCCCGGCCCAGGTGGTCCCGGTGGTCCCTGCCGCCGCCCTGTTCGACCTCGGGCGCGGCGGGCGGTGGCGGGCCAGGCCCGGTGCGGACCTCGGGCGCGCGGCCGTCGAAGCGGCGGACGGTACGGAGACGGGCGCCGAGGTGCCGCAGGGGTGCGTCGGCGCGGGCACCGGCGCGGTGGCCGGCGGGATCAAGGGCGGCGTCGGTACGGCGAGCGTGGTCCTGCCGTCCGGGGCGACCGTGGCGGCGCTCGCGGTGGTGAACGCGGCCGGCTCGCTGCTCGACCCCGGCAGCGGCATCCTCTACGGCGCCCGGACGGGCCTCGGCGACGAGTTCCTGGCGCGCGGGCTGTCCGCCACGCCCCCGGACGAGGAACGGCACACCCGGGCGCAGGAGCGGCTGTCGGCGGCCCGCGAGGAGACCCGGCGGCGGCAGGCGGGTCCGGTGCAGCCGCTCAACACCACGCTGGCCGTGGTCGCCACCGACGCGACGCTGACCCGTCCGCAGGCGCAGAAGCTGGCCGGTACCGCGCACGACGGCCTGGCCCGCGCGGTGCGGCCGGTGCATCTGCTCACCGACGGCGACACCGTGTTCGCGCTGTCCACCGGGCGGCTGCCGCTGGTGCCCGAGAGCCCGGAGACACCCGACGGGACGGCGGACCGTTCGGGCTGGGGTGCGCACCTGGAAGCCATGGAACTCAACGCGGTGCTCGCGGCGGGGGCCGATGTGCTCACCCGGGCCGTGGTGCACGCCGCTCTCGCCGCCGGAGGCGTCGACGGTCCGGGCGGTGTCTTCCCCTCCTACCGTGAGCTCTACGGCTGACAGCTCAGCGGAAGAAGGGCCGGGGGACCGTCACTTGTCCGGTGTCCTGACCAGCGCCAGCAGCCCGCCGAGCACCGCGAACAGGGCGAGGAACAGCGCCGTGCCGACGCCGTCGACGGCGTCCTCGACCACATGGCCCCCGAGGAAGAACCACACCCCGGTGCCCGCGAGGACGAGCAGGTGACTGCCCCGCTCCTGCATCGCGCGCATCCCCGCCCACAGCAGCACCGGCATGCACGCCACCCCGGCGATGAGCGCCAGTACCGACTCGACGGAGCCGGCGAGGAAGGCGTCCGGATCGGCGTCCCGCACCCCCGCGGCCCAGTCCCTGCCGCCCGACCAGATCACGTAGCAGACGGTGGCGGCCACCGCCGACGCGACGGCGCCCTTCACCCCACGAGCGGTTCTCGCCGCGATCGTCATACCTTCAGCCTTTCATGGCACAGGCAGGGGACCTGAGTACACGTACTCAGGTCCCCGCCCTTTCTCCGTACCTACAGCGTGTTCTGCAGGCTGTCGGCGTACAGTCGCGCACCCGGGATCTTCGGGTGGAACGACTTCATCGACGGTGCGATGTTGCCGGGCAGCCAGTCCGGGTCACGGGCGTCTGCCTTGCCGTGACCGGACAGCACGATGCCGTGGACCGTCTCCGGATCACCACAGATCGCCTTGCCGGCGAACTCGTCGCGCGGGTCGGAGAACACCGCCTTGGCCGCGTACAGGCGGTTGGCGTCGTTCACCGCACCCTGCATCTCGTTGGCCAGCGTGTTCGCCATGCTGTTCAGCCACGGCGCCTCCTCGGTACCGATACCGAGGACACAGCCCCCGACGCCCTCAAGGAGCCTCGGGTAGCCCATGAGCACGATCTTCGCGTTCGGCGCCTTCTTGTGGAGCTCGTTGAGCATGCCGGTCAGACGCGGCCTGATCTGCTCGTTGAGCCACTTGGGAGCCCAAACGTCCAGCGGACCCGTCTCGGCGCCGGTCTCGTCCCCGTTGTCGGGGTTGACGGCTCCGATGGAGTTGTTGTTGCACACGGTCCCGGCCGTGACGCACTCCTGGACGATGTCGGCGAACCGGGCGTCGTTACCGCCGACCGACAGGGTGACCAGCGTGGTGTTCTGGTCGAGATACCCCTGCTGGATCTGCGGCAGCTCGCTGTTCTGGCCCTTGCTCAGGATGTTGTAGTACCGCGCACCGGAACACGCCACGAACTGGTAGTCCATGATCTTGTCGCGGTCGTCGGCCATCTGCCCGATGGACTTGGTGTAGCCGGGCAGGGTGGCCTGACGCGACCAGGCGTGCTTGGACCGGTGACAGTTGTTCTCGGTGTCCGGCTGCTGCGCGTTGTAGTAGTCGGACTCGATGTAGTAGTCGTCGCCGCCGGGCTCGGAGGCGCCTTCACCCGAGGAGTACGAGTCGCCCATGGCGACGACCTGATGGGTCGGCTTGGCACCCATCGGCTCGAAGCCGACCGAGTCCCACGCCACGTCCTCCGTGCCCTTGCCGTCCTCGGTCACGTTCGACAGCGCCACGGTCGGCACGCCGGTGAAGTTGAACACCCCGAGCGACACCCACTTGTTCTCCAGCACCCGCTGCGGCTTCACCCGCTTCGGGCTGGTGGAGTTCGTACCGCCCACGACATAGGCGGCCTGACGGGTATGAGCACCGTGGTCGGGCACGTGCGCCCAGACCCGCATCCACCCCCGGTCCGCCGTGCCCAGCGTCCAGGTGCCCGTGGTCTTCATACGGGTGGCGTCCGTCGTCCCCACCTTGTTGGTGTGGGTGAACCAGAAGTGGTTGTTGTGCGCCGCACCGATCTGATGGAGGTCGATCCGGGACGAGGCGCTGCCGAAGTCGAAGTTGAACGTTCCCGACGAGGACACCGCGCCGCACGATCGTCCGGTGGACCCCACTGGGGTGACGCCGTTGGCGACATCGTCGACGATCTTCGTTCCGGTGGGCAGCCCGGACGCACACCGCGGCGGGTACGAGTTCTCGTCAGGCTGTTCCGGATAGGTGGTGTCGAACCGGTGGAGCGGGTGCCCGCACTGGGCACTGCTGGAGCAGTTCTTCCACGTGACGGACTTGTGGAACCAGCACTTCAGGTACAGCGGGTCCGACTCGTTGCCGGGCAGCAGGCAGGGGCCGCCGCCGGTGTCGTTCGTCGCGCCCGTGCCGATCTTCGACGGGTTGCAGTCGTTGCTGGCGTCGCAGAACAGGCCGATCGGGGGCTTGGCCGTCGTGCGGTTGGCCGTGGACGTCCACCACGCGGCACGGTAACCGGGCTGGAAGTCACCGGGCTTGAACATCGCCGCGAGCGGACGGGCCGCCCAGCCGATGACCTTCTCCGAGTACGGCCAGTCCTGCGGGTGCGCGGCGTGGCTGTAGTCGTCGTACCCGGCGTAGTCCTCCAGGAACGGGGTGCGGTTCTCCTTCCACAGCGGGTTCGCCGGGTTGTTCGTCCACCCCACGCCCCACTTGCCGGAGGTGGTGCCGGACGAAGCCTGCTTGTAGTAACCGCTGTTGTACGCCCACAGGGCGAAGAACCAGTTCTCGATGTACTTCGGGTCACCGCCGTTGATCATGAGACCGTCGGCGCGCGTCTGGTTCCACTTCTCGATCAGGATGTTCACGCCCGCCGCGATGTTCGCGGCGTAGTCGAGGGCGATGGCCTCCTGCTGCGCCACCGTCTTCGTCGGCTGGCCCTTGCCCGGGAGCCGCATGCCGTCGGTGACCTGCGTGACACCGTAACCGCAGTCGGACTTGCTCCAGTTGATGAGCCAGGGGTCGCTCTGCTCACCGTCGGAGGAGTACTCGATGCCGTAGAAGTTGCCGATCAGCGGGTTGGCCGAGACGCCCGGTACCGCGTACCGGGTGGCCTGCCACATGTTCGACTCCTGCGCGGTGATGCCGAGCATCACCTGCGCCGGTACGTGCCAGTCGGCACCGCTGCCGCCCGCCAGGGGCGTCAGGGGGAACATCGACTGCGGGGCGTACCCCGCCATGCCGGTGTTCTTCCAGTTCGCCGGCCGGGTGACGTGCTTGTTGAGCTGGCCGACGACGGCCTGGTCCACGGCCCACTCGATCTGCCGCGGGGTCGGCTGGAACGCCTGCTTCTTCACGTCGTTCCTGGGCACCGAGCACGTGCGGTCCGTGTCGATGGGCGTGGCCATCGTCGACACACCGCCGGACTTCGGGGCCGCGCCCAGGGCGGGGCTCATCGCGGTCGCGGCGCGCTGGGCCTTCTCGTCGCCGATCCGGTTGCCCGGAGCGGCGTCCAGAACGGCCGTCTCACCCGTGTCGAGTGCCTTCAGGGTGATCCTGGCGGCGCGCGGCGAGGCCGCGTCCTCCGCCGCGATCCGTGAGTCCTTGCCGTCGGCCCACGCGGTGGTCACCGCGGCGGCGCCGCGGCTGGAGATCCGCGCGTCCTTGGCGATGCCACCCGGGTTGCGGACGGCGGAGGGCAGTGCCCCCTTGCTGCGTGCCTCACCGGTGACGTACACCGCGCCCGAGGGCGTGCGCGCGATGTCGAACCGGCTGAGCCCGCCCTCGGCGAGCTTCGCGGCCCGGCCCTTGCCGTTCGCGGTCCGCAGCGTGCTCGCGGTGACCCGGGAGACGGCCGCCTTGTCGTCGGCCGCGGACCCCGCCTTGCCGCCGGGGAGGCGGTCGATGAAGGTCACACCGCCGTCGGCGTCCGGCTTCAGCTGGAACGGCGGGGCGTGGGTGGGGGCCACCGTCCGCACCGTCGAGCCGTTGATCTTCACGACCTGCCGGCCGCGCGCGGCGACGATCTCGCCGCCGACCGGAACCGCCGAGGTGACCTGACCGGCTACCGTCGCCTTGGCGGAGGTGCCCGTGCCGGCCTCGACCCTGACCAGCCGGGTCTCGTTCCTCTTCGAGGTGTTCTCGTCGGTGAACTGGGAGAACACCACGTCCTCGCCCGTACCGCAGCCCGGGGAGAAGTACGCCAGCGTGGCCTGGAACGGCAGCTTGCGCACGTCGCCGCTGCGCAGGTCCACGATGGCGGTGAACGCGCCGCGGCTCATCAGATCGGGCTTGTTCGTGAACGTGCGGGGGGCGTACGCCACGGCGGCGTACCGGCCCGATTCGGTCAGACACGCGTTGCCGATCCACGCGTCCGTGTCGAAGCCCGGCTCGGACAGCGAGGCGGCGGTCTTCCACCGGTAGCCGTCCTTCTCGTCGGCCACCATCACATGGAAGCCCGAGCCGTCACCCGAGGTGGTGAACGCCTGGTCCGAGGAGGACCGGTAGTCCTTCCCCAGCACCTCGGCCCGCTTCTTCGCGGGTACCGCGAGGGGCTTGACCCTCGTGTCGGTCCCGTCGGCCGAGGGCGTGGTCGGTGCGGACCAGCCGTTCGCCGCGCCCGGGGGTACTGCGTCCGCGAAGGCCTGCGTCGTCCCGACACCGCAGGCCACCGCGAGAGCGGCGACAGCAGCCACCGAAACACGCGCATGCCTTAATACGCTGCGTCTCAAGTTCCCGTCCTTTTCCTGGCTGTTCGCGCCCAGGACAGGGCGCGTGACCGCACCCGGGAACCGGCGCCCGCAGGCACACGAAGGCAGGCTCCCTGGGGGCGGAGACCTTGACGTGAGGCGGGAGATCGACAGATCTCGACCGCAGCTGATTCGGCTCGTCCATGCCATCGTGTCACCGGGCGCTCTTCTGCCGCTCTCCTCCCTCGGGCACCTCCGTTCCGGCTGCGGGCGCTCCCTGGCCCTTGCGCGTCAGGTGGCGCTGGGCGGGGAGCAGGGGGGTGATCGCCGCGAGGAGGACCAGGATGACGGCCATCGCCCGGAACGCGTTCCCGTAACTCTCCATGAGCGCGGCGGGCGGTCCCGGGGCGCCGCTGGTGGTGAGGGTGAGCAGTACGGCGAGACCGAACGCCCCGCCGAACTGCCGTGAGGTGTTGACCAGTCCGGACGCGGCCCCGGCCTCGGTGGGCCCTACCCCGGAGGTGACCGTGAGGGTCAGCGGGGTGCTCACGAGACCGCCGCCGAACGAGATCACCACGGCCGGGCCGAGTATCCCGCCGAGGTAGCTGCTTTCGGGACTGATGCCGCTCTGCCACAGGAAGCCCGCCGCGGCGGTGAGCGCCCCGGCGGCGATCAGGGCACGGGCCTGTACGTACCGCATCAGCCACGGGGTCAGGAACAGGCCGACCAGCAGCATCACCACGGTGTGCGGGAGGAATCCCAGGCCCGTCTGCGCGGCGCTGTAGTGCAGCACCCCCTGCATGGTGAGGGTCAGGAAGTACCAGATCGGGATATGGAACCCGGCTCCGGCCAGCATCATCCCCACGTTCCCCCAGCCGACCCCGGGCAGCCTCAACAGGCCGGGCGGGACCAGTGGCTGGGCGGCGTACCACTTCTCCACCGCCACGAAGCCGGCGAGGGCGACGATCCCGCCGGTGAGGGGCAGGGCCGTGGCCGGGTCGCTCCAGGCGTGGACGCGGGCCTGGGCGATGCCGAGGGTGAGGAGTGCGAGCCCCGCCGTCGCCAGCACCGCGCCGGGCAGATCGAGCCGGACCCGCCGCGCCGGAGCGGTGCGTCCCTTGAGCAGCCGGGCGGCCAGCAGGAGCAGGGGAATGCCGATCGGCACGTTGATCAGCAGCACCGAGCGCCAGGACAGGTACTCGGTCAGGATGCCGCCGAACAGATTGCCCGACGCCCCGCCGGCCAGACTGACCGCGGTCCAGATCGCGAGCGCCCTGGTCCGCCGCGGGCCCTCGGGGAACGTGGTGGTCACCATGGTCAGGGCCAGCGGAGCGAGTACGGCCGCCCCGACCCCCTTCGCCGCCCGCGCCGCGATCAGCAGCGCGGGCGACGTCGCGAGCCCGCCGGCCGTCCCGGCGACGACGAACACCGAGAGGCCGATGAGGAACACGCGCCGGTGCCCGTACAGATCGCCCAGCCGCCCGCCCAGCAGCAGCAGCCCGGCGAACGCCAACGCGTAACTGCTGACGACCCATTGGAGGTTCGCCGGATCGAAGCCGAGTTCCTTCTGCATCGAAGGAAGCGCGACGGTGATCACCGAGACGTCGAACAGAACGATGAACTGCGCCGCACACGCCAACGCGAGCGTCGACGTGGCAGTGGTCCCGCCACGCATGTCCCTCCCCAGGAGCCGTTCAGCCAGGACGGTGCCGTACGTCTGTACCGCTCTACTGGGAGAAGTCCACCCCCTGCGCCAGTGCCACCCGGCCCGAGTAGTTCACCGTGTTGGTCGCGCGGCGCATATAGGCGCGCCAGGCGTCGGAGCCGGACTCGCGGCCGCCGCCGGTCTCCTTCTCGCCGCCGAAGGCCCCGCCGATCTCGGCCCCCGAGGTGCCGATGTTGACGTTGACGATGCCGCAGTCCGCACCGTCCGCCGCGATGAACCGTTCGGCCTCGCTCTGGTCCGCGGTGAAGATCCCGGAAGACAGGCCCTGCGGGACGTCGTTGTGCAGCCGGATCGCCTCGTCGAGGTCCCGGTAGGTCAGGACGTACAGGATGGGCGCGAAGGTCTCCTCGCGGACGACGGCGGTCTGCGCGGGCATCGTCACGAGCGCGGGCCGTACGTAACCGGCGTCGGGCGCCTCGTCCTCCAGCCGGCGTTCACCGCCGACGACCACGGTGCCGCCCTCCTGGACCGCCCGGTCCAGGGACTCGCGCATCCTGGCGCGCGCCGCCCCGTTCACCAGCGGGCCGACGAGGGTCGACTCCTGGAACGGGTCGCCGATCGGGAGCCTGCGGTACGCGGCGGCGAGCCGCTCGACGACGGTGTCCACGACGTCGGCGTGCACGATCAGCCTGCGGAGTGTGGTGCACCGC
Organism: Streptomyces sp. NPDC058620; assembly: GCF_042717135.1. Taxonomy (NCBI): domain Bacteria; kingdom Bacillati; phylum Actinomycetota; class Actinomycetes; order Kitasatosporales; family Streptomycetaceae; genus Streptomyces; species Streptomyces sp. NPDC058620. Next base: position 153,182 of record NZ_JBHXQO010000008.1, read on the forward strand.
TGGCCGGCGGTGCCCGCCGCCGCGAACACGGCGGCGTTGAGGGTGAGATCGAGGTCGGCCGAGGCGGTGACCACGGCCGCGTTGTTGCCGCCGAGCTCCAGGATGGTGCGGCCGAACCTGGCCGCCACCCGGGGGCCGACCTCGCGGCCCATCCGGGTCGAGCCGGTCGCGCTGACCAGCGGGACCAGCGGCGAGTCCACCAGCTGCGTGCCGGCCTCCGCGCCGCCGAGCACCACCTGGTTGAGGTGGGCCGGGGCGCCGGTCTCGGCGACGGCGCGGTCGAGCAGGGCGGAGCAGGCCAGCGCGGTCAGCGGGGTCAGCTCGGACGGCTTCCAGACCACGGTGTCACCGCAGACCAGGGCCACCGCGGCGTTCCACGCCCACACGGCGACCGGGAAGTTGAAGGCGCTGATCACGCCGACCACGCCCAGCGGGTGCCAGGTCTCCATCAGCCGGTGGCCGGGGCGCTCGGACGGCATCGTACGGCCGTAGAGCTGCCGGGACAGGCCCACCGCGAAGTCGCAGATGTCGATCATCTCCTGCACTTCGCCGAGTGCTTCGGAGCGGATCTTTCCGGCCTCCACGGTGACCAGGTCGGCCACCGCCTCCTTGTGCTCGGTGAGCAGTTCGCCGAGCCGCTTGACCAGCGCGCCGCGCACCGGCGCCGGGGTGGTCCGCCACTCGAGGAACGCGGCGTGCGCCGCCTCGATGGCCCGGTCGATGTCCTCGGGGCTGTCGGCGCGCAGTCCGAACAGGTCCTGGCCGGTGACCGGCGTACGGGCGGTCAGGGCGTCGCCCTTGACCGAGGCGAGCTCCACTCCGCACCTGGCCAGCGCGTTCTCCGCCCGGGTGCGTATGTCTTCGGTGCTGCTGACTGCGGTAACCATGCCGACTCCTGGTCGATCGTGCCGGGTGCAGGCCGGTTCCCGGCCGGCACCCGAAGCTGTCACTACTTCCGGGGCGCTCAGCCCCGGTCCTGCGCATCCTTCAGCGCCTCCGCCAAGAAATCGATCTCGGCCTCGGTGGTGTAGAAGTGCGTCGAGACCCGGATCAGGGTCCCGTCCGGCCGCTCGGCCACGGCCGACTCGATCCGGAAGCGCTCCCAGAGGCCGCGGCGCAGGCCGTCCGCGTCCGTACCTCCGGGCAGATGGAACGCCACCATCCCGCCGGACAGTTCCGCCGAAGCCGGTGTGGCCGGTTCCAGTCCGTACCAGCCGGTGAGGCGTTGGCGTGCGTACTCCGTCATCTCGCGCATACGTGAGCGGATTCTGTCGTGTCCGAGCTCCGCCTGGAAGCCGATGGCCTCCGGCAGGGTCAGCCACGGGCAGATGTCCCGCGTTCCCTCGCACTCCAGTCTGCGCAGGCGGGGGGTGCTGCCGAAGCGGTCGCGCTCGTCCGGCGGCCCGCTCCCGGCCGGGGGACGGTAGGCCCAGCTCACCTGGGGCGGCCGCAGGGTCCGCGTGTGGTCAGCGCCGATGTGCAGGAATCCGACGCCGGTGGGTGCGAGCAGCCATTTGTGGCCACTGCCCGCGTAGAAGTCGCAGGGCAGGGCGGCCAGGTCCAGCGCGGTGAAGGCCGGGGCGTGGGCGCCGTCGATCATGGTGAGGACGGAGCGCTTGCGGGCCTCTTCGCACAGTTCGGCCGCGGGCAGCACCAGCCCCGTCGACGACACGACATGGCTGAAGAAGAGCACCCGGGTCCGCGCGTTCATCGCGGCGACCGCGGCGTCGACGATCTCCTGCGGGTCGCGGGGCATGTCCGGCAGCCGGAACGTCCGTACGGTCAGCCCCCGTTCCCGGGCCATGCGCTCCCAGCACCACCGCATCGGCGTGTACTCGTGGTCGCTCATCAGGATCTCGCCCGGTGCGGCGGGCCGCAGCGAGGAGGCCACCAGGTTGACGGCCGCGGTCACGTTGGTGGTGAGGACCAGGCGGTGCGGCTCGCTGCCGACGTACGCCGCCAGCGACTCGCGCGCCCGCCACAGCAGCGGGGGAACGTCACGCAGCAGGAAGTCCATCGGCTCGTGGGCGAGACGGCCGCGCAGGGCCGTGACGCGCTCGAAGACCCGGCGGGGCAGCGGCCCGCCGGAGCCGGTGTTGAGGTTGACGACCGTGGGGTCGAGGAGCATCTGCTCACGGGCACCGGCCCAGTCGGTATCGGCCATGTGGTGTTCTCCCGCCCATAGGCAACGGACTCATAAGTCAGAAAACGGGCCTGCCGACATATCCCCGGACCGGTCCGGAATGCTTTCGTGCGTTACGCCCTGGAGGCGGGCCACGTCAGTGTAGGCACTTTCCCTGGGCTGTCCATACCTCTTTCCCGCCACTGTTCCGGTACCGGACAGCACTCGTCCGAAAGAGCACCGCAAGAGAGGCAGAAGAGAACATCAAGAGCTTTTGGTCATACAACAGGTGCGCTGACCTGGGAGTGCGCCGCGGATTTCGCCTCTCCGGTTTCACCGAGGACGACACTGGGAGACGCAATGTCTGTGGCAACGTCAACGACGGGTGAACAAAAAGGAATTCCTGGTCAAGGAATTCCTGAGAAAGTGGCCTTGAGTGCCGGGGATGTCCATCGCGCACTGGAGCCGCACGTTCTCGTGGATGGCTACGGATTCGTACTCGATTTGGCGGCCAGTTCCGGAAGCTGGCTCGTCGACGGTGTCACCGGAAACCGCTATCTCGATTGCTTCTCCTTCTTCGCCTCCGCGCCGCTCGGTATGAACCCGTCCTGTGTGACCGACGACGAGGCGTTCATGCGGGACCTCGCCGCCGCCGCCGTCAACAAGCCCTCGAACCCGGACCTGTACACGATTCCGTACGCCGAGTTCGTCAGGACGTTCGCCCGGGTGCTCGGGGATCCGGCGCTGCCGCACCTGTTCTTCGTGGACGGCGGGGCGCTGGCGGTCGAGAACGCGCTCAAGGCGGCCTTCGACTGGAAGGCGCAGAAACTGGGCCTCGACGACGAGGCCGTCAACGGTCTCCAGGTGCTGCACCTGGAGCGGTCGTTCCACGGCCGCAGCGGATACACCATGTCGCTCACCAATACCGAGGTTTCGAAGACCACCCGGTATCCCAAATTCTCCTGGCCGCGCATTCCTTCCCCCGCGCTCCGGCATCCGCTCGCGGAGCACACCCGGGCGAACGAGGAGGCCGAGAAGCAGGCACTGGAGGCCGCGGAGGCGGCGTTCCGCGCAGCCGACGGGATGATCGCCTGCTTCATCGCCGAGCCGATCCAGGGCGAGGGCGGCGACAACCATCTGAGCGCCGGCTTCCTCCAGTCCATGCAGCGGCTCTGCCGGCAGTACGACGCCCTGTTCGTGCTCGACGAGGTGCAGAGCGGCTGCGGCATCACGGGCACCGCCTGGGCCTACCAGCAACTGGGCCTGGAACCCGACCTGGTGGCCTTCGGCAAGAAGACGCAGGTCTGCGGAGTGATGGGCGGGGGCCGGATCGACGAGGTCGTGGACAACGTCTTCGCCGTCTCCTCCCGGATCAGCTCGACCTGGGGCGGCAACCTCGCCGACATGGTCCGGGCCACCCGGATACTCGAGACGATCGAGCGCACGCGGATCTTCGAGACCGTCGGCCGGCTCGGCAGCTACCTGGGCGACGGCCTGGAAGCCATCGCCGTCAAGCACTCCGACGTGGTGAGCAACGCGCGCGGTCGCGGCCTGATGCGCGCGGTCGACCTGCCCGACACCCGCTCCCGTGACGAGGTCCTGCGCCGGATGTACCAGGAGCACCAGGTCATCGCCCTGCCGTGCGGCGACCGCAGCCTGCGGTTCCGCCCGCCGCTGACGGTCTCCGAGAGCGAGATCGACCAGGCCCTGGAGGCGCTGGCGCTCAGCGTCGCAGAGCCCCTCGCCTGACACACCACGTGTAGTCCGGCCCCTGGCACACACGTGTAGTCCGACCTGCTGCCGCAACGACAAAAGACGGAGATCCCACCCATGACGTCAGCACGGTTCCCGACGACCGCCGCGGAGTGGTCCGCTCGCATCGATGGAGTATCGGGCGAGCGCTGCGATCTGGAGATGCTGCTCAAGGACGAGTGGCGCAACAGGATCGCGGTGCGGGACGACGACCCCGGCATCCGTGCGACGGCTCACCGGGACCTGTCCGTCGGCGGGCAGCACTACACGACGCTGAAGAACGCACTGGCCGGCCACGACGGCGTGTCGGTCGGTGCGTTCGCTCTCGTCACGCTTCACAGCGTGATGCGCGCGTACGGCCACGGGAACCGGACGGTCGCCGCGTTCGTCGACGCCACCGCGGCCACGGAGCCGCAACACTCCCGCATTCTTCCCGTCATAGTCGACCACATCGCCCAGTCCGGGCTGACCTGCCTCGCGGCCGTACAGGAACTCGACGAGGCGCTGCGGCAGAAGGACGCGTACGGAAGTCCCGGGGAACTGCTCCAGCGCGGACTGTTCGACGCGCTGCTCGTGCTCGCGGACCGCGAGCTGCCTCTGGCCGAACTGCCGTCCTCCCCCCTGACCATGGTCGTCCGGGACACCGGCGGTTCGCTCGACTGGACGATCGCCTACGCGGGCGAGCTCTTCGAGGACCGGACGATCGCCGGTGTGCTCGATGTCGTACGCGAGGTGCTCGGCCAGTTCCTCAGCCACCCCGCCCTCCTCGTCGCCGACATCGAGCTCGTGTCGCGGGAGCAGCGCGAACAGATCCGCGTGTGGAACGCCACCGACGGCGACTTCCCGCAGGGCAAGCGCCTCAACCACCTCTTCGAGGACGCGGTCCTGCGGTCGCCGGACCGTGAGGCCGTCGTCTTCGGCGACACCAGACTGACGTATCGCGAGGTCAACGAGCGGTCCAACCAGTTCGCGCACTGGCTGCTGGGACCCGGCGCCGGCGTCCGCCCGGAGGAACTGGTCGGGCTGTACCTCGACAAGAGCGACCTGGGCGTCGTCGCCACCCTGGGCATCTGGAAGTCCGGCGCGGCCTACGTCCCGATCGACCCCGGTTACCCGGCGGAGCGCGTCCGGTTCGCCGTACGCGACACCGGGCTCTCCGGCATCGTCACCAACCAGCGCCACGCGGCGCGGCTCCGGGAGATGCTCGGCGCCGAACACGCCGACGTGCGCGTCATCGAGGTGGAGACCGTCCTGGCCGAGCAGGCCGGGGCCGGGAGCGCCGTCCTGGAGAACCCGCGGCTCCCCCTGGGGAGCGGGGACCTCGCCTATCTGACGTACACCTCCGGCACGACCGGTGTGCCCAAGGGCGTGCCCAAGTACCACGACAGTGTCGTGAACAGCATCACGGACCTCTCCGAGCGCTACGACATGTGCCGGCCCGGCGAGGAGCGGGTGGCGCTCTTCGCCTCGTACGTCTTCGAACCGCACCTGCGCCAGACCCTGATCGCGCTGATCAACTCGCAGACGCTGGTGATCGTCCCGGAGCGGGTCAGGCTGGACCCGGACCGCTTCCCCGTGTTCCTGGAGAGCAACGGGATCACGTATCTCAATGCCACGGGATCGGTCATCCAGTACTTCGACCTGCGTCGATGTCCGAGTCTCAAGAAGATCCTGCTGGTCGGCGAGGAACTGACCGCGGCCGGGCTCCGCCGGCTCCGCGAGAACTTCTCCGGTCACATCATCAACGAGTACGCATTCACCGAGGCCGCCTTCGTCACCGCCGTCAAGGAGTTCGCCCCCGGCGTCACGGAGCGCAAGGACCGCAGCATCGGCCGCCCGGTCCGCAACGTCAAGTGGTACGTGCTGAGCCAGAACCTCAAGCAGCTGCCGATCGGCGCGATCGGCGAGCTGTACATCGGCGGACGCGGTGTGGCCCCCGGCTATCTCAACCGGGACGACCTGACCGCCGAGCGCTTCACCCCGAACCCGTTCCGCTCGGAGCACGAGGTGGCGAGCGGCCAGAACGCCCGCATCTACAGGACCGGCGACCTGGCACGGCTCCTGCCCTCGGGCGAGGTCGAGTTCATGGGCCGCAGCGACTTCCAGCTGAAGCTGAACGGCGTCCGCGTGGAGCCCGGCGAGATCGAGGCGCAGGCCACCGAGTTCCCCGGTGTACGCAAGTGCGTCGTCGTGGCCCGCGAAGGGGCCGGCGGGCCCAGTGACCGCTATCTGGCCGGTTACTACCTCACCGAACCCTCGGCGGATGTGACCGAGGACGAGCTGCTGGCCTTCCTCGAACAGCGGCTGATCCGGATCATGGTCCCCGCCCGGATGGTCCGCCTCGACAGCATCCCGGTCAACATCAACGGCAAGGTGGACTGGCGCGCCCTGCCCGAGGTGGACGCCGCCCGCCCCGGCGCGACGCCGGCACCGGCGCACGGCGGCCGTCCGGCGGACGGCGTGCTCGACGAGCTCCGTGCGATCTGGAGCACGGTCCTCGGTGTACCGGCGGCCCGGATCGGCGACGGCGACGACTTCTTCCGGCTCGGCGGCCAGAGCATCTCCTGCATCCTGCTCATCGCACGCGTACGCCAGCAGCTGGGCGTCTTCGTCGGTGTCGAGGACGTCTTCACGCTCAGGACACTCGGCGAACTGGCCCGGCACCTGGACCGGCAGCTGGAGCAGGGCCCGCGACCGGTACAGGGGAGCGTCGAGGAGTCCCTGAACGAGGGCGAATCCCTGCGGCTGCGCGCCAACGGCCTCCAGCAGGGCCTGCTCTACCACGCGTTGAAGAGCCGCAACGGCGACGACGCCTACGTCATGCAGTCGGTGCACCGCTACCGGTGCGGCATCCGGCCCGAGCAGATGAAGGAGGCGTGGCAGGACGCCCAGCGGAAGTACCCCGCGCTGCGCCTGCGCTTCGAGTGGGCCGAGGAACCGCTCCAGATCATCGAGCACGACGACAAGCCCTTCGACTGGCGCTTCGTCGACCTGAGCGAGATCGCGGACGCCGGCGAGCAGGACGCCCGCATCAGGGAACTCCAGGAACGGGACAGGACCGAGCCGTACGAACCGGCGGCGGGCCGGCTGTTCCGCGTCTACCTGGTCAAGCAGCGCGAGGACCTGTTCTCGCTGATCTTCAGCTGCCACCACCTGATCATGGACGGCTGGAGCCTGCCCGTACTCCACGACGACGTGCACCGCACCTACCTCCGGCTGCTCCGGGGCGCCGGAACGGAAACGGCCGTGGACCACGCGTACGTGGCGGCGCAGCGGCACTGGGAAGCGCACCGGGACGACCACGTCGACTACTGGGTCCAGCAGATCGAGCGCATCGACGAGCGCGGGGACTTCGGCGGGCTCCTCAAGGAGGAGATCCGCTACCAGGTCGCGCTCAGCGACTACGACCACGTACGCGAGCACCGGACGAAGAAGCTGCGTCTCGGCGCGGTCCTGACCGCAGAGCTCAAGGCGCGGTGCGCGGCGAACTCCGTCACCCTGCACTCGGTGCTCCAGTTCGTGTGGCACAAGGTGCTGTACGCCATCGGCGGTGGGAACACCACGGTGGTCGGAACGATCGTCTCCGGGCGCAACCTGCACGTCGACGCCATCGAGGACTCGGTCGGCCTGTTCATCAACACGCTGCCGCTGATCGTCGACCACGACGACCAGGCGGCGAGGACCGTCGGCGACGCGATCAGCGACATCCAGGCCGCCGTCAACACGATGAACAGCAGGAGCACGGTGGAGCTGGGACGGCTCCAGACCGGCGGCATGAAACGGCGGCTCTTCGACACGCTGCTCGTGCTGGAGAACTACCCCCGGCTGCTGGAGGAGGCGGAGGAGCACGACGAACTCCTGCGCTTCGAGAAGGGGTACGACGCCGACAAGGTGGACTACCCGCTGGCCGTCGTGGCACGCGAGGAGGACGACGAGCTGACGGTCACCCTCTGGTACGCGGGCGAGCTGTTCGAGGACTCCACCATCGACACCCTGCTGGACGCCACGGACACCCTGTTCCAGCAGGTCGCGGACGATATCGCGCAGCCCGTCACCGGCCTCGAACTGGTCTCACCGGCCATGACCGAGCGCTTCGACGAGTGGAACCGCACCGAGACCGCCTTCCCCGCCGAGCAGACCCTCCACGGCGTCTTCGAGCAGATGGCGGCGGCCTGGCCCGACGAGGACGCGGTCGTCTACCGCGACCGCCGCCTCACCTACCGGCAACTGGACGAGCGGGCCAACCGCCTGGCCCACCACCTGCGGTCGGTCGTCGAGCTCAGGCCGAACGACCTGGTCGGCCTGGTCGTCGACAAGAGCGAGCTGATGATCACGGCGATCCTCGCGGTGTGGAAGGCGGGGGCGGCGTACGTGCCGATCGACCCCGGCTACCCGGACGACCGGATCGCGTTCATGCTCCAGGACACCGCGGCCCGCGCGGTGGTGACCAACGAGATCCACGGCGAGCGGCTGCGCGGCGTGACCGCCGATGCCGGGCTCCGGGTGCTGGACATCGAGCGGCTGCCACTGGACGAGGAGCTGGCCCACGCGCCGGAGACGGCCGTGACCAGCACCGACCTGGCGTACGCGATCTACACCTCGGGGACCACGGGCAGGCCGAAGGCCGTACTCGTCGAGCACCGGGGCGTCGTCAACCTCCAGGTGTCCGTGGCCCGGCTGTTCGGCCTGGCGAAGGAGAAGGGGGACGAGGCGCTGCTCTCGTTCTCCAACTACGTCTTCGACCACTTCGTCGAGCAGATGACCGACGCGCTGCTCAACGGACAGAAGCTGGTCGTCCTCGACGACAGCATGCGCACGGACGCCGAGCGGCTGTACGCGTACATCAACGACGAGCAGGTCACGTACCTCTCCGGCACCCCGTCGGTCCTCTCGCTGTACGACTACGCGACCACGACGTCCCTGACCCGCATCGACGCGATCGGTGAGGACTTCACCGAGCCCGTGTTCAACAAGATCCGCGGGACGTTCGGGAAGACCATCATCAACGGCTACGGCCCGACCGAGATCTCCATCACGAGCCACAAGCGGCTGTACGAGGCGGGCGAGCGGCGCGCCACCAAGAGCATCGGGCACCCGGTCGCCAACACCGCCTGCTACGTGCTCAACAAGTCGATGCAGCGCGTCCCCGTCGGTGGCATGGGCGAGCTCTACATCGGCGGAACCGGCGTCACCCGCGGCTACCTCAACCGTGACGAGCTGACCGCCGACCGCTTCGTCGACAACCCGTTCCAGACCCCCGAGGAGAAGGCGGAGGGCCGGAACGCTCGCGTCTACAAGACGGGCGACCTCGCCCGGTGGCTGCCCAACGGCGAACTGGAGTGCCTGGGACGCACCGACCTCCAGGTGAAGATCCGCGGGCAGCGGGTCGAGCTCGGCGAGGTCGAGGCCGCCCTGTCCTCGTACGAGGGCGTGACCCGGTCCCTGGTGATCGCGCGCGAGCACGGGTCGACGGTGTCCGCCGCCGCGCAGAAGTACCTCGTCGGCTTCTACGTCTGCGACCGCGAGCTCGACGAGCAGGACGTGAAGCAGTGGATGCGGGCCAGACTGCCCGAGGCCATCGTCCCCGCCCGCATCCTGCGGATCACGGACATCCCCGTCACGCCCAGCGGGAAGCTGGACACCCGCAGGCTCCCGGAGACGGACTTCGGACCGGGGGACAGCACCGAGTACGTCGCCCCGTCCAACGACGTGGAGACCAAGCTCTGCGGCATCTGGTCCACGGTGCTCGGCGTCGCCCCCGACCGCATCGGGGTCCACGAGGACTTCTTCGCACTCGGCGGCGACAGCATCCGGGCGATGGCGCTCGCCCAGGCCATCACCACCAGCTTCGGCCGCGGCCTCGGGGTCGCGACCGTGCTCCAGCACACGACGCTCGGTGCCCAGGCGGCCCACATCCAGGAGATGGCCGCACAGGCCGACGACGAGCCCTTCGAGGCCGCCGGGCGCGCCGCCGAAGGGGCGGGCGAGCCCCTGGTGTCGCTCGCGCAGGAACGCCTGCTGTTCATCGACGAGTTCGAGGGCGGCACCGCCGCGTACAACATCCCGTTCGTCCTGCGGATCGCCACGGACGACGGTGTCTCGCCGGACACGGTCGTCCAGGCCCTGCGCACGCTCGTGCGCCGCCACCCCGCCCTGCGCACGCTGCTCAGGACGGACGGCGACGGTGTCAGGCGGCAGTACACGCTGCCCCAGGACGAGGCGTCGGACCTGTTGCGGCCCGCCCTGCACACGGCCGGCAGCACCACGGAACTCGACGAGCGACTGGTCGGGGCCCAGGGTCATGTGTTCCGCCTGGACGAGGAACTGCCGCTGCGCGCCGACCTGTTCGAGCTCGCCACGGACCCCGGCGGCGTCCACCTGAGTCTCGTCCTGCACCACAGCTGCTTCGACGGCTGGTCCTGGAACACCTTCCGCCGTGAACTGGCGGCCCTCCTCCACGGCGTGCCCGACACGGAACTCGGCACGATCCGTGGCAGCTACGCGGACTTCGCCGTGTGGCAGCGCCAGTATCTGAGCGGACGGCGCCTCTCGGAGCTGACCGCCTTCTGGACACAAGCGCTGGCCGGATACGAGACGACCAGGCTGCCGCTGGACCGGCCGCGCCCGCCCCGCTTCGACTACCGGGGCCGCGAGATCGAGTTCGCCCTCGACGAGCCGACCACCCAGGCACTGAAGGCCCTGGCCCAGTCGGCGCGGGTGAGCCTGTACAGCGTGCTGCTCGGGGCCTGGGGCCTCGTGCTCCACACGTACACCGGACAGCACGACTTCGTCGTGGGGACTCCCTCGGCCAACCGGGGCCGCCCGGAGTTCGACCGTACGATCGGCTTCTTCGCCAACCTCCTCGCCCTGCGCGTCCGGATCGACCCGGACGCGACGCTCACGGACTACGTGCACGCGGTGGGCGAGAACGTCGTCGCGGCGCAGGTGCACGGCGAGCTGCCGTTCGAGCAACTGGTCAAGGAGCTCGACCCCGAGAAGGACCCGAGCCGCCACCCCGTCCTCCAGATCAACTTCACCCTCCAGAACGTCACGGACCGCTCCGACGGCGACCCGGCGGCACAGGAGCACCCGCTCCTGACCCCGTACACACCGGACGGCGGCGGCTGGACGGCCACCAAGTTCGACCTGTCGGCCACCCTCACCGAGACCCAGGACGGCCTGGCGGGCAACCTGACCTACGCCGCCTCGCTCTTCGACGACGCGAGTGCCGCCGGCTTCATCACCACCTTCCGGCAGATCCTGGCGGAGTTCGCCCGGCTGTCCGCCGTCGGGAACCGCGCCGGTCTCGCGGACGTCAACCGCCTCGCCGACGCCGACCGGACGGCCCTGGCGGCCGCCGGCAGCACCGCGCGGGCGCTGCCCGGCCGTGCCCCCGCCCGGACGCTCCACGAGGTGTTCGAGGAGAGGGCGGCGGCCCTGCCCGACGAGGACGCGGTCGTGTGCGGCGATACGGCGCTGACCTACCGCGAGCTCAACGAGCGGGCGAACCGGCTGGCCCACTACCTGCGGTCGGTCGTCGAGCTCAGGCCGAACGATCTGGTCGGCCTGGTGCTGGACAAGAGCGAGCTGACGATCACGGCGATCCTCGCGGTGTGGAAGGCGGGGGCGGCGTACGTACCGATCGACCCCGGCTACCCGGACGACCGGATCGCGTTCATGCTCCAGGACACCGGCGCCCGGCTGGTCGTGACCAACGCGGCCCACGGAGAGCGGCTGCGCGCCCTGCCCGCCGCGGCGGACACCCAGGTGGTCGACATCGACCGGCTTCCGATGGGCTACCGCTCCGCCGAGAACCCGGTCACGCCGGTGACCGCCGAGGACGTGGCGTACGCGATCTACACCTCGGGCACCACGGGCAGGCCCAAGGCCGTCCTCGTCCCGCACCGCGCGGTGGACAGCTTCCGGGAGGAGCTGGACGGGCGCTACTTCGGGGCCCCGGACGCGTCAGCCGGCGCGGCACGTCACGGCGTCCTGTTCCTCGCGAACTACGTCTTCGACTTCTCCGTCGAGCAGCTGGCGCTCTCCGTCCTGGCCGGTCACAAGCTCATCGTCCCGCCGCCCTCACCGGCCCACGACGACGCCTTCTACTCGTACGCGAACCGTGCCGGACTGACGTATATGAGCGGTACGCCGACCCAGATCCAGCAGTTCGACCTCGCCCGTCTGACGGAGCTGCGGTGCGTGCTCGTCGCGGGGGAGGCGTTCCACGAGAGCCACTTCGACAAGATCCGGCGCGAGTACGCCGGGCCCATCGTCAACGCCTACGGGACCACGGAGACGGCGGTCTACAACACCAACCGGCGCTTCGAGCCCGGCGAGAGCTACCGCAACACCTTCGGCGGACCGCTCGGAAACACCCGGCTGTACGTGCTCGGCGACAGGATGGAACTGCTCCCGCCCGGCGCGGTCGGGGAGCTGTACGTCGCGGGCGAGTGCGTCACGCACGGGTATCTGAACCGGCCGGAGCTGACGCGGGAGCGCTTCCTGGCGAACCCGTTCCGCAGCGGGGAGGAGCGCGAGGACGACCGGTCTCCGGTCATCTACCGCACCGGTGACCTCGTCCGGCGCACCCGCGACGGCGAGATCCAGTACGTCGGACGCAACGACGCCCAGGTCAAGATCAACGGCCTGCGCATCGAACCCGGCGAGGTCGAGGCGGTCCTGGCCACCTGTCCGGGCGTCCGCGAGTGCGCCGTCGTCGTCACGGCGGACGAACGCTCCCCGGGCAGCAGGCGACTGGTCGGCTACTACGTCGCGGACCGTGACGCGAGCGTCGACGAGGACGGGATCTTCACCACCCTGCGGGCCCAGCTCATGCCGGGCATGGTCCCGGCCCTGCTGGTGCGGCTCGACCGGCCGCTGCCGATGACCATCAACGGGAAGCTCGACACCAAGGCACTCCCGCAGGCCGGCCTCTCGGTGAAGCGGGCGGCCTACGCCCCACCGCGCAGCCGTACGGAAGCCCGGCTCTGCCAGCTGTGGACCGCACAGCTGCCGGTCGGCTCGGTGGGCATCGACGACGACTTCTTCCGCTCGGGCGGCGACAGCATCAGCGCCCTGCACCTGGCGAGCCAGGTGCAGCGCGAAGTGGGGCGCAAGGTCGGCGTCAAGGACATCTTCGACTTCCCGACCGTCCGCCGGCTCGTCGACAACGTCCTGTCCGGACCGGAAGCCGCACGGGGCGCGGACGGGAGCGAGGGGGAGGCACCCGAGCAGGGCCGGCTGACCGGCGAGTGCCCGCTGCTGCCCATCCAGGAGTGGTTCTTCGCCAAGCCCCTCGCCGACCGCGACCGGTGGAACCACAACTTCGCCGTCACGACGCCGCCGCTCGACATGGCCAGGCTCCGCCCGGCCCTGGCCCGGCTCGTGGAACACCACGACGCATTCGGTCTGCGCTACACCGGCACGGGCACCGAGATCACCCAGACCTACGGCGGCAGCCCGGACGTCGTCCTGCACGAACTCGACGTGACACATCTGCGGGACGAGGAGATCAGCAGCCAACTCGCCGCGTGGCAGAGCGGGTTCGACCTCGCGGACGGCCCGACGCACTGTGTGGCGTACCTCCACGGCTTCGAGGACGGCACGGCGAGGGTCTGGTTCGCCCTGCACCACCTGATCGTCGACACCGTCAGCTGGCACATCCTGGCTCAGGACCTGGAGATCCTCTACCACGAGGGCGAGTTGGAGGCGAAGACGAGCAGCTACCGGCAGTGGGCCGAGGCGCTGCGGGGCTACGCCCCCGGCGAGGGCGAACGGCAGCTCTGGACGGAGATCACCCGGGGCATGGCCTCGGCGCCCGCCGGCGAGCTGACCGCGCCCCCGCGCGACGCGGAGACCCGCCGCGAGGAGTTCGCGCTCGACCCGTCGGACACCAGGACCCTGCTCACCGAGAGCCACTGGGCGTACGACACCACGATGAACGACCTGCTGCTGACGGCGACCGGTCTCGCCCTGCGCTCGGTCACGGGGCAGGCGACGAACTACGTCACGGTAGAGGGACACGGACGCGAACGCTTCGAGGGGGCGCCCGACGTCAGGGACACCGTCGGATGGTTCACGACGATGTACCCCCTGGCCGTCGAGGCGGACCCGCAGGACCTCGGCCGCAGCATCCTGGACACGAAGGACGCCTTCCGGCGGGTCCCGCACCACGGGATCGGCTACGGGGCCCTCTTCGGCCGGTACGGCGGTGAGCGCGCGCCCCTGCCCACGGTCAGCTTCAACTATCTGGGCCGGCTCTCCGACGAGGGGGAGGGGGCGCCGGACCACGGGGCGGGCTGGCAGCTCGACTCCTCGATGTGCGGCAGCCACATCTCCGAGCGGAACAGGGGAGCGGACCAGTTCGGCGTCGACGTGACGATGAGGTGTACCGGCGGCCGCCTCGTGACGGTGGTCGACAGCCGGCTGGGCGAGGCCACCACCGGGCGGTTCGTGAGCGCACTGAAGTCGGCGCTCGAAGAGCTGACCGCGCACACGGCGGCCGTGGCACGCACCGGGACGGGCCGCGCCCGGACGGACCGGCCGACAGCGCCGGAGGACGCCTTCGAGCCGTACATCCTCGTCAACGAGGAGAGCGCGGAACGCACCCTCTTCGTCTTCCCGCCCGGCGAGGGCGGGGCCGAGAGCTATCTGAGCAACCTCGCCCAGCGGCTGCCCGGCCACCGGCTCGTGCTGTTCAACAACATCCATCTGCACGCGCCCATGGCCTCGTTCGAGGACCTGGCCCGCTACTACCAGGAGCACATCCGGGAACTGCGGCCGTCCGGCCCGTACAGCCTTCTCGGCTGGAGCTTCGGGGGAGTCCTCTCGCTGGAGGTGTCCCTGCAGCTGACCCGTGCGGGCGAGACGGTCGACCACCTGTTCCTCATCGACCCGTACTTCGACGTACGGCAGGCGTCGGCCGCCATCGGGCTCCCCGAGGCCGAGGACATCCTCGACCCGATCAACTACCACTACGCGCCGAGCCGCAAGGACCTGGACCGGCTGGGCGCACGCACCGGAAAACTGCTGATGTTCAAGGCGGAGGAGCTCAACGAGATCGTCCGCGACGACGAACAGCGCCGGCTGTTCGAGTTCTACCAGCGGTCGCCGTACAACGGCCTGGACGCGCTGCTGCCCGCCGAGTCGATCGAGGTCCATCCGCTCCGCGGCGAGACCCACCACTCGTGGGTACGCAACGACCGTCTGGTCGCCGGCATGTGTGAACGCATCTCGGCAGCGCTGTCGGACACCCGGTGACACGACCGGAGCGGGGGCCCCGACAGCTCTGCCGCCACTCGATCCCACGGAGGGTTTCATGCCAGTCCTGATGCCGTCGGCCGAAGTCCCGACCATCGACATATCGCCGCTGTCCGGTGACGACGCCGACGCCAAGAAGCACGTCGCCCAGCAGATCAACAAGGCGTGCCGGGGGTCCGGGTTCTTCTACGCGTCCCATCACGGAGTGGACGTACAGCTGCTCCAGGACGTGGTCAACGAGTTCCACCGGACCATGACCGACCAGGAGAAGCACGACCTGGCGATCAACGCGTACAACAAGGACAACCCGCACGTACGCAACGGCTACTACAAGGCGGTCAAGGGCAAGAAGGCGGTCGAGTCCTTCTGCTACCTGAACCCGCTGTTCAGCGAGGACCACCCGATGATCAGGTCGGGGACACCGATGCACGAGGTGAACATCTGGCCCGACGAGGAGCGTCACCCGCGGTTCCGGCCGTTCGGCGAGAAGTACTTCGCCGAGATGCTCCAGCTGTCCACCGTGATCATGCGGGGGCTCGCGCTCGCGCTCGGGAAGCCCGAGAACTTCTTCGACGCCGGGCTCGCGAAGGAGGACACCCTGTCCTCCGTGTCGATGATCCGCTACCCCTACCTGGAGGACTACCCGCCGGTGAAGACCGGTCCGGACGGCATGAAGCTGAGCTTCGAGGACCATCTGGACGTCTCGATGATCACCGTGCTCTACCAGACCCAGGTGCAGAACCTCCAGGTCGAGACGGTCGACGGCTGGCAGGACCTGCCGACGTCGAAGGACAACTTCCTGGTGAACTGCGGTACGTACATGGGTCACATCACCAACGACTACTTCCCCGCCCCCAACCACCGGGTGAAGTTCGTGAACGCCGAACGGCTCTCCCTGCCGTTCTTCCTCAACGCGGGCCACAACAGCGTGATCGAACCCTTCTGGCCCGAGGGGTCCCAGGAGAAGGAGTCGAACCCGGCCCTCTCCTACGGTGAGTACCTCCAGCAGGGTCTGCGGTCACTGATCGTCAAGAACGGCCAGACCTGAGTGTGATCTGCCGGGATCTCCCGTGACGGCCCGCCGGTGGAACCGGCGGGCCGTCACGCCGTCCGGGACAGGGCCGAAGATGAGGGTGTTTGACCGCATCGGTACCCCAGGCAAGGATGGTCCCGATCACGACTCCTTCCTGTGCGCCCTGCGTGCGGCGGCCCGGAGGTTTGGACCATGCAGCAATCCCGTGCCCTGCGCGCAGTTCTCGGCGCGCTCGCCGCGCTCGCCCTCGTCCCGCTGACGGCCTGCGGACAGGACGGCACGCACGGATCACCTCCGTCCGGCACCGGCTCGCCGGCCGCCGCGCCGAGCAGTCCGGGCGCACCGAGCGAGGCCGCTAGGCCGCCGGCCGGTGAAACCCGCGCGCTGCAAAGGCGGTTCGCCGCTCTGGAGCGGAAGTTCGACGCCCGGCTCGGCGTCTACGCCGTCGACACCGGCACCGGACGCGAGGTGACCCACAACGACGACGAGCGGTTCGCCTACGCCTCCACCTTCAAGGCCCTGGCCGCCGGTGCCGTCCTGCGCAAGTTCACCCTGAGCGGCATGGACCGGGTCGTCACGTACTCCAAGGACGACCTGGTCCCCCGCTCCGAGGTCACGGCGAAGCACGTCGCAACCGGGATGAGCCTGGGCGCGCTGTGCGACGCAGCCATACGGTACGGAGACAACACCGCCGCCAACCTGCTCTTCGACGAGCTCGGCGGCCCCGAGGGCCTGGACGCGGCCCTGGAGGAGATCGGCGACGACGTCACCCGGATGGACCGCCGCGAGACCCAGCTCAACGAGTGGTCCCCGGGCGCCACCCAGGACACGAGCACCCCGCGGGCCATGGCCGAGGACCTGCGCTCCTTCGTCCTCGACGACACCCTCGGCAAGCCCGAACGCGCCCAGCTCGCGAAGTGGCTCCGCTCCAGCACGACGGGCGGCGCCCTCATCAAGGCCGGAATGCCCAGGACCTGGGTGGTCGGCAACCGGGCGGGAGCGGGCAGCACCTACGGCGTACGGAACGACATCGCCGTGGTGTGGCCCCCCGACACCGCCCCCATCGTCGTGGCGATCATGTCGAACAGCAGGAAGCCGGACACGGGCTACGACGACCGGCTGATCGCCCAGGCGGCCTCCGTCGTCGCCGACACCCTCTCCTGACCGGCCGCGGGCCCGGGGGACCGGGCCCGCCGTCGCCGGCCGTTCCGCCGGCGCTTCCCCCAGCGCTTCCCTGCCTTCAAGCCTTGGACGACCACGCCTTCCGCCAGGCCGGACCCGTGGACCGGAGCGAGTGGCTCGGACGTCGAGTCGGCGCTCACCGTCATCCGCTTCAAGACGGCCAAGTACACGGTGGAACGGCCGCTGCACATCGGCGCCGGACTTCGCCGCGGCCGACCAGCGGCTGCGGGACGTCCTCACCGCGTACTCCCTGCCGATCGGCGAGGCGTTCCAGCTGCGCGACGACCTGCTGGGCGTGTTCGGCGACCCCGAACTGACCGGGAAGTCGACGCTGGACGACCTGCGGGAGGGCAAGGCGACCGCGCTGATGGCCCACGCACTGCGCAACGCGGATGCCGGGCAGGCGAAGGCCGGTCCCTGGTCGGCGATCCTGCGCTGGACGCCGAGGGCGCCGAGACGGTACGCGGTCTGCTCAGGGCGACCGGGGGCCGCCGAGGAGGTGGAGGCGATGATCACGGTACGGATCGAGCGCGCCAGTCAGGTGCTCGACGGGGTGACGTTCCACCACGAGGTCAAGAAGACGAAGTTCCCGGCGGCGCCGCCGATGACGGACGCGACGGCGAAGCCGACCAGGCCGACTCATCAACTGTGCCAGTCCGATGACGGCCAGCGCCCTTCATCCGGCGAGGCGTACCCGGATTCCCACGTTGCTGTCCTGGCGTCCACGCAGCCGGCTGCCGATCAGCCCCACCCTCGCCACGAGGCCGTACTTGCGCTTCATCAGGTCGAGGTAGTGCCGCGTGCCGTCCGCACCGGGCAGCTCGGCGATGCCGGCCACCGCCTCCCCGCTCACCTTGCCCCGCCAGTCGCACGGCGCGAGCGTGACCCTTCCGCTGTTGCGGATCCGCTTGACCTTGCCCGAGTCCGCCGGGCTCCACACGGCCAGGGAGTCGCCGTCCCGCATCACCCATACCGGGGTCGGAACCGCCCGTCCGTCCTTGCGGAAGGTGGTGAGGAGCAGATACTTGCTTGCCGCCAACTGGGCCAGCTGTGTGCCGGATTGAGTCATGGGCGTAGAGTAACCGGTTAGTCAATTAGGGTGCGTCTGACACGTCGACAGGCAGTCGTCCACCCGCCCCATGAGGAGTCCTTGCATGGTGAGATTCGCCTGGGCCGTACTCGCCGGCTTCGTCCTCGGAACCCCGGCCGTCCCCTTCGGCCTCTCGCTCTCGCTGCCGGCGCCCGTGGCCCTCCTGGCGGTGCTCACAGGCTCGGCCTGCTGCCTCCTCTTCGCGGTGTTCGCGATGGAGCGCGCGCGGGCCCGCTGGCAGCTGTGGCGTGCGGGCAGGCGGGGCGACGCCGACGTGGCGCCGGGCAAGGACCGGCTCTCCGGCAAGGCGGGGGTGCGGGCGCGGCGGGTGGTGGACCGCTACGGCGCCATCGGCTTCGGCGTGATCGGTCCCGCCCTCTTCGGCACCTGGGGCTCCGCACTGCTGGGCGCGGCGCTCGGTGTTCCCCGGTGGCGGCTGCTCAGCTGGCTGATGGTCGGCGTCACGCTCTGGTGCACCGTGATGCTGGTCGCGTCCGACGCCGCCTTCGACGCCTTCGGATTCGGCTGAGTCCTCGTCAATCCGGCGGTGGTCACGAGCGGCTGGTCCACCGATACCATTCCCACATGTCCCGAGCAGAGGCCACGAAGCTCCGCATCCTGCAGGCCGCCACCGACGAGTTCGCCACGCACGGGATCGCCGGAGCTCGGGTCGACCGGATCGCCTCCGCGGCTTCGGCGAACAAGAACCTGATCTACGTCTATTTCTGCAGCAAGGACCAGCTCTTCGACGCCGTCTTCGACGCCCACGTCGCGCACGGCCTGAACATGGTCCCCTTCACTCCGGAGGACCTCCCCGGCTATGCGGGCCGGCTGTTCGACTTCTGTCTGGAGCACCCCGAGGTCATCCGGCTCGCCGCCTGGCACCGCCTGGAACGCGGCGACACCGACACCCGCGACCCCGCCCTGGTCTCCCCGACCCGCGACGCCAAGCTCGAAGCCCTCGCCAAGGTGCAGGCCGAGACGGGCATCGCCCCCGGCTTCTCCGCCCCGGAGCTCCTCACCCTGGTCCTGGCCATCGCGACGGCCTGGAGCCCCACGAACGCCACGTCGATGCCCGCCTCCACGACCTCGGGCCCGACCCCGGACGAACGGCGCCGCGCCATCACCGAAGCCGTGCGCAGCCTGCTCTGAGCGGAAGCCGCCGGCGGGCGGCATCCACGCGGGCGCACGCCGGTGGTCAACTCACTCACCACGTCCCGTGAACGTCCTGGGAAGCACCTCCGGCGCCTGCGGCCCGGTAGTGCTGCGGTAGATCCTGGTGGTGAATGCGTGGCGGTTGGGCCGGAGCCCCGACGGCCCGTAGAACCTGTTTCGGCGGCTGGCGGGGCTCCGGTATGGAGTCAGCGCGGATGGATCAGCACAAGCAGGGCTCCGTACCCCAGCCGAGGCCGGGTACGTCCTCGTCCCGCAGCGCACCGGAGTAGGCCTGCACTTCGTCCACATCGCCGTGGAGGTACTCGCCCCAGCCGTCACCGGCTTTGGCGCGGCCGATCTGGAGGGCGCCGGTGCTGTGCCAGCCGTTGGGGAGGGCCGCGGTCGCCCCAGAGTTGGTGTAACCGTCGAGGTAGAGCTTGATCGTATCGGTCCCGTCGTCGTAGACCACGGCGAGACGCTGCCCCCCGCCCTTGCCGCCGTCCGCGCCCGTGATCCGGGACACCACCTTCTCGGGGGCTCCGACCTCGTCCTTCTCCGGCATCACCAGTTGCCAGGTGTGCGTGGACGGCTCGTAGCGCACCTTGAACGCGTCGGTGTGCTCGCCGGCCTGCGAGAGCACGGTCATCGGGTGGGCCGGCTCGGAGTCCGCTAGGCGCACGACGACGCCGAGGGTGAAACTGTCCCCGGTGTCCACGACGGGCCCGTCGGCAGCGGCGTACCCGGTCTCGCCGTCCAGGCGCAGGTGTCCGTCACCGACGAGCGCCGGCGGCACGTAGGTGCAGTCGGGGTCGAGTTCCGGGATACAGGAATCATCGGAGCCCCGGTAGATCGAAGCTCCCGTGCCGAGCCGCAGCGGCGCGCCGTCCGACTGCTCGGGACTCGCGCCGTCCGCCGCGTTCTCCATCGACCAGTGGCCGAGCAGCCTCGGCTTGCGCAGTGCCAGTGCAGCTACCTCGTCCGGTACTACGACCCGGTCGTGGACCTGTACGTCACCGATGTCACCGTGCCACCGGTCACGGTAGCCCGTGGTCCCACGGGCGCGTCCGATCTGGAACGCGCCGGCCGCCTCGGCGGGAGTCGCCTCTGCCGCGGTGCCGGCCTCATGGCCGTTGACGTACAAGTGCGCGCGACCTGTCTCCGCGTCGTACAGGCCCAGCAGATGGGCCCACTCGCCTGTCTCGGGCGCGCCACCGGAGACCCGTGCGCCCGCTATCGCGAACGACCAGACAGGGCCGGGGGCCGGGCTGCGCAGCCCGAGGCTGAAGCCGGGCTTCCCGTCCGCGTCCTGGCTGGCGACGGTCATGCTCCGGCCGGTTGCGGCGGGTCGCACCCAGGCGCTGACGGCGAAGGTCTTACGGATGTCGGTCGCCGGGGCGTCCGTGGTGAGAAAGCCGTGTCCGCTGCCGTCAAGGCTGACTGTGGAGGTGGCTCCGGCGCCTGCGGGCGCCGGGCCGCCGAAGGCCACGCCGGTGCCGGCACGGGCGACGGTGCCCGTCTCGGCAGAGGCCGAGCGGGAGCCCGCCGGGTCATCCAGCTTCCAGCGGGCGACAGGAGCACGCCCGGACTGCACGTTGAAGTCGTACGACGACTCCCCGCTGCTTCGTCCCGACCGGTCGATCGCGCGGACCGTCAGCGACTTGGGCCCCGCAGTGAGCGGCAGGTACGGAATGGTCACGGCCGCGCCCGGCCGCTCGGCGGAGACGGTCCCATAAGGGCCGCCCAGGAATCCGTACGTGTACGACGCCACGTCGTCGGAGGGCGAGTCCATGGTGAAGTGGCCGTAGACGCCCACCCCGTCCACCCAGAACACGTCCTCGGGGTTGGGGTATTCGGGGGAGCTGATTGTCGCCTTCCCGGGGTTCACGTCGTCGTACACGAACGAGCAGACCGAGCCGTCGCCGGCATCGCTCCATGCCGAGGTCGCCTCGCCGTCGTTCGCGCGGACGTGCCAGGAGACGACTGTGTTCGCCGGGATGTCGTCCGGCATCGACCAGTAGAAGCGCGCCCCCGACGACGAGGTGATGGTGGTGTAGGCACGACGCTGCTCAACTCCTGCTGCGTCCGTCCACCAGGCTTCGAACTCGCCCTTGACCGGGCTGAATTCGGAGGGCTGGTTGTCCTCCTCCGGGTCGTACAGCATGGCACTGAGCCTGGGTGACTCCGGCACGTATGGCGTGTCGTCGCCGGTAGCGCAGACCTCGTACTGCGACTGGAGATCCTGGACCAACGGCTGCTTCGGCGGCAGGTTGTCCACCGCGTGCGCCGTACCGGCAGTCGTGGCCAGCAGCGCCACCGCGCAGCCCGCCACCACCGCCCGTCTGCATCTGCCCGTCCTTCCGAACCTGGTCAATGTCCCTCCCCTGTGAGCGCTTGAACTCGTGGATCACACAAGTCGCATGAAGCTAACAGAGGTCACTGACAGCACCGACGAGGATTTCCCTTCGCTCAGGCGCTGGTAGCAGCTCCGGTAGAACGAAGAGGCGACGGCCTGCTGGATGGGCCCGATGACCTGTTGTCCGGTCTGGTCGGCAAGCCACCGCGCGAAGCGCTCACCGTCGCCATACGCCGACGGACGTGGACAAGGACCCACTCGCCGCGCACTCCAGGTCAGTGGCACACAAACGACAGAGGGTCGGACCCGGCGTGACTGGGTCCGACCCTCTGTACTTGGCGCCTCAGCTGGCCAGCGGCTTGATCACGCTGTCCGGACTGAAGTGCCCCCGGCAGGATTCGAACCTGCGCACCCGGCTCCGGAGGCCGATGCTCTATCCCCTGAGCTACGGGGGCGTGTCGCTGTGTTGTGCGGCGACGAGTGAAACCCTACCAGCTTCCGCGGGCTGTCCGTGAACAGGTATTCACGGGTCCCCGGATGTCGTACCGGAGACGGATCCGCGTCCGGACGAGCCCGGCCCGCGCCGCTCCTCGCGGCGTACGCCCGCGGCCGGAAGTGGGCAAAACCCGGACGCAGCCCCTCCGGCCGACCTACCCTCGAAGAGTGTCTGGCGCGTCCGGCCGCGTGCTTGTTGTCGATGACAGCAAGGTCATACGGCAGTTGATCAGGGTCAATCTCGAGCTGGAGGGCTTCGAGGTCGTGACCGCGGCCGATGGTGCCGAGTGCCTGGATCTGGTGCACAGGGTCTGTCCGGATGTGATCACACTCGATGTGGTGATGCCCCGGCTCGACGGAGTCCAGACCGCCGCCCGGCTGCGCGCCGATCCCCGGACGAGCCATCTGCCCGTCGCGATCATCAGTGCGTGCACGCCGTACGAGGTCGACGCGGGGGTCGCCGCAGGGGTGGACGCCTTCCTGGCCAAGCCGTTCGAGCCCAGTGAGCTGGTGCGGATGGTCCGTCGTCTGATGCACCCGGAGGACCCGCCGTCGGTCGACGGCAGACACGGTGCCGGGCGGGCGGGGAGCCCGGCGGGCTGACCGCATGGCGAAACCGGGTCGCGAAGTGCCCCCCCTCCTCCCATACGCTTGTCCTGTGACCCCGGCAGATCTCTCCCGAACCGTGCTGCACGCCGTGCGGCGCGCGGTCGACGAGGATGCCTTGCGCGCGCCCGTGCCCGCGCGCGTGCGAGTGGAGAGGACCAGGCCCGGAGGCAGCGGCGACTACGCCTGCGCCGTGGCCCTCCAGCTGGCCGGTCCCGCCGCGCTGGCCCCGCGGGAGGTGGCACGGATCCTGCGCGACCGGGTCGCCGGTACGCCCGGGATCGGCCGGATCGAGATCACCGGGCCCGGTTTCCTGAACTTCACGCTCGACGCCTCGGCCGATGCCGCGGCCCGCGCCGCCCTCGTCCGCGAGGTCCGGGAGCGGGGGCTCCGGTACGGGCGGGTCACCGCGGACACCGGACAGCTCCACCGGCTGCACCACCGGGGAGAGGTCAGGGCGGCGGCGGTCTCCCAGACCGTGGCGCGCGTCCTGCGCACGCAGGGCGGCCAGGTGCGCACCGGCTGCACCGGAACGGCCGATCCCGACTGGGAGCACCTGCGGATCTCCGTCGGCCCGCACGACGGGGCCGCCGGGAGCGTCGAACTCCGGCCCGTACCGGCCGGGGCCCCGGCCGGTGAGCTCCTTGCGCGGCTGGGCCGCGACGCCGCCCTGTGGGGACTGCTCCGGCCGGCCGGTCACGACCGTGCCCCGCTCGGCGACGACCTCCTCGTCCAGGGCGAGGCCAACCAGCTCTTCCTGGTCCGCTACGCCCACGCCCGCACCCGCGCGCTGACCCGCGGCGCCGCGCGGCTCGGGTTCTCCGGCGCGTACGACGAGGACGTCGAGGCGCCCGCACTCCACGCCGCACTCGCCGACCACCCCGGTGTCCTCGCTGCGGCGGCCCGTCTCCACGCACCCGACCGGATCGCCCGGCACCTCGAAACGGTGGCGCACGCCTTCTTCGACTTCCACGACGCCTGCTCGCCGCTCCCCGTCGGCGACGAGAAACCCTCGGCCGCCCACCGCTCCCGGCTGGCCCTTGCCGAAGCCGCCGGGACGGTGCTGGCAGGCGGCCTGTACCTGCTCGGCATCAGCGCGCCCGAACACCTCTGAGACCCGAGAGAGCAGAACACCACGATGAGCCGATCCGCCCACCCCGCCGGACCCCGTCACGCCGATGTCCTCCACGAGGGGCACTACGCGGCGCCGCCCGCCGACCTGAACGCCCTGGACGAGAAGGTCTGGTCCCGTACCGTCACCCGCGACGCGGACGGCGCGCTCACCGTCGGCGGGATCGAAGTCGCCCGGCTCGCCGAGGAGTTCGGTACCCCGGCCTACTTCCTCGACGAGAGCGACTTCCGGGCCAGGTGCCGCGCCTGGGCCGATGCCTTCGGGCGCGACGCCGATGTGTTCTACGCGGGCAAGGCGTTCCTGTCGCGTGCCGTCGTGCGCTGGCTCCAGGAAGAGGGACTGAACCTTGACGTCTGCTCCGGCGGCGAGCTGACCACCGCGCTGGACGCCGGCATGCCCGCCGAGCGCATCGCCTTCCACGGCAACAACAAGAGCCTGGCCGAGATCGAGCGCGCTGTCGGCGTCGGCGTCGGGCGGATCGTGCTCGACTCCTTCCAGGAGATCGTCCGGGTCGCCGACGTCGCCCAGCGCCTCGGCAAGCGCCAGCGCGTCCAGATCCGCGTCACCGTCGGCGTCGAGGCCCACACCCACGAGTTCATCGCCACCGCCCACGAGGACCAGAAGTTCGGCATCGCGCTGGCCGGGGGACAGGCCGCGGAGGCCGTCCGCCGGGCGCTCACCCTCGACGGCCTCGAACTCATCGGCATCCACTCGCACATCGGCTCGCAGATCTTCGACATGGCCGGCTTCGAGGTCTCCGCGCGGCGTGTGGTGCAGCTGCTCGCCGAGGTGCGCGACGAGCACGGCGTGGAGCTGCCCGAGATCGACCTCGGTGGCGGGCTCGGTATCGCCTACACCTCCGAGGACGACCCGAGCGAGCCGCACGAGATCGCCAAGGCACTCAGCGACATCGTCACCCGCGAGTGCGAGGCGTCCGGCCTCGCCACCCCGCGGATCTCCGTCGAGCCGGGCCGCGCCATCGTCGGACCCACCGCGTTCACGCTGTACGAGGTCGGCACCATCAAGCCCCTCGACGGGCTCCGTACGTATGTGAGCGTCGACGGCGGCATGTCGGACAACATCCGCACCGCGCTGTACGACGCCGAATACAGCGTCGCGCTCGTCTCCCGCAGCTCCGATGCCGAGCCGATGCTCGCGCGTGTCGTCGGCAAGCACTGCGAGAGCGGAGACATCGTGGTCAAGGACGCGTTCCTGCCGGCCGACCTCGCTCCCGGCGACCTGATCGCGGTACCCGCCACCGGCGCGTACTGCCGCTCCATGGCGAGCAACTACAACCATGCCCTGCGCCCGCCGGTCGTCGCCGTGCGGGACGGACAGGCGCGCGTGATCGTCCGACGGGAGACAGAGGAAGATCTTCTGTCACTCGATGTCGGCTGATGAAATAGTTATCTCAGGATCCGGACGGGTGGCGGAAACTCCCGTCCGGTGAGTGAGACTGGTCCACACATGAGCATGTATGAGAAACGAGGTCGGATGATGCGTACGCGTCCGCTGAAGGTGGCGCTGCTGGGCTGTGGAGTGGTCGGCTCAGAGGTGGCGCGCATCATGACGACGCATGCCGACGACCTCGCCGCGCGCATCGGCGCACCGGTGGAACTCGCCGGTGTCGCCGTCCGCCGACCCTCCAAGGTGCGGGAGGGCATCGACCCCGCACTGATCACCACGGACGCGACCGCCCTGGTCAAACGGGGTGACATCGACGTGGTCATCGAGGTCATCGGCGGCATCGAGCCGGCCAGGACGCTGATCACGACCGCCTTCGAGCACGGCGCCAGCGTCGTCTCCGCCAACAAGGCACTGCTCGCCGAGGACGGCGCCGCACTCCACGCCGCCGCGGAGAGCCAGGGCCGGGATCTCTACTACGAGGCGGCCGTGGCCGGCGCCATTCCGCTCGTACGTCCGCTGCGCGAATCGCTCGCGGGGGACAAGGTCAACCGGGTCCTGGGCATCGTCAACGGCACCACCAACTTCATCCTCGACAAGATGGACACGAGCGGGGCCGGATACTCCGAGGCGCTCGACGAGGCCACCGCCCTCGGGTACGCCGAGGCCGACCCGACCGCCGACGTCGAGGGCTTCGACGCCGCCGCGAAGGCCGCGATCCTCGCCGGCATCGCCTTCCACACCCGGGTGAAGATCGGTGAGGTGCACCGCGAGGGCATCACCGAGGTGACCGCCGCGGACATCGCGTCCGCCCGTCGCATGGGCTGCACCGTCAAGCTCCTGGCCATCTGCGAGCGCGCCGCCGACGGCAGGTCCGTCACCGCCCGCGTGCACCCCGCGATGATCCCGCTCAGCCACCCGCTGGCCTCCGTGCGCGAGGCGTACAACGCGGTCTTCGTCGAGGCCGACGCGGCGGGTCAGCTGATGTTCTACGGGCCCGGCGCCGGTGGCTCGCCGACCGCCTCCGCGGTCCTCGGCGACCTGGTCGCGGTCTGCCGCAACAAGCTCAGCGAGGCCACCGGCCCCGGTGAGTCCGCGTACACGCGTCTGCCGGTCAGCCCCATGGGCGAGGTCGTCACGCGGTACCACATCAGTCTCGACGTGGCCGACAAGCCTGGCGTACTCGCCCAGGTCGCGACGGTCTTCGCCGAACAGGGCGTATCCATCGATACGGTCCGCCAGCAGAGCCGACAGGACGGAGACGGCGAGGCTTCCCTCGTCGTCGTCACCCACCGCGCGCCCGACGCCGCCCTTTCGGCGACCGTCGAGGCGCTGCGCAAGCTGGACACCGTGCGCGGTGTCGCCAGCATCATGCGTGTTGAAGGGGAGTAAGGACCCATGACCACCAAGGGCACCCACCAGTGGCGCGGCATCATCGAGGAGTACCGGGACCGCCTTCCGGTCACGAGCACGACGCCGGTCGTCACGCTTCGTGAGGGTGGCACGCCGCTCGTCCCCGCTCAGGTCCTCTCCGAGCGCACGGGCTGCGAGGTGCACCTCAAGGTGGAGGGCGCCAACCCCACCGGGTCGTTCAAGGACCGCGGCATGACCATGGCGATCACCCGTGCCAAGGAGGAGGGTGCGAAGGCCGTCATCTGCGCCTCCACCGGCAACACCTCCGCCTCCGCCGCCGCCTACGCGGTGCGGGCCGGCATGGTCTGTGCCGTCCTCGTACCGCAGGGCAAGATCGCACTCGGCAAGATGGGCCAGGCGCTGGTCCACGGAGCCAAGATCCTCCAGGTCGACGGCAACTTCGACGACTGCCTCACCCTGGCCCGCTCCCTCTCGGACAACTACCCGGTGGCGCTGGTCAATTCAGTCAATCCGGTCCGTATCGAGGGCCAGAAGACCGCCGCGTTCGAGATCGTCGACGCGCTCGGCAACGCCCCGGACATCCACGTCCTGCCCGTCGGCAACGCGGGCAACATCACCGCGTACTGGAAGGGCTACACCGAATACGCGGCGGACGGCATGGCCGCCCGCACCCCGCGCATGTGGGGCTTCCAGGCGTCCGGTTCCGCGCCCATCGTGCGCGGCGAGATCGTCAAGGACCCCTCGACCATCGCCACCGCGATCCGGATCGGCAACCCGGCGTCCTGGCAGTACGCGCTGGCCGCACGGGACGAGTCGGGCGGCTTCATCGACGAGGTGACGGACCGCCAGATCCTGTCCGCCTACCGCCTGTTGGCCTCCCAGGAGGGCGTCTTCGTCGAGCCGGCCTCGGCCGCCTCGGTCGCCGGTCTGCTCAAGGCCGCCGAAGAGGGCAAGGTCGACCCCGGCCAGAAGATCGTCTGCACGGTCACCGGCAACGGCCTCAAGGACCCCGACTGGGCCGTCGCGGGTGCCCCGCAGCCGGTCACGGTCCCGGTCGACGCGGTCACCGCGGCCGAGAAGCTGGGCCTCGTCTAGCCGGTACGGCGAAGCGGGGGAACAGCGGCAAGACCCAGCTCAACCGCCCCTTTTCGGGGCGGAGAGCGCATAGGAGGCGTGCGACACGCATCGTGCGCCTCCTGTGCGCCCTATGTCGCGACAGAACCTTCCTTCGATAAGCTGTACCTACACGCTCCGTCGTAGTCGACGCGGCGCCGTTGCCGTCGTGGCCGTCGGGTCCGCCACCGGATATCGCCTCACCCGCACCACGACCCCCACAGCCGCCCCGTTCCCCACCCCCGCACGCCGATCCACCACGCACCACATCCCCGCCGCCTTACAAGGAGAGTCGTCCAGCCGATGGCCGGTCCCGCGTTCCGAGCTGCCGCCGTCCGGGTGCGCACCCCCGCGACCAGTGCCAATCTGGGCCCGGGTTTCGACGCCCTGGGCCTGTCACTGGGGCTGTACGACGATGTCGTGGTCCGGGTCGCCGACTCGGGACTGCACATCGACATCGCCGGTGAGGGCGCCGAAACGCTGCCCCGCGACGAGCGCCACCTCCTCGTACGCTCCCTGCGCACCGCGTTCGACCTGCTCGGCGGACAGCCCCGCGGCCTCGAGATCGTCTGCGCCAACCGCATCCCGCACGGCCGCGGCCTCGGTTCCTCCTCCGCCGCCATCTGCGCCGGCATCGTCGCCGCCCGCGCCGTGACGACCGGTGGCGACGCCCGCCTCGACGACGCGGCCCTGCTGGAGCTGGCGACCGAGATCGAGGGCCACCCCGACAACGTCGCCGCCTGTCTGCTCGGCGGCTTCACACTCGCGTGGATGGACGGCGGAGCCGCCAGGGCCATCAGGATGGACCCCGCGGATTCCGTCGTTCCGGTGGTTTTCGTGCCGGGCAAACCCGTCCTGACGGAGACCGCCCGCGGTCTGCTCCCGCGCACCGTCCCGCACGTGGACGCCGCGGCCAACGCCGGTCGTGCCGGCCTCCTCGTCGAGGCCCTGACCAGGCGTCCCGAGCTCCTTCTCGCCGCCACCGAGGACCGGATCCACCAGGAGTACCGGGCGCCCGCGATGCCGGAGAGCCTGGAACTGGTCAACCGTCTGCGGGCCGACGGCGTCCCTGCTGTCATCTCCGGCGCGGGCCCCACGGTCCTCGCGCTGACGGATGAGGGTTCGGCCGACAAGGTCGCCCGGCTGGCGGGCGAGGGATGGGCGGCGAACCGTCTCGCTCTCGACGCCACGGGTGCGAGCGTGCTGCCGCTCGCCTCGTAGTCACATGTGATTACCGGTGAGTGAGAGGGGGAATGTTTGTTGGAGCCGGTAGTGTTAACCTCAAGTCTGCAACCGACGTCTTTGTGGCGCGTTGCTTCGTGTCCCCGTCCGGGACCACCATTCTTCCGGGAGCCTCCCCAACTGCCTGAGCAGCCTGCCTGAGCAGTTTCGAGCACGCTCCGGAACCGGCACGACACCCCCTCGCTATGTCCAGGAGTGGGCCGAGCAGGGGGATCTCGCGCCGGACCCCGCACATTCATCTCTCCGCCGTACCCGGCGGACCACCGCCCCGGCAAGGTCCGCGATCGAAAGATCACAGACCGCAGTCGGACAGCACAACCGGTCGCCGAGCCAGAAGGCCGACGTCCGCTCCAGGGAAGGACCCTTCGTGAGCGACACCACCGATCTGATGGGCGTGACTGCCGACAAGAGCGTCGACAGCGCCGCGCCCGCCGAAGGTGCTGCCACTGGCACCACCGCACGGCGCCGCCGCTCCGGCACCGGCCTCGATGGCATGGTCCTGGCCGAGCTGCAGCAGGTCGCGTCCGGCCTCGGCATCAGGGGCACTGCGCGGATGCGCAAGAGCCAGCTGATCGAGGTCATCAAGGAGGCGCAGGCCGGGGGCTCCTCCGCACCCAAGACTGCCTCCAAGGCCGCTGCGGCCTCCGCCGGCACGGACGCCGAGAGCAAGCCGAAGCGGCGTGCCACGTCCAAGGCCCGCACCGGGGACGAGGCCGCCGCCTCGCCCGAGAGCAAGGCCACGGCCCAGCAGCAGATCGACATCCCCGGTCAGCCGGCCAATGACGACCAGCCCACGGGCGAGCGTCGTCGTCGCCGCGCGACCGCGCAGGCGGGCAGCCCCGACACCAAGACCGACGTGAAGACGGAACCGCAGGCCGAGCCCAAGAGTGAGGCCCGTGGCGAGGACCGCGGCGAGGCGAAGGGCGAGGCCAAGGCCGAGTCCGCCGTCGACAACGCCGAGGGCCGCCGCGGCGACCGTCAGGACCGCGGCCAGCGCGGTGAGCGTGGCGACCGCGGTGAGCGTGGGGACCGAGGTGACCGCGGCGACCGTCGCGAGCGTCAGCGTGACCGCCGCGGCAAGGGCGACGACCAGGGCCAGCAGGGCGGCGGCGGCCAGCGGCCGCAGCGCCAGGGCCAGGGGCAGACCCAGAGCCAGGGCGGCCAGGGCCAGCAGGGCCAGCAGGGTGGCGGCCCCCAGGACGACGGCTTCGACGACGAGGGCGGCCGTCGTGGCCGCCGGGGCCGTTACCGTGACCGCCGTGGCCGTCGTGGCCGCGAGGACACCTTCGCCCCCGACGTACAGGTCGCAGACGACGACGTCCTGATCCCCGTCGCGGGCATCCTGGACATCCTCGACAACTACGCGTTCATCCGGACCTCCGGCTACCTGCCCGGTCCGAACGACGTGTACGTCTCGCTCGCACAGGTCCGCAAGAACGGCCTGCGCAAGGGTGACCACGTCACGGGCGCGGTCCGCCAGCCCAAGGACGGCGAGCGCCGCGAGAAGTTCAACGCGCTGGTCCGCATGGACTCGGTCAACGGCATGGCGCCGGAGACCGGCCGCGGCCGCCCGGAGTTCCAGAAGCTGACGCCGCTGTACCCGCAGGACCGGCTCCGCCTGGAGACCGACTCCAACATCCTGACCACCCGGATCGTCGACCTGGTCGCCCCCATCGGCAAGGGCCAGCGTGGGCTCATCGTGGCCCCGCCGAAGACCGGTAAGACCATGATCCTGCAGGCCATCGCCAACGCGATCACGGTCAACAGCCCCGAGTGCCACCTGATGGTCGTCCTGGTCGACGAGCGTCCGGAAGAGGTCACCGACATGCAGCGGTCGGTGAAGGGCGAGGTCATCTCCTCGACCTTCGACCGCCCCGCCGAGGACCACACCACGGTCGCCGAGCTGGCCATCGAGCGCGCCAAGCGTCTCGTCGAGCTGGGTCACGACGTGGTCGTCCTGCTCGACTCGATCACCCGTCTGGGCCGCGCGTACAACCTCGCGGCGCCGGCGTCCGGACGCATCCTGTCCGGTGGTGTCGACTCGACCGCGCTCTACCCGCCGAAGCGCTTCTTCGGTGCCGCGCGCAACATCGAGGACGGCGGCTCGCTGACCATCCTGGCCACCGCGCTCGTCGAGACCGGCTCGCGCATGGACGAGGTGATCTTCGAGGAGTTCAAGGGCACCGGCAACATGGAGCTCAAGCTCGACCGGAAGCTCTCGGACAAGCGCATCTTCCCGGCGGTGGACGTCGACGCGTCCAGCACCCGTAAGGAAGAAATCCTTCTCGGCACCGACGAATTGGCAGTCGTCTGGAAGCTGCGCCGGGTGCTGCACGCACTCGACCAGCAGCAGGCGATCGAGCTGCTGCTCGACCGCATGAAGAAGACCCAGTCCAACGCCGAGTTCCTTCTGCAGATTCAGAAGACGACTCCCGGCAGCGGCAATGGGAACGACTGAACAAATAGCTGAATCGGGACAGTTCAACCGTCCCTGAAATCCGCCCCGTTACTTCGGTGACGGGGCGGATTCTTTTTACCTTCCTCCATAGTCCCCCTTTTGTTGAACCTGGCGTAATATCTGCGTCAGTTGAGGTGGGGGGCCATCCCGGCAGCACCGCAGAGGGCGAAAGCCCCTTCTTTGTGCTGCCCTGCTGCGGGCAGTTGTTCTGCCGAGCCCCCGCCGTCCCACGATCCGGCGGGGCTTCACGCACCGTCGGTTCCGATACGAAGGATCGCCGCGTGCACATACGCACCAGGGGTGGCAAGCACTCCCGCCGGCTCAAGCTCGCCGTTCCGGCCGTAGCTGTCACCGTCCTCGCCCTCGTGGGCGCGGGGCTCACGATGTCCAGCTCCCAGGCCGAAGAGCCGGTTTTGACCGTGAAGGCCGGAGCCGTGGAGCGGCCCACCGCCCCGTCGGATGCCGAACTGCGCGAGCGTGTGGTCAACGCGGCCCAGGCGGACCGCAAGGCCCTCGCACCGTCCAAGCTCAACGCCGGCGACGACCCGGTCCCGGCCCCGATGGTCATCGGCGGCACGGAGACGTCCATCTCCACCGCCCCGTGGATGGCGCAGCTCTGGTACAACGACGGCACCGGGGGCTTCTTCTGCGGTGGCGTGGTGATCGCGCCCACCAAGATCGCCACAGCCGCGCATTGCGTCAAGGGCTTGGACTGGGCCGCGAACGGCACGGTCGTCACGGGAGCCGGCTCCACCGAGGCGATCGGCACCGGTGAGGAGAACTGGGCCTACCGTCAGTGGACCCACCCGCTGTACAACGGCGCCACAGGGGCTGCCGACAACGACATCGCGGTTCTCACGCTGTTCAACCCGGTCACCGTCAAGCCGCTGCCCGTGATGTCGAAGACGGACACGGCTCTCTACGCGGCCGGCACGCAGGCCAAGGTCTACGGCTGGGGCCGCACCAGCTCGACCGACAACGAGATCTCCACGACTCTGCGCACGGCGACGCTTCCGATCGTCTCGGACGCGACGTGCGCCAACTCGTACGGGAGCGACTTCAAGGCCGGCCACATGGTGTGCGCCGGCAAGACGGGCGCGACCGACGCCGAGACGACCGGCGCCTGCAACGGCGACTCCGGCGGCCCGCTCGTGGTCGGCGGCAAGCTGGTCGGCATCGTGTCGTGGGGCATCACGGACTGTGTCGGAAAGGGCGCGTACAGCGTCTTCACCAAGGTGAGCACCTACGTCCCCGCGATCAACGCGCGGGCGTACGACACCAACCAGAACTGGGACCACCGCGCGGACCTGCTGGCCCGCAAGGCGTCGACGAACACGCTGTACGAGTTCATCTCGACCGGCAGCGGCATGACCAAGGGCGACTTCGGCACCGGAAACGGCATCAACGTCCTGCTCCAGACGGACCTCAACCGGGACGACTACCAGGACCTGCTCGTCCGTGGCAGCGACGGCAGCCTCTACTGGGACTGGATCAACCCGGCGACGCAGGAGTGGGAGTCCAAGCGGATCGCCACCGGCTGGGGCTCGCGCAAGCAGATCCTGGCGCCCGGCGACCTGACCAGTGACGGTCACCCCGACATCCTGTCGACGGACTCCGCCGGTGTCTTCTGGCTGTACCCCGGCAAGGGCAACGGCTCGTTCGGCAGCCGGGTCAAGATCGGTGGCGGCGGGCTCGCCTACTCCATGGTCCGCGGCAGCGGCGACTTCACCAACGACGGCAAGGCCGACATCATCGCCCGCGCCAGCGGCGGCAAGATCTATCTCTTCCCGGGCACCGGCAAGGCGAGCGCCCCGTTCGCTTCCAAGGTCCTCGTCAGGACCTGGGACGTCGCCAACGCGCTCGTCACCACGGGTGACTTCAGCGGCGACGGCGTCGCGGACATCATCGTCCGCGTGAAGACCGGCGAGCTGTACCTCTACCCGGGCACCGGTCAGGGGAACAGCAACATCTTCGGCGCCCGCAAGCTGCTGGGCACCGGAGCGGCGGGCTACAACCTGTTCGGCTGATCACCGGCCCGCAGCAGTTCTGATCAAGAACCCCCGTGTCCTCGGACGCGGGGGTTCTTTGCGTATTGGAACAACGATATGTAAGTCTTTCCAGCCGCAAACCCCATCACGGAATGTGAGCAGATGCCGGACCACACGAGCGAGACAGCGCGGACCGGCCCGCGGCGCGCAGGCGCCACGGGCCGCCGCCGCAAGCTCCCCGAGCGCGGCCCCCGGCGCACGGCGCTGCGCGTGTCCGCGTGGGTGCTCGCCGCGGCCGTGGTGCTGGGCGGCGCGGGCTCCGGTTACGTCTACTTCAAGCTGGACGGCAACCTCTCCAGCATCGACATCGACGCCGAACTGGGCGCCGACCGGCCCGACGACGTCGACAACGGCTCCCAGGACATCCTGGTGCTGGGCTCCGACTCCCGTTCCGGAGCCAACGACGCGTACGGCGCGGACGAGGGCGCCGCCCGCTCGGACACCGCGATGGTGGTGCACGTCGACAAGGGCCACACCTCGGCCTCGGTCGTCTCCATCCCCCGGGACACGATCATCGAGCGCCCCGCCTGCACGGGCGATGTCAGTGGTGAGCCGGTGGCCGCGGACGACCGGGCGATGTTCAACACGGCGTACGAGGTCGGGGGGCCGGCCTGCGCGGTGAAGACCGTCGAGGCGATGTCCGGCATTCGCATGGACCACTACGTCGAGGTCGACTTCACCGGCTTCAAGAAGCTGATAGACGAGCTCGGCGGTGTCGACATCACCACCGAGCAGGCGATCAACGATTCCAAGAGCCATCTGCATCTGAAGCCCGGCACGCACAGGCTCGACGGGGAGGAGTCGCTCGGGCTCGTCCGCACCCGCAAGAGTGTCGGCGACGGCAGCGACCTGGGCCGTATCCAGTTGCAGCAGGCGTTCGTGAAGGCGCTGATGGAACAGGCGAAGAGCGTCGGTGTGTTCTCCAGCCCGGAGAAACTCCTCGGGCTCGCCGACGCGGCCACGAAGGCCGTCACCACGGACTCCCGCCTCGGCTCGGTGAAGGAACTCACGTCATTCGCGAACGGGCTGAAGGGCCTCGGCTCGAAGAACGTCCATATGGTCACGATGCCCGTGCGGTACGACCCCGCCGACCCCAACCGCGTCATCCCCATGGAGAAGGCCGCCCGGCAGGTCTGGGCGGCCCTGAAGGAGGACCGGGTGATCCCCGCGTCGGCCACCGTGAAATCCGCGGGAGACAAGGGGACGGCCGGACAGGTCGTCCAGTGACGCAGCCCCGTCCGTCGGCGCCGTTTCCGGAGGGCCGGGAATACGTGGGGCCGGACCCCGGTTTTGGGAGATACGCCCAGTCCTGGCAGACTGGTACGTCGGCCCCGGTTCACGGACGCGCAATCCGCGCGGACGACCCGGAGCCCTCCCGAAACTAGGAGACACCTTGAAGCGCGACATTCACCCCGAGTACGTCGAGACCCAGGTCAGCTGTACCTGCGGTGCGTCGTTCACCACCCGGAGCACCCTCGGCAGCGGCGCCATCCGCGCCGACGTCTGCTCCGAGTGCCACCCGTTCTACACGGGCAAGCAGAAGATCCTCGACACGGGTGGCCGTGTGGCCCGCTTCGAGGCCCGCTTCGGCAAGGCTGCCGGCTCCGCCAGCAAGTAGCGAGCCACTGCGCCGGTTCTCGGCGCCCTCGTTTCGGGGGCGTCGGGACCGGCGTTTTTTCCGGCCGGACGTCCGGGGGACGCCCCCGGGTGCCCCGGGCAGCACGCCCTCCAGCAGGCCCGTTGACGTAACTAACCAGGAGCCCCCGATGTTCGAGGCGGTCGAGGAACTGATCGGTGAGCACGCCGATCTCGAGAAGAAGCTCGCCGACCCGTCGGTCCACGCGGACCAGGCCAACGCGCGCAAGCTCAACAAGCGCTACGCGGAGCTGACCCCGATCGTCTCCACGTACCTGTCCTGGAAGCGCACCGGCGACGACATCGAGACCGCTCGCGAGTTCGTCGCCGACGACCCGGACTTCGCCGCCGAGGTGAAGGACCTGGAGAAGCAGCGCGAAGCACTCACCGAGAAGCTTCGCCTCCTCCTCGTCCCGCGCGACCCCAGCGACGACAAGGACGTGCTCCTGGAGATCAAGGCCGGCGCGGGCGGCGACGAGTCCGCCCTGTTCGCCGGCGATCTGCTGCGCATGTACCTGCGCTACGCCGAGCGCGTGGGCTGGAAGACCGAGATCATCGACTCCACCGAGTCCGAGCTCGGCGGCTACAAGGACGTCCAGGTCGCCGTGAAGACCAAGGGCGGCAACGGTGCCACCGAGCCCGGCCAGGGCGTGTGGGCCCGGATGAAGTACGAGGGCGGCGTCCACCGCGTGCAGCGCGTGCCCTCCACCGAGTCCCAGGGCCGCATCCACACCTCCGCCGCCGGGGTGCTCGTCACCCCCGAGGCCGAGGAGGTCGACGTCGAGATCCACGCCAACGACCTGCGCATCGACGTCTACCGCTCCTCCGGTCCCGGCGGCCAGTCCGTCAACACGACCGACTCCGCGGTCCGCATCACGCACCTGCCGACCGGTGTCGTCGCCTCCTGCCAGAACGAGAAGAGCCAGCTCCAGAACAAGGAGCAGGCCATGCGCATCCTGCGTTCCCGGCTCCTCGCCGCGGCCCAGGAAGCGGCCGAGCAGGAAGCCTCCGACGTCCGCCGCAGCCAGGTCCGCACCGTCGACCGGTCCGAGAAGATCCGTACGTACAACTTCCCGGAAAACCGGATCTCGGACCACCGCGTCGGCTTCAAGGCGTACAACTTGGACCAGGTGCTCGACGGTGAGCTCGACGCCGTCATCCAGGCATGCGTCGACGCCGACTCGGCCGCCAAGCTCGCCAACGCGTAACCACGCCCGCCCCGCCCGTAACCCCCGTACGGAGAACCGCGATGAACCTGCTGCTCGCCGAGGTGGCCCAGGCCACCCAGCGGCTGGCCGACGCCGGTGTCCCTTCACCGCGATTCGACGCCGAGGAACTCGCCGCCTTCGTGCACGGCGTCAAGCGGGGCGAGCTGCACAACGTGCCGGACCGGGACTTCGACGCGCGCTACTGGGAGACCATCGCCCGCCGTGAGGCCCGCGAACCCCTCCAGCACATCACCGGCCGCGCCTTCTTCCGCTACCTGGAGCTCCAGGTGGGCCCCGGCGTCTTCGTGCCCCGTCCGGAGACCGAATCGGTCGTCGGCTGGGCCATAGACGCCGTCCGCGCGATGGATGTCGTCGAACCGCTCATCGTCGATCTCTGTACGGGATCCGGTGCCATCGCCCTCGCCATGGCGCAGGAGGTGCCGCGCGCGCGTGTGCACGGCGTGGAGCTGTCCGAGGACGCCCTCAGATGGACCAGGAAGAACGCCGAGGGGTCCAGGGTCACCGTCCACCGGGGAGACGCCGCAACGGCCCTTCCCGAGCTCGACGGCCAGGTCGACCTGGTCATCTCCAACCCGCCCTACATCCCGCTCACCGAGTGGGAGTACGTGGCGCCCGAGGCCCGTGACCACGACCCGGAGATGGCCCTCTTCTCCGGCGAGGACGGCCTCGACACCATCCGGTCCATCGAGCGGACCGCGCACCGCCTGCTGCGCCCCGGCGGCCTCGTCGTCATCGAGCACGCCGACACCCAGGGCGGCCAGGTCCCGTGGATCTTCACCGAGGAGCGGGGCTGGGCCGACGCGGCCGACCACCCCGACCTGAACAACCGGCCCCGTTTCGCGACCGCCCGCAAGGCCATGCCGTGACCGGCGATCAGGACCCGCACGACCCGTACCCGCCATACCCGTACATGCTTGAGGAGGCCGGCTGATGGCACGGCGATACGACTGCAACGACGCGACCGACCGTACGACCGGCCTGCGTGAGGCCGCGTCCGCCGTCCGCCGCGGCGAACTGGTCGTGCTGCCCACCGACACCGTGTACGGGATCGGTGCGGACGCCTTCAGCTCCGAGGGCGTCAGCGATCTGCTCGACGCCAAGGGCCGCGGCCGCAACATGCCGACACCCGTGCTGATCGGCTCCCCGAACACCCTGCACGGCCTGGTCACGGACTTCTCCGAGCAGGCGTGGGAGCTCGTCGACGCGTTCTGGCCCGGCGCGCTCACCCTCGTCGCCAAGCACCAGCCCTCGCTCCAGTGGGACCTCGGCGACACCCGGGGCACCGTCGCCATCCGGATGCCCCTGCACCCGGTGGCCATCGAGCTGCTCACCGAGGTCGGCCCGATGGCCGTCTCCAGTGCCAACCTCACGGGACACCCCTCGCCGGAGGACTGCGACGCCGCCCAGGAGATGCTGGGCGACTCCGTCTCCGTCTACCTCGACGGCGGTCCGACGCCCGGCATCGTGCCGTCCTCGATCGTCGACGTCACGGGCGCGATCCCGGTTCTGCTGCGCGCCGGCGCGCTCTCCGTAGAGGAGCTGCGCAAGGTGGTACCAGACCTCGAGGTGGCCAATTGACCGCCCCTGAGGGGCGTGGCATAGCGGGGCAGACCGACACTTTCCGCATCCTCCACGTCAGCACCGGCAATGTCTGCCGCTCGCCGATCACCGAGCGGCTGACCCGTCATGCCCTGGTGGACCGCCTCGGCGATCCGCTCAGTGGCGGCCTGATCGTGGAGAGCGCGGGCACCTGGGGGCACGAAGGCGCCCCCATGGAGGCCAACGCCGAGATCGTCCTCGCCGACTTCGGCGCGGACGCCACCGGCTTCGTCGGCCGCGAACTGCTCGACGAGCACGTGATCCGCGCCGACCTCGTGCTCACCGCCACCCGCGACCACCGGGCCCAGGTGATCTCCATGGGCCACTCGGCCGGGCTGCGGACGTTCACGCTCAAGGAGTTCACCCGGCTCGTCCGGGCCATAGACCCCGCCACGCTCCCGGACCCGCGCGACGAGGGCGTCGTCGAGCGTGCCCGCGCCCTGGTGCGCGCCGCGGCGGCCCTGCGCGGCTGGCTGCTGGCCCCCACGGTCGAGGCGGACGAGGTGTACGACCCGTACGGCGCCCCGATCACGTTCTTCCGCTCCGTCGGCGACGAGATCAACCAGGCCCTCGATCCCGTCGTCACCGCGCTGACAGGCGTACAGACCCCGCACTGATCCCTATGGCGCACCGGCCGTGAGGCCGACCGGCGTAGCGGGCCGTCCGGCAGCGGGCAGTGGTCCACGCACGGGCCTACATTGGTTTGAGAGCCCACCCCTCCCCAGGCCCGGAGCCGTCACATGCCGGTCACCACTCCAGCCGCACCCGCACCCGCGTCCCGCTCGCGCACAGCCCTCCCGCAGGACTTCGGCGCCCTGCTCCGGAACGACCCGGAGATCGCCGACGTGCTGCTCGGGGAGGCGAACCGGCAGGCGGACACCCTCCAGCTGATCGCCGCCGAGAACTTCACCTCGCCCGCGGTCCTCGCCGCGCTCGGCTCCCCGCTCGCCAACAAGTACGCCGAGGGCTACCCCGGTGCCCGTCACCACGGCGGCTGCGAGCAGGCCGACGCCGCCGAACGCATCGCGATCCAGCGGGCGACGGCGCTCTTCGGCGCCGAGCACGCCAACGTACAGCCGCACTCCGGTTCCTCGGCCGTCCTCGCGGCCTACGCCGCCCTGCTGCGACCGGGCGACACCGTCCTGGCCATGGGACTCCCGTACGGGGGACATCTCACCCATGGCTCACCCGGCAACTTCTCAGGCCGCTGGTTCGAGTTCGTCGGCTACGGCGTGGAACCCGACAGCGGTCTGATCGATTACACGCAGGTCCGCGCCCTGGCCAGGGCACGGCGCCCCAAGGCGATCGTGTGCGGTTCCATCTCGTACCCGCGGCACCCCGACTACGAGCTGTTCCGCGACATCGCCGACGAGGCCGGCGCCTATCTGATCGCCGACGCCGCCCATCCGATGGGCCTGATCGCCGGGGGAGCGGCGCCCAGCCCCGTGCCGTACGCGGACGTGGTCTGCGCGACCACGCACAAGGTGCTGCGGGGGCCGCGCGGCGGCATGATCCTGTGCGGCCCGGAACTGGCGGAGCGGATCGACCGCGCGGTGTTCCCGTTCACCCAGGGCGGTGCCCAGATGCACACGGTCGCGGCGAAGGCGGTCGCCTTCGGCGAGGCGGCGACCCCGGCGTTCGCGCTGTACGCCCACCAGGTGGTCGCCCATGCGCGGGTGCTCGCGGCCGGTCTTGAGGCCGAGGGCTTCGACGTCACCACCGAGGGCACCGACACCCATCTGATCGTCGCGGACCCGGCCCCTCTGGGAGTCGACGCACGCACCGCCCGCGAGCGGCTGGCGGCTGCGGGCATGGTCCTGGACACCTGCGCCCTGCCCTACGGCGACGCCCGGGGCATCAGGCTGGGCACGGCCGCCGTCACCACTCAGGGCATGGACGAAGCCGACATGGCGCGGATCGCGGTGCTCTTCGGTGCGGCGGTCCGGGAGACCGGCGACGCCGGCCATCTGCTGGCGGACGTGCGGGAACTCACGGTGAGGAATCCGCCCTATCCGGGGTAGTCGAAGCGGGTGCAACCGTCTCCCGTACCGTGGAGTCCTTGTTCTTGAGGCTAGGGTGTGGGGCTGAGATGGCCGGCGATTTCTGTGGGGCAGCCCGTGCGTGATTACCTGCTGACGCTCTGTGTCACGGCCGCAGTTACTTATCTGCTGACCGGGCCGGTGCGTAAGTTCGCCATCGCGATCGGGGCCATGCCCGCGATCCGTGCGCGTGACGTACACCGAGAACCGACACCGCGGCTCGGTGGCATCGCCATGTTCGGCGGACTGTGTGCGGGGCTGATCGTCGCCGCCCATCTGGACAACCTCACGGATGTCTTCGAACTCTCCAACGAGCCAAGGGCGTTGCTCTCCGGCGCCGCGCTGATCTGGCTGATCGGCGTCCTGGACGACAAGTTCGAACTCGACGCGCTGATCAAGCTCGGCGGGCAGATGATCGCCGCCGCCGTCATGGTCATCCAGGGCCTCACCGTCCTGTGGCTGCCGATCCCCGGCGTGGGCACGGTCGCCCTCACCCAGTGGCAGGGCACGCTGCTCACGGTCGCGCTGGTCGTCATCACCATCAACGCGGTCAACTTCGTGGACGGCCTGGACGGCCTGGCGGCCGGCATGGTGTGCATCGCGTCCGCGGCGTTCTTCCTCTACACCTACCGGCTCTGGTACGGGTACGGGATCGAGGCGGCCGCCCCCGCGACGCTCTTCGCGGCGATCCTGATGGGCATGTGCCTCGGCTTCCTGCCGCACAACATGCACCCGGCGCGGATCTTCATGGGCGACTCCGGATCGATGCTGATCGGTCTGGTGCTCGCCGCGGGCGCGATCTCCGTCACCGGACAGGTGGACCCGGACACGATGAAGCTGTTCGAGGGCAGCGAGCGGCAGGCGACCCACGCGATGCTGCCTGTCTTCATCCCGCTGCTCCTGCCGCTGACGATCATCGCGATCCCGGCCGCCGACCTGGTGCTGGCGATCGTGCGCCGCACCTGGAACGGTCAGTCGCCGTTCGCCGCCGACCGCGGGCACCTGCACCACCGGCTGCTGGAGATCGGCCACTCGCACAGCCGGGCCGTCATGATCATGTACTTCTGGTCCGCGCTGATCGCCTTCGGTGCGGTCGGGTACTCGGTCCACTCGGCGTCCATGTGGATCGTGCTCACGATCATGGGGGCGAGCGCGGTGGGTCTGATCCTGCTGCTGATGCCCCGCTTCACGCCCCGCACCCCGGACTGGGCCGACTCGTTCGTACCGCCCCGCTACCGGCGCCGCAGGCACGCCGCCAGGTCGGAACGGGTGGTCGGGTACGGGCAACAGGGCCCGGGTGACCCGCACATGGCGCCGGAGGCCCCTGAGCGGACCCCGGTGGCCGTCGGGGTCTCGGGCGTCAACGGGGCGACGGCGATCGGCTCCCGCGCGCGTACGCACGAGCGGCGCAGGGCTGACTCATCGCGTTGACGTTTCGGACGCCAATGCCCATTACCCCGCAATGCGTTGGTATGTCCCGCGCAAACGCGCAGGGTCACTCTCATGTGTGACAGTTGGCACACTTTTCAGGTAAAGACCTCATCAAATAGTTTGTGATACCGTTCACGAGACCCGGTGATAGAGCCGAAGGACCTTGGTAAGAGGGTCCATTGGCTGAGCATCGACTCGCGCCGGGCCTACGCTCGTCCATGACGACACCACTGCCCACCCCCTGCAAAGCGGAGTTGCCGCCATGCCGTCCAACGACGTCCGGACTCTCCTCCAGACCGCCGTACCCACCGCTGCCGTCGGCGCTGTCGCCGCCGCGATCAGCGGTGTGGTCGCCGGCGGCAAGGGAGCCCTGGGTGCGGTCGTTGCGACGCTGGTGGTGATCCTCTTCATGGGGATCGGGCTGGTCGTTCTGCAACGGACCGCCAGGTCCCTCCCGCACCTGTTCCAGGCGATGGGGCTGATGCTGTACACGGCACAGCTCCTGCTGCTGTTCATCTTCGTCGCCGCGTTCAAGAACACCGAGGTGTTCAACCCGAAGGCCTTCGCGATCACGCTGGTCGCGACGACTCTCGCGTGGATCGGCGCACAGGCGCGTGCGCACATGAAGGCCAAGATCCTTTACGTCGAACCCGACTCCGACAAGGGTGACAAGCCCAAGAACACGGGGTCTTCGACGTGAAGGGTAGGGGCGGAATAAGCACAGGTTCGGGACCCTGCTATCGTCCGGTTCCAACTGCGGCACTGCGGGCGCGGGCATGTGAGCTGACGCCTGCTCGATCGCGAGGCTCAATGCCTGACTGCCGCTCACACATCCGTAACACCAGTCCAGTGCCGAACCGCGGCTGCGCGCCGCGCCGACACAACGAGGTTGCCGTACCTATGCGCCACGCTGAAGGAGCCCGCGGTGAGTGCTGACCCGACACAGGTGCTCGCCTTCGAGACCGATTGCCACATCTTCGACGGTTGTGGTTTCCCGGCACCCGGCTTGCACTCGTTCCTGTTCGAGCCGCTGTGGGGTGACCCGGACAGCAACTTGTACTTCAACAAGCCGATGCTGCTGGCGCTCCTCGGCTCGATCATCATCGTCGGCTTCTTCTGGGCGGCTTTCCGCAAGCCCAAGATGGTCCCCGGCAAGCTGCAGTCGATCGCGGAGATGGGTTACGACTTCATCCGCCGCGGCATCGTCTACGAGACGATCGGCAAGCGCGAGGGTGAGAAGTACGTCCCCCTCGTCGTCTCGCTGTTCTTCTTCGTCTGGATGATGAACCTCTGGTCGATCATTCCGGTCGCCCAGTTCCCGGTGACGTCGATCATCGCGTACCCGATCGTGCTGGCACTGATCGTCTACGTGCTGTGGGTCAGCCTGACCTTCAAGCGCCACGGTTTCGTCGGCGGCTTCAAGAACATCACCGGATACGACAAGTCGCTGGGCGCGGTGCTGCCGCTGGCCATGACGATCGAGTTCTTCTCGAACCTGCTGGTCCGGCCGTTCACGCACGCGGTGCGACTGTTCGCGAACATGTTCGCCGGTCACACCCTGCTGCTGCTGTTCACGATCGCCAGCTGGTACCTGCTCAACGGCATCGGTATCGCCTACGCAGGCGTCTCGTTCGTGATGGTCATCGTGATGACCGCGTTCGAGCTCTTTGTCCAGGCGCTTCAGGCGTACGTCTTCGTACTCCTGACCTGCACCTTCATCCAGGGCGCGCTCGCCAAGCACCACTGAGCATCGCGCACCCGACCCTTATTCGTCCGGTGGCCAACCCCCACCGGTCCTTGAAAGAGAAGGAAGACTGGCATGTCCCAGACCCTCGCCGCTGTCTCTGGCGACCTGAAGGCTCTCGGCTCCATCGGTTACGGCCTCGCTGCGATCGGTCCCGGCGTCGGCGTCGGCATCATCTTCGGTAACGGCACCCAGGCCCTCGCCCGCCAGCCCGAGGCTGCCGGCCTCATCCGCGCCAACCAGATCCTCGGCTTCGCCTTCTGTGAGGCGCTCGCCCTCATCGGTCTGGTTATGCCGTTCGTCTACGGCTCCTGATTTTTCAGGCCGGACGAACAGCAACCGAGACGAAAGG
This sequence comes from Streptomyces sp. NPDC058620, assembly GCF_042717135.1. NCBI lineage: Bacteria > Bacillati > Actinomycetota > Actinomycetes > Kitasatosporales > Streptomycetaceae > Streptomyces > Streptomyces sp. NPDC058620. The sequence goes on from NZ_JBHXQO010000008.1 coordinate 197,032, forward strand.
CACTGATGTGAGCCAGCTGCTTACGGTCGCGGCTGAGGAGATGGAAAATCCCCTCATCCCGCCGATTCCAGAGCTCGTCATCGGCCTCATCGCCTTCCTCATCGTCTTCGGCTTCCTCGCCAAGAAGCTCCTCCCGAACATCAACAAGGTTCTGGACGAGCGTCGCGAGGCCATCGAAGGCGGTATCGAAAAGGCCGATGCGGCCCAGACCGAGGCCCAGAGCGTTCTTGAGCAGTACAAGGCTCAGCTCGCCGAGGCCCGCCACGAAGCCGCTCGCATGCGCCAGGAGGCGCAGGAGCAGGGCGTCGTCATCATCCAGGAGATGAGGGCGGAAGGTCAGCGGCAGCGCGAAGAGATCGTCGCCGCCGGCCACGCCCAGATCGAGGCCGACCGCAAGGCCGCGGCCTCCGCGCTGCGTCAGGACGTGGGCACGCTCGCCACCGCCCTGGCCGGCAAGCTCGTCGGCGAGTCCCTCGAGGACCACGCCCGGCAGAGCGGCACCGTCGACCGTTTCCTCGATGAACTCGAGGCGAAGGCCGAGGCCGTCCGATGAACGGAGCGAGCCGCGAGGCGCTGGCTGCCGCACGTGAGCGTCTCGACGCACTGACCGACAACACGTCGGTCGACGCGGCGAAGCTCGCAGAGGAGCTGGCAGCCGTCACCGCGCTGCTCCACCGCGAGGTATCGCTGCGCCGGGTCCTCACCGACCCGTCGCAGGGCGGCGAGGCGAAGGCCGAGCTGGCCGGGCGGCTGCTGAGCGGTCAGGTGGGCGGCGAAGCCGTGGACCTGGTCTCCGGCATGGTCCGTTCCCGCTGGTCGCAGTCGCGTGACCTGGTCGACTCGGTCGAGGAGCTGGCGAACACCGCAGACCTCACCGCGGCCCAGCGCGCGGGTGCACTCGACGACGTCGAGGACGAGCTCTTCCGGTTCGGCCGGATCGTCGGTTCCGACAAGGGACTGCGTTCCGCCCTGACCAGCCGGACCGCGCCCACCGCCGCCAAGAGCGAGCTGCTCCGCAGCCTGCTCGGTGGCAAGGCGCAGCCCGTCACCGAGCGAGTCGTCACGCGCCTCGTGACCCAGCCCCGTGGACGTAGCCTGGAGGCGGGACTCGACTCCCTGTCCAAGCTCGCCGCGGAGCGCCGGGACCGCATGGTCGCCGTCGTCACCTCGGCGGTACCGCTGTCCGATCGGCAGAAGCAGCGCCTCGGCGCCGCCCTGGCGAAGATCTACGGCCGGCAGATGCACCTGAACCTGGACGTGGACCCCACGGTCCTCGGCGGGATCTCGGTGCGCGTCGGTGACGAGGTCATCAACGGCACGATCGCGGAGCGCCTCGAAGAGGCCACCCGCCGGATGGCCGGCTGACAGCGCGCAGCGCACAAGTACCACCTGAACGAGCAAGAACAGCGGCCCGGTTGGGCCGTGCAGAAATTGCAGAAGATTCCTGGGGGTCGCCCCCAGACCCCCTTAAGAAACTTCGGGCCCAACAAGGAGAGCAGGGAACCCAGATGGCGGAGCTCACGATCCGGCCGGAGGAGATCCGGGACGCACTGGAGAACTTTGTCCAGTCGTACAAGCCGGACGCGGCCTCGCGCGAGGAGGTCGGTACGGTCAGCGTTGCCGGCGACGGCATCGCGAAGGTGGAGGGTCTGCCCTCCGCCATGGCGAACGAGCTGCTGAAGTTCGAGGACGGAACCCTCGGTCTCGCCCTCAACCTCGAGGAGCGCGAGATCGGTGCGATCGTCCTCGGCGAGTTCAGCGGAATCGAAGAGGGCCAGCCGGTGCAGCGCACCGGTGAGGTGCTCTCCGTCGGCGTCGGCGAGGGTTACCTCGGCCGCGTCGTCGACCCGCTCGGCAACCCGATCGACGGTCTCGGCGAGATCGCGACCGAAAGCCGGCGCGCCCTCGAGCTGCAGGCCCCTGGCGTCATGGTCCGCAAGTCGGTGCACGAGCCCATGCAGACCGGCTACAAGGCCGTCGACGCCATGGTGCCGATCGGCCGCGGCCAGCGTCAGCTGATCATTGGCGACCGTCAGACGGGTAAGACCGCTCTGGCCGTCGACACGATCATCAACCAGCGCGACAACTGGCGCTCGGGCGACGTGAACAAGCAGGTGCGCTGCATCTACGTCGCCATCGGTCAGAAGGGGTCCACCATCGCCTCGGTGCGCGGTGCCCTCGAAGAGGCCGGCGCGCTCGAGTACACGACCATCGTCGCCGCCCCGGCGTCCGACCCGGCCGGCTTCAAGTACCTGGCGCCGTACACCGGTTCGGCCATCGGCCAGCACTGGATGTACGCCGGCAAGCACGTCCTGATCATCTTCGACGACCTGTCGAAGCAGGCCGACGCCTACCGCGCCGTGTCGCTGCTGCTGCGCCGCCCGCCGGGCCGTGAGGCGTACCCGGGCGACGTCTTCTACTTGCACTCGCGTCTGCTGGAGCGTTGCGCCAAGCTCTCCGACGAGATGGGCAAGGGCTCGATGACGGGTCTCCCGATCGTCGAGACCAAGGCGAACGACGTGTCGGCGTTCATTCCGACCAACGTCATCTCCATCACCGACGGCCAGTGCTTCCTGGAGTCCGACCTGTTCAACGCGGGTCAGCGTCCGGCGCTCAACGTCGGTATCTCGGTCTCCCGAGTCGGTGGCTCCGCCCAGCACAAGGCCATGAAGCAGGTCTCCGGCCGTCTTCGTGTGGACCTCGCCCAGTACCGCGAGCTGGAGGCGTTCGCCGCCTTCGGTTCCGACCTGGACGCGGCCTCCAAGGCTTCGCTGGAGCGCGGTAAGCGCATGGTCGAGCTGCTGAAGCAGCCGCAGTACGCCCCGTTCCCCGTCGAGGAGCAGGTCGTCTCCGTCTGGGCCGGCACCACCGGCAAGATGGACGACGTCCCGGTCGAGGACATCCGTCGCTTCGAGAGCGAGCTGCTGGAGTACCTGCGCCGCGAGCGCAAGGACCTCCTGACCAGCATCGCCGAGGGCGGCAAGATGTCCGACGACACGCTGCAGTCGATCGCTGACGCGATCGCCACCTTCAAGCAGCAGTTCGAGACCTCGGACGGCAAGCTTCTGGGCGAGGGCTGATCGATGGGCGCTCAGCTTCGCGTTTACAAGCGCCGCATCCAAGCCGTCACCGCGACCAAGAAGATCACCAAGGCGATGGAGATGATCGCCGCCTCGCGCATCGTCAAGGCGCAGCGCAAGGTGCAGGCTTCGATGCCGTACGCGACCGAGCTGAACCGTGCGGTGACCGCGGTGGCGACGGGTTCCTCCACCAAGCACCCGCTCACCACCGAAGCCGAGTCCCCGGTCCGTGCCGCGGTCCTGCTCATCACGAGCGACCGCGGTCTGGCCGGCGGCTACTCCTCCAACGCCATCAAGGCGGCGGAGCGGCTCCGGGAGCGGCTCGCAGGTGAGGGCAAGGAGGTCGACACGTACATCGTCGGCCGCAAGGGTGTCGCCTACTACGGCTTCCGCGAGCGCAAGGTCGCGGAGTCGTGGACCGGCTTCACCGACAGCCCGGCGTACGGGGATGCCAAGAACGTCGCCGCGCCCCTGATCGAGGCCATCCAGAAGGACTCGGCCGAGGGCGGCGTCGACGAACTGCACATCGTCTTCACCGAGTTCGTGTCGATGATGACGCAGAACCCGGTGGACAACCGGATGCTGCCCCTCTCGCTCGACGCTGTGACATCAGCGGCTACCGCCGCGGGTGCGGAGGAGAGCGGTAAGAAGGGCGAGATCCTTCCGCTGTTCGACTTCGAGCCGTCGGCGGAGGACGTCCTCGACGCCCTCCTGCCGCGCTACGTCGAGAGCCGTATCTACAACGCACTGCTGCAGGCCGCTGCTTCCGAGCACGCTGCCCGCCGCCGCGCGATGAAGTCGGCGACCGACAACGCCGGGGATCTCATCAAGAGCCTCTCCCGGCTTGCCAACGCGGCCCGCCAGGCCGAAATCACCCAGGAAATCAGCGAGATCGTCGGCGGTGCCAGTGCTCTGGCCGACGCGACCGCGGGGAGTGACAAGTAATGACGACCACTGTTGAGACGGCCGCTGCCACGGGCCGCGTCGCCCGGGTCATCGGCCCGGTCGTCGACGTGGAGTTCCCCGTCGACGCGATGCCGGAGATCTACAACGCCCTGCACGTCGAGGTCGACGACCCGGCCGAGGACGGCGCTCGCAAGACGCTGACCCTCGAAGTCGCCCAGCACCTGGGTGACGGCGTGGTCCGTGCGATCTCGATGCAGCCCACCGACGGTCTGGTCCGCCAGGCCCCGGTGACCGACACGGGCAAGGGCATCATGGTGCCGGTCGGTGACATCACCAAGGGCAAGGTGTTCAACACCCTCGGTCAGATCCTGAACGAGCCGGAGGCCGAAGCTCAGATCACCGAGCGCTGGCCGATCCACCGCAAGGCCCCGGCCTTCGACCAGCTCGAGTCCAAGACCGAGATGTTCGAGACCGGCCTGAAGGTCGTCGACCTGCTGACCCCGTACGTCAAGGGCGGCAAGATCGGTCTGTTCGGTGGTGCGGGCGTCGGCAAGACGGTCCTCATCCAGGAAATGATCATGCGTGTGGCGAAGCTGCACGACGGTGTGTCGGTGTTCGCCGGCGTCGGTGAGCGCACCCGTGAGGGCAACGACCTCATCGACGAGATGACGGACTCGGGCGTTCTGGAGAAGACCGCACTGGTCTTCGGTCAGATGGACGAGCCGCCGGGCACGCGTCTTCGCGTGGCCCTGTCCGCCCTGACCATGGCGGAGTACTTCCGCGATGTGCAGAAGCAGGACGTGCTGCTCTTCATCGACAACATCTTCCGCTTCACGCAGGCCGGTTCCGAGGTCTCCACGCTGCTCGGCCGTATGCCGTCCGCGGTGGGTTACCAGCCGACCCTGGCCGACGAGATGGGTGTGCTCCAGGAGCGCATCACCTCGACGCGTGGTCACTCGATCACCTCGATGCAGGCGATCTACGTCCCCGCGGACGACCTGACCGACCCGGCCCCGGCCACCACGTTCGCCCACCTCGACGCGACGACGGTTCTTTCCCGTCCGATCTCCGAGAAGGGCATCTACCCGGCCGTGGACCCGCTGGACTCCACGTCCCGCATCCTGGACCCGCGCTACATCACGCAGGACCACTACGACACGGCTACCCGTGTCAAGGGAATCCTGCAGAAGTACAAGGACCTCCAGGACATCATCGCGATCCTCGGTATCGACGAGCTGGGCGAAGAGGACAAGCTCGTTGTCCACCGTGCCCGTCGCGTCGAGCGCTTCCTGTCGCAGAACACCCACGCCGCCAAGCAGTTCACCGGCCTGGACGGTTCGGACGTGCCGCTCGACGAGTCGATCGCCGCGTTCAACTCGATCTGCGACGGTGAGTACGACCACTTCCCGGAGCAGGCGTTCTTCATGTGTGGTGGCATTGAGGACCTCAAGGCCAACGCCAAGGAGCTCGGCGTCTCCTGAGCCTTCGGCTCACCGAGGGGGGTGGGCGTGTCCCGCCCCCCTCACCACGCCCCGTAGAATTGACCCAACACCCGGCTCGACCGCCGGGTGGTGACCCGAGGAGCCACCCTTGGCTGCTGAGCTGCATGTCGAGCTGGTCGCCGCGGACCGCAGTGTCTGGTCCGGCGAGGCCACCCTGGTCGTCGCGCGTACCACGTCCGGCGACATCGGCGTCATGCCCGGTCACCAGCCGCTTCTCGGTGTGCTGGAATCGGGCCCGGTGACTATCCGTACCAGTGGGGGCGACACCGTCGTCGCCGCTGTGCACGGTGGATTCATCTCGTTCGCGGACGACAAGCTGTCGCTGCTGGCGGAGATCGCCGAGCTGGCGGACGAGATCGATGTCCAGCGCGCCGAGCGTGCGCTGGAGCGCGCGAAGTCGGACACGGACGCCGCCGCCGAGCGGCGCGCCGATGTGCGACTGCGTGCGGTGGCGGTGCGCTAGCACCCCCGCCGACAGATGTTTTTACTCAGCCGCGGCCCGATCTGGAATTCTCCAGACCGTGCCGCGGCTGAGGCAATGCAGATGCAGTTCGGCCCGGATATCCGTAATCGACGATGCGAGGAGGTCGGTGGAGATGGTCCTCGCTCTGTGGGTTGGCGGTCTGGTCGTCGTACTGGTCCTGTTGGGTCTGTTCGTGTTCGGCCTGCGCCGCCGGCTGATCCAGCGCTCCGGCGGTACCTTCGACTGCAGTCTGCGCTGGGACGTCTCCAAGGAACCCGACCCCACCGGCAAGGGCTGGGTGTACGGCGTGGCCCGCTACAGCGGTGACCGGGTCGACTGGTTCCGGATCTTCTCCTACGATCCCCGTCCGCGGCGGGCCCTGGAGCGCGCCTCGATCGAGGTGGTCGCCCGCCGGCTGCCCGAAGGCGAGGAAGAGCTCGCACTCCTGTCCGACTCCGTCGTGCTCGGCTGTCTCCACCGCGGGACCCGCCTTGAGCTGGCGATGAGCGAGGACGCCCTTACCGGCTTCCTCGCCTGGCTGGAGGCGGCGCCGCCCGGCCAGCGGGTGAACGTGGCCTGAGAGGGCCCCCACGCGGACAGCGGAAAACCGGGGAGACAGGGGGCGGACCTGTCTCCCCGGTCGTATTTCCGGGGCTGTGCGGGTCGTGCGGTGGTGCTACGGCGTGGGGATTACCGGAGACCGCTGTTGATCGCGCTCACCAGTTCGCCGTTGGCGGTGTCACCGCTGAACTCCCAGAAGAAGGCGCCACCGAGGCCCTGGTTCTTCGCCCACGTCATCTTCGAGACGACGGTGGCCGGGGTGTCATAGCTCCACCAGTTGGTGCCGCAGTGGGCGTAGGCGGTGCCGGCGATGGTGCCGGTGGCCGGGCAGCTGTTCTTGAGGACCTTGTAGTCCTCGATGCCCGCTTCGTACGTTCCCTGGGCCGCTCCGGTCGCCGTGCCGCCCGGGGCGGACTGGGTGACTCCGGTCCAGCCGCGTCCGTAGAAGCCGATGCCGAGCAGCAGCTTCTTGGCGGGGACGCCCTTGGCCTTGAGCTTGGCGATCGCGTCGGCGGCGGTGAAGCCGGCCTGCGGGATGCCGGTGTACGAGGTGAGCGGCGAGTGCGGGGCCGTCGGGCCCTTGGCCGCCCAGGCGCCGAAGAAGTCGTACGTCATCACGTTGTACCAGTCCATGGACTGCGCGGCGCCCGCGTAGTCGGCGGCGTCGATCTTGCCGCCGTCGGAGCCGTCCGCGGTGATGGCGGCGGTGACGAGGTTGTTCGCGCCGAACTTGGTGCGCAGCGCGGAGGCGAGGTTCTTCAGTGCGGCCGGGCCGCTGGTGTCACAGGTGAGACCGCAGGCGTTGGGGTACTCCCAGTCGATGTCGATGCCGTCGAAGACATCGGCCCAGCGGGGGTCCTCGACCAGGTCGTGGCAGGACTGGGCGAACGCGGCCGGGTTCTGGGCCGCGGCACCGAAGCCGCCGGACCAGGTCCAGCCGCCGAAGGACCAGAGGACCTTGATGTTCGGGTACTTCGCCTTGAGCTTGCGCAGCTGGTTGAAGTTGCCGCGCAGCGGCTGGTCCCAGGTGTCCGCGACACCGTCGACCGACTGGTCGGCCGTGTACGCCTTGTCGTAGTCGGCGTAGGCGTCACCGATGGTGCACTTGCCGCCCTGGACGTTGCCGAAGGCGTAGTTGATGTGCGTGATCTTCGAGGCGGAGCCCGAGGTGACCAGGTTCTTCACGTGGTAGTTGCGCCCGTAGGTGCCCCAGTTGGTGAAGTAGCCGAGGTTGATCTTGTCACCGGGCGGGGGCGTGGTGCCGCCACCGGTGGTGCGGACCGCGACGGAGCCGCTGACCGGGCCGGTCTGGTCCGCGGTGTCGCGGGCCTGCACGGTGTACGAGTAGTCGGTGCCCGCGGTGAGGGCGGTGTCCGTGTACGTCGTACCGGTCACCGTGGCGACCTTGGCGCCGCCGCGCAGGACGTCGTAGTTCTTGATGCCCTTGTCGTCGGTCGCCGCGGTCCAGGTGAGCTTCGCCGAGGTGTCGGTGATCAGGCTCGCGGTGGGGGTGCCCGGCGCGGAGGGGGCGTTGTCGCCGGGGACGCTGCCGCCGTCACAGGAGGCGCCGTTCAGCTTGCAGCCGCTGGGGGAGCCGGAGCCTGTTCCGTTGAAGCCGAAGCTGATGCTGGCGCCGGGGGCGACGGAGCCGTTCCAGCTGAGGTTCTTGGCGGTCCAGTGGTTGCCGGAACCGGTGACGGTGGCGTCCCAGGCGGAGCCGACCGCGGTGCCGGAGGGGAAGTCCCACTCGATCGTCCAGGAGGAGAGCGCGGTGGTGCCGGTGTTCTTCACCGTCCACTGGCCTTCGAAGCCGGTGCCCCAGTCGGACTTCTTGACGTAGGTGGCGGTCGCCGATGTGGCGGCCTCGGCGGGGCTGGCCAGGCCCACCATCGCCGCGAGCGGCAGAAGCAGAGCGGTGACGCCCGCTACGGCCTTGGAACGGAGGGTGGTGCCGGTACTGAGTCTCTGTCTGAATCCGGCCCGGCGTGGGGGGGTCTCAGTGCTCAACGGTGCTCCTCGGGTGAGGTACGACTAACGGGGGTGGTCCGTGGACTGCAAGCCCTGCGCCGCCCGGAGTGCGCCTTGTCATGGCGTACTCACCGCAGTGTGTTCGGTGAGATTAGGAAGGTCTGGACCAATCGTCAAGAGGTCCAGACCAAAGATCCGGACCAAACCTCACAGGCCCAACTCCTGAGCGATCACCGCCGCTTGGGCCCGGCTCCGCAGCTCCAGCTTCCCCAGAAGCCTGCTGACGTGCGTCTTCACCGTCGCTTCCGCCATCGACAGCCGCACCGCGATCTCCGCGTTCGACAGCCCCCCGCCCAGGCATCCGAGCACCTCGCGTTCCCGCCGAGTGAGCGATTCCAGGCCCGGGGGAGCGGGGGTGTCCGCCCGGCGTACGGGGGTGGCCCCGGCGAACTCCGCGATCAGCCGGCGCGTCACCGCCGGGGCGATCAGTCCCTCGCCGCGCGCCACCGTACGGACCGCCTGGAGCAGATCGTGCGCGTCGGTGTTCTTCAGCAGGAAGCCCGCCGCCCCGGCCCGAAGTGCCCCGAAGACGTACTCGTCCAGATCGAACGTCGTCAGGACCAGTACGTCCGCGAGCTTCTCCGCCACCACCTCCCGGGTCGCCGACACCCCGTCGAGCCGGGGCATCTGCACATCCATCAGCACGACGTCCGGGCGCAGTTCCCTGGCCAGCCGCACGGCCGCCTCGCCGTCGCCCGCCTCCCCGACGACCTCGATGTCCGGCGCGCTGCCCAGGATCAGCACCAGCCCCGCGCGTACGGCCGACTGGTCCTCCGCGACCAGTACCCGGATCGTCATTACCTCATCGTCCTTTCGCCGACGGGCAGTTCGGCCCGTACCCGCCAGGTCTTCCGGCCGTCCGCCGCGGGCTCCGGGCCCGCCGCGATCGTGCCGCCGAGCAGGGCGACCCGCTCCCGCATGCCCACCAGGCCCGCTCCCGAACCGGGCGCACGCGGCCCCGGCCGGCTCCCGAACTCGCTGGTGACGTCCACCGACAGCACGTCGTCCTCGCGCGCGAGCCGCACCACCACCGGACCGGGAGCGGCGTGCTTCAGCGCGTTCGTCAGGGACTCCTGGACGATGCGGTACGCGGCCAGCTCGACCGGCGCGGGCAGCCGTTCCGGTTTTCCGCGCGCGTCCTCCAGCGTGCAGGTCAGGCCGCTCGTCGCACCGTTGGTACGGGCCTGCTCGACGAGGACGTCCAGCGAGGCGAGGGTCGGTGCCGCGCTCGGTCCGTCCTCCGTCCCGCTGTGCCGGAGCAGCCCGATGAGCCGTCGCATCTCGGCCAGCCCCTCGACGCTGTTCTCACGGATCACCCCGAGCGCCTCGCGGGAGGTGCCCGGGTCGTCGATGGAGAGCGCCGCGGTGGAGTGGATGGCGATCGCGGAGAGGTGGTTGGCCACCATGTCGTGCAGCTCGCGCGCCATCCGCGCCCGCTCGGCGGTCACCGCCTGGGCGCGGTCCATCTCGGCGAGCAGCGCGGTCTGGTCGGCCCGCAGCCGGGCGGTCTCCGCCGCGTCGCGGTGGTTGCGCACACTGACGCCGGTGATGGCGGGCGCGAAGGACACGAGGCCGGTGACCACGCCGATCAACAGCGCCTCCGCCGTACGGAACCAGGCCAGGAAGCCGATCGTCACCCCGACCGTGACCAGGAACGAGGTCACCGGGATACGACGGGCCACGGCCGGGGACCCGTACACCACGGCCGCGTACACGACGTCCGTGAACATCAGCACGGTGGCCAGACTCCCGACCGTGAACTGGTCGGCGACCAGGGCCGGTACGGCGACGAGCAGAGCCGTCAGCGGGGCGCTTCTGCGCAGCAGTTCGAGCCCGGCCATCACGGCGAGGGGCACCAGCGCCATCCAGGGCTCGTCGAACGGCCGCGGGCCCTGCATGTGCAGACCGATCAGCCAGAGGGCCAGACCGCCGGACAGCCCGACGGCCGCGATCAGTACGTCGTGGCGGTGGGGGCGGGAGACAGTGAGCACCCTCCCATCCAACACGGCCGCCGCGCGGCGGACCTCCGCGCGGCGGGGGAGCCGTGGGTACATCGAAGGATGCAGTCGGGCTTCGTCACTGGCGACGACGACCCGGCGCCTCTCACCCGCGAGTCTGGAGGGGACCGGGAGGAGAAGAACCGTGATCGTCATTCTGATCGTGCTCTGCGAAGTCGGCTTCTGGGTGCTGCTGGCCGCGGGACTCGCGCTGCGTTACCTGGCGAAGAAGCCCCGGCTCGGCGCCGCGGTGCTGCTGTGCGAACCGCTGCTGGAGGTCGTGCTGCTGGTCGTCACGGCCATCGACCTCAAGAACGGCGCCGAACCCGACTGGAAGCACGGGCTGGCCGCGGTCTACATCGGGTTCACCGTGGGACTGGGCCACTCGGCGATCAAGTGGGCGGACGCCCGGTTCGCCCACCGTTTCGCGGGCGGTCCGCCGCCGGTGAAGCCGCCGAAGTACGGCATGGCGCGGGCCGCCCACGAGTGGCGCACGGCGGCCCGCTGGACCACCGCCGCGGTGACCGCCATGGCACTGCTCCAGGCCGCGATCTGGTACGTCGGGGACGACGGGGACATCGGATCGCTGGAGATGTGGCAGCAGAAGATGGTGTGGGTGATCGGGATCAACCTGATCGTCGCCGGGAGCTACACCCTGTTCCCGAAGCAGGCACCCAAGGGGGTCTGATCCTCAAGCCCGGCCGGCCGTGCTCAGCGGTCGCCGCCCGGCACCCACAGCACGTCCCCGACCTCCTTGTTAGCCGTCCGCGCGAGGATGAACAGGAGGTCGGACAGCCGGTTGAGGTACGTCGCGGTCAGGGCGTTCATCACGTCCCCGTGCACCTCGATCGCCGCCCAGGTGGACCGCTCGGCCCGCCGGACGACGGTGCACGCCTGGTGCAGGAGCGCCGCCCCCGGCGTACCGCCCGGCAGGATGAAGCTGCGCAGCTTCTCCAGCTCCTCCAGGAAGCTGTCGCAGTCCGCCTCCAGCTTGTCGATGTAGGACTGCTCGACCCGCAGCGGCGGATACTTCGGGTCCTCGACGACCGGCGTCGACAGGTCCGCGCCGACGTCGAAGAGGTCGTTCTGGACACGGACGAGGACCTTCACCACGTCCTCGGGCAGCTGTCCGAGCGCGACGGCCGTACCGATGACGGCGTTGGCCTCGTTCGCGTCGGCGTACGCCGCGATCCGCAGATCGGTCTTGGCGGTCCGGCTCATGTCACCGAGTGCCGTGGTGCCCTTGTCGCCGGTGCGGGTGTAGATGCGCGTCAGATTGACCATGGGGCCAGCCTAGATACGTACCCGCCCCCGTGGGGACGCAGGTGGCCAACTGCACGTCGGGCGCCACCGAATGAGGCGTACCAGTGTGATGTCCGTCATTTGAGACGTGACGCGCATCTCTTCGTCTCCCCAGGGCCCCTCACGGGTACTAATCTCCGCCGGAGAGCGTGTGAACAACCGTTATCCAAAGGGGTGCAAACGTGGCCAGGAAGCTCGCCGTCATCGGGGCCGGACTCATGGGGTCCGGGATCGCGCAGGTCTCCGCCCAGGCGGGCTGGGACGTCGTCCTGCGCGACGTCACCGACGCGGCACTGGCCCGCGGCCTGGACGGCATCAAGGCGTCGTACGACCGGTTCGTCTCCAAGGGCAAGCTGGAGGCGGCCGACGCCGAGGCCGCGCTCGCCCGCATCACGACGACCACGGACCTCGACGGCGTCGCCGACGCGGATGTCGTCGTCGAGGCCGTCTTCGAGAAGCTGGAGGTCAAGCACGAGATCTTCCGCGCGCTCGACAAGATCGTGCGCGAGGACGCCGTGCTCGCCTCCAACACCTCCGCCATCCCGATCACCAAGATCGCCGCCGTGACGGAGCGCCCCGAGCGGGTCGTCGGCGTGCACTTCTTCTCGCCGGTCCCGATGATGCAGCTCTGCGAGCTGGTACGCGGCTACAAGACGAGCGACGAAGCCCTCGCCACCGCACGGGAGTTCGCCGAGTCGGTCGGCAAGACCTGCATCGTCGTCAACCGCGACGTCGCGGGTTTCGTCACCACGCGCCTCATCTCGGCGCTGGTCGTCGAGGCCGCCAAGCTGTACGAGTCGGGCGTCGCCTCGGCCGAGGACATCGACACCGCCTGCAAGCTGGGCTTCGGTCACGCCATGGGCCCCCTCGCCACAGCCGACCTGACCGGCGTCGACATCCTGCTGCACGCCACCGGCAACATCTACACGGAGTCGCAGGACGAGAAGTTCGCGGCTCCGGAGCTGATGCGCCGGATGGTCGATGCAGGTGACATCGGCCGCAAGAGCGGGCAGGGCTTCTACACCTACTGAGAATCGATCATGTCCCGGGCCGCCCGATCTGCCGTCGATCGGGCCCGGGGCCCCGGTCAACCGGAGGAGTCCGGTTCACCGGGATCAGTCAGCATCGAGCGGGCCGACGTCACTCCACGGAGTGAATTCGGTATCGGTTCGCTTACAGACGGCAACCTCCTTGTCGTTGCGGCAGTCAGTTGTGGCAGAGACAGAAAAGACAGACGGACCTTGCTACGGAGCATTCCCGGGGAGCGCATATGCACATCAGGGGCGACCACGCCGAGCTGGTCGTCGGGGGCCGCCTCGACGTCCGAAGCGCGGCGGACGCCCGTACGGTCCTGCACTCGGCCGTCGACGACGGCGTCGGCGATCTCGTGCTGAACCTGACCGAGCTCGATTCCTGGGACGCCACCGGACTCGGCGTCATCATGGGCGCACACCGACGGGCCGGCCGGGCCGGCCGCCGGCTCGTGCTCCGCGGCGTACCGCCGCAGATGCAGCGCCTGCTCGTCGCGACCAGGCTGCACCGCATCCTGGCCATCGAGGGCGGAATCGCGGCGGAGTCACTGCCGCGCGTCTGAGTTCTCCTCCGGCAGGACCCGACGGAGTCGCACGCACAATCCTCACGAGACCGTGATGTCCCGGGCGGCGCGGCACCCCGCCCGTTCGTAGATACTGTGCGAAGGTTTAGGGTTCGGCCGTCTGCCGACTGACGGACCCATGGGCGGACACCGGACCAGAAGCGACAGCGAGGCGTGCGAGGCCGGGAGGGACACGCGACGCATCTGGGGGACTTTGCAATGGACCCGAACAACCGGGGACCCGAGGAGAACGGCCGGGACCACGACGGCTTCGAAGAGGACGGCATGCCGCAACGGCAGTCCCGTGAACCGCTGACACCCGACTTCGGGCTCCAGAAACCGCAGCAGGCCCGCACGGTCCAGCTCATAGCGGGCGACCTGCTCCTCACGGTCAATCCCGTCGACGGCAGCGAGGTCGAACCCTGCCCGCCGGGCCGGCAGCCCGAGGCACCCGTACGGCACACCGCCACCGAGCGCGCGGACCGCGAACGCGCCGCCGCTCCGTCCGTACCGCCGGGACCGCCCGGCCCGCAACTCCCGCTCCTGGAACGCCAGGAGCTCCGCGAGCGACTGGTACGGCTGCTGGCGCGCGGACGGTCGGTACGGGTGACCGGCCCCGCCGGATCGGGTCGCACCGCCCTGCTGAACGCCGTCGCCGCCGACTGCGCCGACCTGGCGCCCGACGGTGTCGTACGGCTCAGCGGCCACAAGCGCACCGCCACGGACCTCCAGTACGCACTCTTCGAGGCCGTCCACCGCGCGCCCTCGCACCGCCCAGGCCGCGAAGAACTCCTCGGACTGATCCGGGGCATCGGCGCCGTCGTCGTCCTCGACGACCTGGAGTTCGGCGGCACCGGGCTCGACGAACTGCTCGACGCCACGCCCGAGTGCGCGTTCGTCCTGGCCACGACACCCGATGTCGCCGCGCCCGGCCCCGACTCGCACCTGGAAGAGCTCTTCCTCACCGGGCTCGGCCGCAGCGCCTCGATCGATCTGCTGGAGAAGGTCGTCGAACGATCGCTCACCGAGGACGAGGCGAACTGGGCGGGCGACCTCTGGTTCGAGTCCGAGGGGCTGCCCCTGCGCTTCGTTCAGGCAGGCGCGCTGCTGCGCCACCGGGACCTCCAGCGCGATCCCGAAGCCTTCGACGCGTACGGCTCCGCGGCGCCCCCCGCGCCCGAGGACGTGCCCGCGCCGCCGCTGCCCAGCCTGGGAGAGGGCGCGGCCCCCGCGGTGCTGCTCGCCTCCCGGCTGAGCGAGGCCGCGCGCGAAACCCTGCGCTTCGCCGTCGCGCTCGGCGGTGAGGTGCCGCACCAGGCGCATCTGCCGGCGCTCGTGGGGGACACCCACGCGGACGCCGCCCTCGGCGAGCTCGCCGGATGCGGTCTGCTCTCCCCGGCCGGCCCCCGCTACCGGCTCGCGGCCGGCGTCGTCGCCCAGCTGGAGGCCGGCGGGTACGGCGAGGGCGTCGCCGACCGCGCCAGGACCGCCGCCCAGCACTACGCCTGGTGGGCGGGACATCCTTCGGTCACGTCCGAGCGGGTGGTCGCCGAGGCCGATGCCATGCTCGCCGCGCTGGCACAGCTGGTGCCCGGTGACCGTGCCGGACAGGCCAGCGTCGCCGTGCTGCTGGCCCGCAGCGCCTCTCCGGCCTTCGCCGCCGGAATGCAGTGGGGAGCCTGGGAGAAGGCCCTCAGGATGGGCCAGGAGGGCGCCAGGATCGCCGGTGAGGTGGCCGAGGAAGCCTACTTCCACCACGAGTTGGGCGTACTCGCGCTCTGTACCGGCCATCTCGAACGGGCCAGGGCCGAACTGGAAGCCTCGATCGGCATGCGCGGCGCGCTCGCCGACAAGTCCGGAGCGGTGGCAGGGCGCAGGGCGCTCGCCCTCGTCGCGGACCGCTCCGGCGGACCGCTGCCCGGTGGCCGTGCCCCGGCGGGCGAGGAGCTCGCGGCCGCGCGGTACGAGGAGGCGGCTTCGCCGCCCGCCGGCATCCCCGCGGCACTGCCGCTCTTTCCCCGGCAGCCCGTGTCCGCCGAGACGACCGCGGTCGTCTCCCGCGAGGACACCCCGGTGCGCCGGGGGCCCGCGTTCCTTCGTGGCGCCCGGCGCAATCTTGTCGGGGCCGGTGCGGGAGCACTGCTGGTCGCGGTGCTCGGCACGGTCGTCGCGCTCGGGACGACCTCGGGCGGCGAGGAGCCGGACAGCCGGAACGTGACGACCGAGCAGTCCGCCGACGAGGACGACGGCGAGAACGGCTTTCCGGCGGAGGAGCCGACGGACGGCGCGCCCGCCAAGAGCGGTAAGCCCGCCGAGGGCACCGGGTCACCGGGCCCGTCCGGCCAGGCCACTCCGTCCGCTGACGCCACCCCGTCCGCGGGCGAACCGGACCCGGGCTCGACCCCGACTACGGACGACCCGGCGAGCGGGGAGCCGAGTACGCCGAGCGGGCCGACCAAGTCAGCGACGAAGTCGCCTACTAAGTCACCGACCGAGTCTCCGAGCAGCCCCTCGCCGTCGTCCCCGACTCCGTCCGAAACGGCTTCGGAATCACCGACTCCGACCCCGACGGATACGGAGACGCAGACACAGCCGTCCAACTCCGACTCGGCGAGTGGGCCGACGCTGGACACGACTGCCGAAGACGGGGCTGCCTGAACCTCGTCGTCAGATCGCCGGACGGGCGCAAAATCAAGCCCGTCCGGCGATTGAGGACGCAGGAACCGTCGGTCAGAACAGGCGCAGCTTGTCGTCCTCGATGCCCCGCATCGCGTTGTAGTCCAGGACCACGCAGCCGATGCCGCGGTCCGTCGCCAGGACCCGCGCCTGCGGCTTGATCTCCTGGGCCGCGAAGATGCCCTTCACCGGGGCGAGATGGGGATCGCGGTTGAGCAGCTCCAGATAGCGGGTCAGCTGCTCCACACCGTCGATGTCGCCGCGGCGCTTCAGCTCCACGGCCACCGTCCCGCCGTCCGCGTCGCGGCACAGGATGTCCACGGGGCCGATGGCGGTGGGGTACTCGCGGCGGATCAGCGTGTGGCCCTCGCCGAGGATCTCGATCCGGTCGGCCAGGAGCTCCTGGAGGTGCGCTTCCACGCCGTCCTTGATCAGGCCGGGGTCGACGCCCAGTTCGTGCGAGGAGTCGTGGAGGATTTCCTCCATCGTGATGATCAGTTTCTCGCCCGCTTTGTTCACCACCGTCCAGATGCCTTCGTCACCGTCGGCGCCCTCCTTCAGGGAGCACGGCGGGGACATCCAGTTGAGCGGTTTGTACGCCCGGTCGTCGGCGTGGATCGACACACTGCCGTCCGCCTTCACCAGGATCAGACGGGGGGCGGAGGGCAGGTGGGCGGTGAGCCGGCCCGCGTAGTCGACGGAGCAACGGGCGATGACGAGACGCATGGTCGGCAACGCTACTCGACGACGGGTGCTCCACGCGATTCCCCCGGCTGTCCGCCCCATGCGCACGACCCGCCCCATCGGTCTTGCCCCTCTTTAGGAGCCTTCGTTATTGGCCGGTTGTGTTCCCAATCTCCTGGTGCGGCCCGGACTGCGCGCTTACCGTGTAAGCAGGAGGTCGCCGTCTGTGTACGCTGCGTCGCCGTCCTCCTTCCCTGCCCGTAAGGCCCCGGCCAACCGTCGGGGTCGCGAGAGGAGAACCCATGTCGCTCGACGTCTCACCGGCGCTGTTGGAACAGGCCGAGCGAGGCGAGGTCGACGAAGCCGACTTCGTCGACTGCGTCCGGACCTCCCTGCCCTACGCATGGGAGATGGTCAGCTCTCTGGTGGCCCAGCTGAAGGTCGACGGCGGAGAGTTCGCCGACAACCAGACGCCGCCGCCGGACGAGCAGGCACGTGGTCAGCTGCTGCGTGCACTCGCGAGTGATGCGATACGTGGCGCACTTCAGCGGCACTTCGGAGTGCGTCTGGCCTTCCAGAACTGCCACCGCCTGGCGGTGTTCCCCCTGGACGCTTCGGTCGACGAGCGTCTGGCCCGTTTCACCTCGGTGAGGGGCCAGTTGCTCAACCAGTCGCCGGAACTACGGGACTGCTGAACGCTTCTGCTGCCGCTCCGGGCCGCGGGAGGTGCGACAGGCTCCGGGGCGGCAGCTCCCGTACCACCAGCACACCGGCACCATGAGCACCACCAGAACTACCTGGACCACCGGGACCACCGGAATGAACGCATCACGTCAGCAGCGGCAGTACCTCGGTGCCCAGCCGTTGCACGTTCTCCTCGGTCGCGGCGAGGTCGCCCGAGCCCTCGACCAGGAGCGCGAAGCGGGTGATGCCGGTCCGCTCCGCGGTCGCCGCGAGGCGGTCGGCCGCGAGGCGGGGCGGGCCCACCGGATGCATGCCGCACAGCAGTTCCGTATAGGCGACGGGGTCGCGCATCACCCGGTGTCTGCCGTCGACCGTCACATGGGCGTCCAGCCCCTGTTTGAGCCAGCCCGGCATCGCCTTCACGAGCGTCTCCATGGCGTCGGCCGGCCTGTCCGCGATCTGGGCCACCCCTGCGGACACATGTCCGACGCTGTTCACGACGTCGGGCGAATGACCGGCCTCCCGGGCGGCCGTACGCCACAGAGCCACCATCTCGGCCTTCTCCTCGTCCCCGCAGTGCATGCCCAGAAGCATCGGCAGCGCCTTCGCTGCGGCGAGCCGGACACTCTTCGGCGAGGTGCACGCCACGATCACCTCCGGCCCCCCGGGGCCTGCCGGGCCCTCGGTGAGGAGCTCGTCGGAGCGCGGCACGACCGCCACCTCGCGGAAGCCGAACCGCTCCCCGGTGCCTGCCACCCGGGGCTTGCGCAGCCAGTCGAGCAGCAGCTCCAGCGATTCGGGGAAGTCCCGCTCGTACGCCGCGAGGCCCCCGCCGAACACCTCCAGGTCCACCCAGGGGCCGCCCCGCCCCACCCCGAGGGAGAACCGGCCTCCGCTGGTGATGTGCAGCAGCGCGGCCTGCTCGCCGAGGGCGACGGGGTGCTGGGTCGGCAGCACGCTCACCGCCGTGCCGACCCGGATTCTGCGGGTGCGGCCGAGCAGCAGCGCGGCCAGTGTGACGGCGGAGGGGCATACCCCGTACGGCACGAAGTGGTGTTCCGCCAGCCAGACCGAGTCGAGTCCGGATTCCTCCGCGACCTCCGTGGAGCGGATGGCACGGTGCAGTGCCTCACCCTGCCCCTGGCCCGGAAACTGGGCTGCCAGTACGAACGTTCCGACGCGCATCGCCTGTTACCTCCTTGCGGCCGACGCGGTTCTCCCCCGTAGGCAACAACGTCTGACACGTGCCAAAGGCACGGTCCACGCAGAAGTTGTTGCGATTTTCCGGTAACTCCCTCCCGGTGCGGGCCGCGGTCTCCTGCCGTACGGGCCGGTCGGCGGGCCCGATGGGCCTACGCTGGACGGTAAGCCGCCCGTTCTGCCCCCATGAGGTGTCACGTGTCCCCGCGCCGCAACCGCCCCCGAGGCGGGGAGAGCCCCACCAGCAGGCCATTCGCTGAGGGGGAGCGGTACGGCGGAGGTGGCGCCACCGAGAGCTGGCAGGGCGAGGAGTGGTCGGTGCGCCCGGTGAGCGGAGCGAGCGCGGCGGGGAAACGGTACCGCTGCCCCGGCTGCGACCAGGAGATCCCGTCCGGCGTCCCGCATCTCGTCGCCTGGCCCGAGTTCGGCGGCATCGACGACCGCAGGCACTGGCACAAGGCTTGCTGGAACGCGAGGGACCGCCGCACCACACGGGTACAGCGGTCCAGGAACGCTCCGCGCTACTGAACGACGGGCAGGACACCGGACATCACACGTCGCGGCGGTCCAGCGTGAAGTAGGCGGCGGCCATGGTCACGGTGGTCACGCCGAGGATGATCCACAGCGGCTCCCAGCCGGACGGCCCCGAGGTGGTGACCGAGGCGTCGTAGAAGGCGCCGAGCTGGTTGGGGATCGAGTACTCGAAGAGCGCCCTCTGCAGGTCGGCCAGCGTCTCCGAGAACATGAACATCGCCAGCACCAGCGGCAGAAGCACCACGGCGATCATGATGGTGATCGCGCCGGCCGAGTGCCGGATCAGCGCGCCGAGCGCGAGCGAGAGCAGTCCGAGTGTCGCGACGTAGAGGCCGACCCCCACCGTGGAGCGCAGCCAGTCGTCGCCCGTGGGCTCCACGCCGTCCAGCATGGCCGTCTGGAGGACGCCGACGACCGCGGTCGTCACCGTGGTGATCACGAAGGACAGCAGGAAGAAGACGATCGCCTTCGCGGTCAGCACCCGGGAACGGCTGGGGCAGGCGGTCAGCGTCGTACGGATCATGCCGGTGCCGTACTCCGACGCGATGGTCAGCACGCCGAGCGTGATCACGCAGATCGAGCCGAGGAGCACCCCGAAGAAGCCGAGGCTGAGCACCGGCGTGTTCCCGAGATCGGCGTCCGACGCGCTGACGGCGATCGCGGACAGCAGCCCGATGCCGAGCAGCAGCACGATCATCACGCCGAGCGTCCACATCGTGGACCGTACGGAGCGGATCTTCGTCCACTCGGAGGCGATCGCGTCGCCGAGGCTCGCGCGGCGCACCGGGATAGGCGAGTTGTAGAGGCCCCCGTGAGCGCCCTGCCAGTTCTGCGGCGCCGGGGCCTGCTGCGGGGGCTGGTACGGGGCCTGGGGCGCCGGCGTCGTCATCGGGAGTCCTCGCTGGTCTCGCGCTTGGTCGGTTCTGCGGGGGCGGCGGCGGGCGCGGCCGGTGCGGGGGCCTGGGCCGGAGGCGCGGCGGGCGCCGGAGCGGCCGCGTACGGGTTCTGTCCGGGCGGCGGCGGGGCGTACCAGCCCTGCTGCGCCATCTCGGGCTGCGGCTGCGGCTGCGCGTAGCCGGGCTGCTGTCCGTAGCCCGTCGGAGCCTGCTGCTGGAGCGCGGCCTTGGCGTCCACGGTCGAGCGGTAGTCCACGGCGCCCTGCGTCATCCGCATGTACGCCTCCTCCAGCGACGCCTGGTGCGGCGAGAGCTCCCACAGCCGCACGTCGGCGCCGTGCGCCAGATCGCTGATCCGGGGCAGCTGGAGACCGGTGACCCGCAGGGCCCCGTCCGGCTCCGACATGACCTGGCCGCCCGCCTCGGTGAGCGAGGCCATGAGCTTCTCGCGCTGCTCCGGAAGGTCCGAAGGGACCCGGACGCGGGCGAAGTCGGCCGAGTTGGCGGAGATGAAGTCCGTGACGCTCATGTCGGCGAGCAGCTGGCCGCGGCCGATCACGATGAGGTGATCGGCGGTCAGCGCCATCTCGCTCATCAGGTGGCTGGAGACGAAGACCGTACGCCCCTCCGAGGCCAGCATCTTCATGAGGTTGCGCACCCAGAGGATGCCCTCGGGGTCGAGACCGTTGACCGGCTCGTCGAAGAGGAGCACCTGCGGATCGCCGAGCATGGCCGCCGCGATGCCGAGCCGCTGTCCCATGCCGAGCGAGAAGCCCTTGGACCGCTTGCGTGCCACGTCCTGGAGACCCACGACGCCGAGGACCTCGTCGACGCGGGCTGCGGGGATACCGGACAGCTGAGCCAGCGAGAGGAGGTGGTTCCTGGCGCTGCGGCCGCCGTGCACGGCCTTGGCGTCGAGCAGCGCGCCCACCTGGCGCGGTGCGTTCGGCAGGCTGCGGAAGGCATGGCCGCCGATCGTCACATGGCCCGCGGTCGGAGTGTCCAGACCGAGCATCATGCGCATGGTGGTGGATTTACCGGACCCGTTGGGACCGAGGAACCCGGTGACGGCTCCCGGCCGCACCTGGAAGGAAAGGTTGTGCACGGCCGTCTTGGCGCCGTAGCGCTTGGTCAGGCCGACTGCCTCGATCATTCTCCAGCCCCATCGACTTATCTGTCGTCGGGGCACAGGCCACCCGGCCGCACGCCCCCGTAAGAGTTAGGAGGATAACCACGCCTTGCCGGTTCCAGCCAAGTTGTTACGCGTCCCGCTTCTTCAGCACGACGTATCCACCGACCAGCGCGGCCACCACCCAGACCAGCAGGATGCCGAGTCCTCCCCATGGTCCGTACGGCGCGGGGTCGCTGTTCATGGCGTCGGGAACCACCTGCATGATCTTCGATCCGGCCTGGTCGGGGAAGTAACGGGCCACGTTCTTGGCGCCCGGGACCGCCGACAGGATCTGCGAGACGAGGAAGAAGAAGGGCATCAGGATGCCGAGCGAGAGCATCGAGCTGCGCAGCATCGTGGCCACGCCCATCGAGAAGATCGCGATCAGACCCATGTAGATGCCACCGCCGAACACCGCGCGCAGGACGTTGTCCGCGCCGAGGTCCGTGCGGTGGTCGCCGAGCAGTGCCTGGCCGAGGAAGAAGGTGATGAAGCTGGTCGCGAGGCCGACCGCCAGGGCGAGGACGCCCGCCACCGCGATCTTGCTGAAGAGGAACGTCGCGCGCTGGGGCACGGCCGCCAGCGACGTACGGATCATGCCGGAGCTGTACTCCGTACCGACCACCAGCACGCCGAAGACCACCATCGCGAGCTGACCGAGAATCATCCCGGAGAAGCTGACGAAGGTCGGGTCGAAGGTGGCACGCTCGGCGTCCGAGAGATCGTCGAACTGGGAGTTCAGCAACGCGCAGAGCGCCGCGCCCATGGCGACGGTGACGGCGAACGCGGAGATGAGCGTCCAGGTGGTCGAGGAGACCGTACGGATCTTGGTCCACTCCGAGGTCAGGACCGCGGGTACCGATGCCATCGTGGTCATGCTCCCTTGCCGTGATCGGAAACGCCGCCCGCGGACCGGTTCCACTCGCCGCCCCACTGCGGACCCGCGGGAGGCGGTGGTGCGCCGTCGCGTTCCGAATGCGCGTGATACTCCACGGAACCGGCGGTCATCTGCATGAACGCCTCTTCCAGCGAGGCCCGCTGGGAACTGAGTTCGTGCAGCACGATCTGGTGCCGGGCGGCGAGCTCGCCGATCGCCTCCGTGGTGGCGCCGTCGATCTCCAGGGTGCCGTTGCCCGACTCGGTGGCGACGATGCTCTCCCCGTGCAGCACATCGCGCAGTCGCTCCTGCTGCGGCGAACGCAGCCGTACATAACTGCGGGAGTTGTCGTGAATGAAATCGGCCATCGAGGTGTCGGCGAGCAGCCTGCCCTGGCCGATGACGATCAAGTGATCTGCGGTCAGTGCCATTTCGCTCATCAGGTGGGACGAGACGAAGATCGTCCGGCCCTCTGCCGCGAGGGCCTTCATCAGATTTCTGATCCAGTGAATTCCCTCGGGGTCCAGACCATTGACGGGTTCGTCGAACATCAGGATCTCGGGGTTGCCGAGAAGCGCCGAAGCGATTCCCAGACGCTGGCCCATGCCGAGCGAGAAACCCTTCGATTTCTTCCGCGCCACCGCGCTGAGCCCGACCATGTCGAGGACCTCCGCGACCCGGCTCGTGGGGATGCGGTTGCTCTGGGCGAGACAGAGCAGATTGTTGTACGCGCTGCGGCCCCCGTGCATCGACTTGGCGTCGAGCAGCGCACCGATGTACTTGAGGGGTTCGTCGAGCTCGCGGTAGTGCTTGCCGTCGATGCGGACCGTGCCGCTGGTGGGGTTGTCGAGATCGAGCATCATGCGCATCGTGGTCGACTTGCCCGCCCCGTTGGGACCGAGGAAACCCGTCACCATTCCGGGTCTGACCTGGCACGACAGGTGGTCGACTGCGACCTTGTCGCCGAATCGCTTGGTGAGGCCCTCCAGCTCGATCATGCGCACACGCTAGAACGGCCGCGGGGCCCGCGCCCCCCCCAGGGGGGGCCCCGGCGCGCGGGGGCGTGGCGGGGGGGTCAGCGGGGGGGGGTGTGGTTTAAAAAAAATGAGCGGGCGGCGAGATTTTTTGTGGTTTTATG
>NZ_JBHXQO010000009.1:0-214095 GCF_042717135.1 Streptomyces sp. NPDC058620
CCCCGGCCGCCCCCCCCCACACCCTCACCGCCACCCCACCCCCCCGGCCGCCCCGGCCGCCCCACCCGCGGCCCCCTCACGGGCCGTCCTGCGTCACACCGTCCTGCGTCACAGCGCGCGTCAGCAGATGCGCGTGCGGCTCTCCATGGCCTGGCGCGCGGCGTGCTCGTCCCCGTACACCTCGCACATGTGACGGCCATCGGGTGTGGCCGTGTGCTCGACCACCCAGAGGCAGGTCTCGCTGCCGTCCAGGAGCAGGAACGCGTGCTCGTAGAGCGTGAAACCGGCGTCCCGCCCGTCGACGCGGCACTGGCGGCCGAAGATCTGGGTGATGTGGTGGGCGAAGGCGGCCCGCAGCAGACGAGCGGTCTCCTCGCCCGGCCGGTCGCTGTTCTCCGCGCGGCGCAGGACCCGGCGCGCGTGGTCCGCGGAGTTGTCCGGGGCGTACATCCGGGGCAGCGGGACCGGGGGAGCGGACATCAGGACCGTGAGGATCTCCAGGTCGCCGTGCGGGCTCTCGTCGCCGAAGGCCGGCGCGTCGGAGAAGCTGCCGGCCAGCCGCACCGCCGCGACGTGCGCGTCGCCCTCGTCGTCGTAGAGCTCGTGGCGGCGGGGGGCCGTGATGTCGCGGCCGCCGCTGTGCACGAGCTCCCAGAGGGTGAGCGCGGAGCCGTCGGGAAGCAGATAGGTGTGCCGGTAGGTCTCGCGGTGCAGGACCGAGCTGTGGTGGGAGGAATGCAGGGAACTGCTGTGCGCGAGCGCGCATCCGAGCCGATCGACCGTGCTGTCGGGCAGGTCGAAAGAGTTGAGGGCCCGTCGCAGGAGTCGCTCGAGGTGCTGCTCGGTTGTCTCGTACGGATCGCTCAAGGTGCTGTCTCCAGGCCGTCGCCGCGTGTGACTTGGTGCGTGCTTAACGTAGTCCCTGGGTCTGACATCGTGACCGGGGATCGGAAAAACGTAGGGCACTCGCGGAAAGTTCCCGGGACTTTTCGGGTACTTCGGGTGAACTTCCTTGCGTCGAGGGCGAGTCGGACCGTCCTGAGTGCCTGCCCGTGGCGCTCGTGAGGGGGTGGACGCCGCCCGGTGCCCGCACGACGCGCTCACTCCATAACCACACAAAACAGGGCCGATCGCCTCCAGCGGTCATACGGTGGCCGGGTGACCGAGCCATCAGAAGCTTCCGCGGAGCCACCCGCCTCCGGTGCCCGTACCGGGTCTCCAGGCGTGGCCGACGCCCCGCTGTCCACCCCCGGCCCGGAACAGCCCGAGGCCACCGGAGGCCCGCGTTCCGTCACCGCGCGGGCGACCGCGGCCGGCGCCGCCGTCTCCGTTCTGCTGATCATCGGGATCGTGCTCGGCAGCCGCTTGCTGCGGAACTTCGACTCGGCCCTCCTCCCGTACGCCGTGGCCACCGTCTTCCTCGCCTTCGGTGTCGCCTACCGCTACACGGTGTGGATCTCCGCGCCCGGCGCCCGGCGCCTCTTCACACAGGGCCGGCGCAGCCTCTTCTCCGTCGACAACTTCCGTAAGGCCCCCACCGCCCTGCCGAAGATGATCGCCACCTATCTGGGCTTCCAGAAGTTCCTCGGCGCCCGGTCGCACGCCCGGTGGGCCGCCCACCAGCTGATCTTCTGGGGCTGCGTCCTGGCCTCCCTGATCACCTTCCCGCTGACCTGGGGCTGGTTCACCTTCACCTCGGGCAACGGCTCGGGCCCCGGCTACGAGATGCGTATCTGGGGCTTCAAGGTCCTCGGCTTCGACGCGCTGAACATCCTGGGCTGGCTGATGTTCCACGGCCTGGACATCGCCGCCGTGCTCGTCATCCCCGGCGCCTCGTACTTCCTCTGGCGCCGGATGAAGGACCGCGGCGCGGGCACCGGTCAGCGCTTCGCCTACGACATGGTGCCGCTGATCGCGCTCATCGCCATCTCCGTCACCGGCCTGCTGCTCACCTTCTCCTCGATCTTCCTGCACGGCGGCGGCTACCAGTTCCTGGCGATCCTCCACATGGTGTCGGTGGTCTTCACCCTCATCTACATCCCGTTCGGGAAGTTCTTCCACATCGTGCAGCGCCCGGCGGCCGTCGGGATGCAGCTGTTCAAGTACACCGGCCGCAAGGACGACAAGGTCTTCGTCTGCCGCCGCTGCGCGGAACCCATCGACACCGCGCCGTACGTCGAGAACCTGCGCGGCACCATGCGCGACCTCCGTCTCGGCTTCGACGAGTGGGCCGAGTACTGCCCGCGCTGCAAGCGGGTGCTGCGCGGCAGCGCCTATCTCTCCCAGGTCAAGAAGGGCTTCAAGTGACCGCGGACACACCCGCTGCCGGCCGTCGTACGGTCGTCCCGCTCGACCCCTCGCTCGCGCCCCCCGGCACCAGGGGCTTCCGCGACGCGGGCGGGATCCCTGCCGACCAGTGGCACGCCGACCAGAACGGCGAGACGCTCGTCCCCACGCACTGCTGCTTCTGCGGGGTCCAGTGCGGGATGTATCTGCGCGTCGACCGGGGCGGAAAGGTCTTCGGCGTCGAGCCCCGCAACCACGACATCAACCGGATGCGCCTGTGTCCGAAGGGCATCAACGCCTACCAGCAGGTCAACCACCCCGACCGGCTCACCGCCCCGCTCATGCGCCGGTCCCGTGACGAAGCCTTCCAGGAGGTCTCCTGGGACGAGGCGCTCGACTTCACGGTCTCCGAGATCAAGCGCATCCAGCTGGCCCACGGCAACGACGCCTTCGGACTCCTCGGCGGCGCCAGCCTCTTCTCCGAGAAGACGTATCTGGTCGGCAAATTCGCCCGGGTCGCGCTCAAGACCCGGCATGTCGACTACAACGGGCGCCTCTGCATGGTGAGTGCCGCGGGCGCCAACAAGCTCGCCTTCGGCATCGACCGGGCCGGCAACCCCTTCTCCG
Source organism: Streptomyces sp. NPDC058620 (assembly GCF_042717135.1). Lineage (NCBI taxonomy): Bacteria > Bacillati > Actinomycetota > Actinomycetes > Kitasatosporales > Streptomycetaceae > Streptomyces > Streptomyces sp. NPDC058620. The sequence goes on from NZ_JBHXQO010000009.1 coordinate 2,914, forward strand.
ACATCCTCCTCACCGACTGCCTGCTGATCGCGGGCTCCAACATCGGCGAGTGCTTCCCCGTGCTGACCCAGTACGTCTGGGGAGCCCGGGACAGAGGTGCCATCCTGATCGTCATCGACCCGCGCGAGACCGCGATCGCCCGCACCGCGGACATCCACGTCGCGCTCAAGCCCGGAACCGACTCGGCCTTCTTCAACTCCGTGCTCCATGTGGTCGTCGAGGAGGGCCTCACCGACACGGCGTACCTCGCCGCCCACACGACCGGCTGGGACGAGGTCCGCGCGCAGGCCGCCGAGTACCCGCCCGCCCGTGCCGCCGAGATCTGCGGCATCCCCGCCGAACAGATCGTCCAGGTCGCCCGCACCTTCGCGCGCGCCCCCAAGGCCATGGCCTGGCACGCCCGGGGCATCGAGCACCACTCGCAGGGCGTCGAGAACTGCCTCACCGTGATCAACCTCTGCGCGGCCACCGGACACATCGGCAAGCCGGGCGCCGGCTACGGCACCCTCACCGGCCAGGGCAACGGACAGGGCGGCCGGGAGCACGGCCAGAAGTCCGACCTCCTGCCCGGTGGCCGCTCGATCATGAACGAGGAGCACCGCCGGCAGATCTGTGAGATCTGGGGCATCGAGGAGTCCGAACTCCCGCAGGCCGGCACCTCGATGATGGAGATGGTCTGGCAGATGCAGCGCCGCGAGATCCGCGGACTGATCGGCATCTGCAACAACCCCTTCGTCTCCCTCCCCAATTACAAGGTGGTCAAGGAGGGGTACGACGCCACGGAATTCCACGCCCAGTTCGATTTCTTCCTCTCCGAGACCGCTGCCAACGCGCATGTCGTCTTCCCCGTCACCACCTGGGCCGAGGACGAAGGGGTGATGGCCAACGCCGAGGCCCGTGTGGTCAAGCACAACAAGGCCCAGGACCCGCCCCCCGGTGTGCGGACCGACACCTGGGTGATGTGCGAGCTCGCCCGGCGCCTCGGCGCGGGCGACAAGTTCGCGTTCGCCGACTCCCGCGAGCTCTTCGACGAACTGCGGATCGCCTCCGCAGGCACGGTCAACGACTACTACGGCATCACCTACGAACGGCTGGAGGAGACCGGCGGCATCGCCTGGCCCTGCCCCACCACCGATCACCCCGGCACCCCCCGGCTCTTCGAGGACGGGAAGACCTACCACCCCGACGGCAAGATCCATATGCAGGTCGTCGAGTGGCACCCGCCGATGGACCCGTACGACGACGAACACCCCATGTCCCTGACCACCGGCCGCACTGTCGCCCACTTCCTCTCCGGCAACCAGACCCGCCGTCTGGGCGCCCTCGTCGAACAGACCCCGCGCCCCTGGGCGGAGATCCACCCGTCCCACGGCTTCCGCAACGGCGAACCGGTCCGCGTGGTCACCCGGCGCGGCAGCGAGGTCTTCCCCGCCCTGGTCACCGAGGCGATCCGCCCTGACACCGTCTTCATCCCGTACCACTGGCCGGTCCCCACCGCGGCCAACGCCCTCACCATCGACGCGCTGGACCCCCGCTCCAAGATCCCCGAGTACAAGGTGTGCGCCTGCCGTATCGAGCACGCCGCGCAGATCGACGAAGTCCCCGCGCCGCCCGTCGCCCCCGGGCATGTCGCCTATCCGGAGACGCAGGTCTCCCGTACTGATCCGTTGCCGCCCACGACCCCCCAGGGCCGTGGCACATCGGAGAGGAGCTGAGGCCCGCATGATGGGCAAGACGATCTTCATCGACCCCGGGCGCTGCATCGGCTGCCAGGCATGTGTCTCCGCTTGCCGCGAGTGCGACTCGCACCGCGGCAAGTCGATGATCCACCTCGACTACACCGACGAGGGCCAGTCGGTCGCCTCCCTCCCCACGGTCTGTATGCACTGCGAGGACCCGGTGGCCCCCTGTGCCGAGGTCTGCCCCGCCGACGCGATCCTGATCACCGCGGACGGGGTGGTGCAGCAGGCCGACACCACCCGCTGCATCGGCTGCGCCAACTGCGTCAACGCCTGCCCCTTCGGCGTCCCGAAGATCGACCTCCAGGCGAAGCTCCAGATGAAGTGCAACCTCTGCTACGACCGCACCGCCTACGGGCTCGCCCCCATGTGCGCCACCGTCTGCCCGACGGGCGCGCTCTTCTACGGAACGGTCGACGAGCTCCGGGCCGAGCGCCCCGGTGTGCAGGTCGCCGACACCTTCGTGTTCGGCGAGACCGAGGTCCGGACCGGGGTGGCCATGGTCGTTCCCGCCGAGAAGGTGCAGTGGCCCGTGCCCGGCGGCCTTCCCGTCGTCGAGATCAACGGTAAGGACGTCCGCCGATGAGCGTCACCGACCAGCAGCCCGGCGGCGACCGGCGTACCGGCGACGAGAGGGACGCCCTCCACGACAGGATCGCCGCGGACTCCCTCACCACCCGGCGCGACTATCTCCGGATCGTCACCACAGTCTCAGGCGGCCTCGCGATCGGCGGGCTCGGCGTGGCCGGCGGCATCCTGCACCGCCACGGGGACGAGGCGGACGGCAAGCAGCCGGAGCCCAAGAAGGTCACCCAGGAGCTCCTGCCCGGTGAGTCCATCGCCTTCCGCTACCCGGGGGACGAGGACAGGGCGGTCGCCGTACGGCTCAACGACGGCACCCTCGTCGGCTACTCCGCTATCTGTACCCATCTCGCCTGTGCCGTGCTCTGGCGTAAGGACCGGGGTACGGAGGGTGAGCTGTACTGCCCCTGCCACGAGGGCATCTTCGACGCCAGGACCGGCGAGGTCACCGCAGGTCCACCCCCGCGAGGACTGCCCAAGGTCGTGCTCACCGAGCGGCCCGACGGAAGCGTGTGGGCCATCGCCACGACCCGCTCCGGGGAGAGCATCGAGGACGGTCTGTGCCGGCAGATCGGTAAGGACGACCCCGGCCTCGCCGCCCGGATCGGCTGCCCGGGCACCGGGGGCGGCGCCGAGTCACCACCCCGGGCCGCGTCGTCCCGTACGGGTGCCACCGAAGCCGAGACCTCTGGCAGGCGGACATGACCGAACCTCATCAGCCCCCCGACCCTCAGAGCCCACAGCCAGCACAGAGCCCACAGCCAGCACAGAGCCCGCGACCACCGCAGGGCCTGTGGTATCCGGACTTCCACCCGGGCAGTGCCCGCCCCGAGCTGAACCGGCCCGTCCACGAGCGGTATCCGCAGATCCGCCCCACCAGCGGATACGGCGACTCGCGCGTCCGTCACACCGGCCCGGGACCGGGCGCCGGAACCGACCAGGAACCCGAGCGCTCCGCGAAGCTGACCGCCAGGCTGACGCTCGCGATGAGCGTGGTCATCGGCCAGCTCTGGGGCCTGACGGTCGTCGTCGACGAGTGGATGGAAGGCAACACCGGTACCGCCTGGTGGGGCGCCGGCTTTCTCTGTCTCTCGTTCCTCGCGGTTCTCGGCCTGTGGCTGCTCGATCCGAAGGACCGTTGACCACCGCCGTATCCTGGAAACATGAGCACCGCCCCCGCCCACGGACCGCGAGATTCGAAGCCGCAGCAGCAGCAGGAGCAGCCGCCGCAGGAGCCCGAACCCACGTCGGCTCTCGTCTTCGACGATCCGTTGGACCGGCAGTCCTCGGACGACACGGACCGAGGGTGGGGTGAGCGGACTCCGAGCGGCGGCAGCGCCGCAGATCTGGCGCGCTTCCTCGACGAGAAGCCGCCTCACCACATCTGAGCCCCGCCGCCGCGCCCCTCCCCGCTCCGCTACGGCGGGCCGCGCCGACTGCCGTGCTGATCGTCGGCCCTCGTGCTGCCGGTCGTACCGCTGCCGGCCGCACCGCCGTCGGCCGTACCCCTGCGCTGCACCAGAAGCGCTTCCCGGATCTCCTTCAAGCTGAGCGCCGCGCTGAGCACCGCCCCCCCACAGGATCTCGACGCCCTCCGTCGCGCGGGCCCTCGGATTCGTGGTGCAGGGGTCCTTCAGGCAGGAGGTGTACTCCTCCAGGCCCTGGGTGACGCCGGACATCAATGCGCATGCGCCACCGCCACAGCCAGCTGCCCCGAGGCCCCGGCGCCGGCCAGCGCCGTCGCGATGTCACGCTCCACGGACAGCACGACCAGCGCGCCGCCCCCCTGGCCCGGCAGCCCGTCCGAGGCCGTGTCCCCGGCCGGGCGCGGAACGGAGGCCACCCGTACTCCCTTCGCCACCACGCGCGCATCGGAGTCCGCGTCGTCGGCGGCGATCACATCGACGTGGTCGCCGGGCCGCAGCAGCCGGACCGTCGCCGCGTCGGCGATCCGGACCGGAGCCGACACCAGGCGCGCTTGCCGCTCCGCCGTTCCCGGCACGCCCGCCGTCGCACCCGCCTCACCACCCGGCCCCGAAGCACTCAACCCCGAAGCGCTCAGCCCCGAAGCGGCCAGCGCGGCAGCGGTCAGCGCGAGCCCCGCAGCCATGGCGCGACGCTGCCTCCGCAACGCTCGCCGCAGCCGGTGTGCGCCACCTCCGCGCACCCGCAGCGGAGGGAACGGAGACACCCCGCAGGGCGCGGGAGCCACCACCGGCAGCCACGGGTGCCGTGCGTGGGACCACGCACGGGTCCGTGCGTCGGCGGAGGAGAGCGGGGGCGTTCGTACGTCGGGCGTGGACGAGGAGGACATGGCTGCACCACCTGCCGTGACGGACATCCCTGGTGGATGTCGGAGGGAAGAACAACGAGGGGAGCCCGGCGGGTTGTCCCGCCGAACTCCCCTCACGATCCACCGTCCGGAAAAATCCCGCTGGGCCCTGTGGACAGCGCACAGCTTGTGGAAATCTCCGGCACCCACACGTGCCACACCGGCCCCACGGCCGGGGCGAGCCACACCGGCCCCACGGCCGAGGGCGAGCCTCACCAGCCCCACGGGCCGGGGCCGAGCGACTACGGCAGTTCGATCCCCGTCTTGATTCCGTCCAGTGCGTGCGCGCAGGCGCAGTCGCGGTCCGCGTCCTTCGGCAGCGCGGCGACCGTGTCGGTCAGCACCGACCGCAGCCGGTCCACATTGGCGGCGAACACCTTCAGCACGTCCCCGTGGGAGACGCCCTCGCCGGCCTCGGCGCCGGCGTCGAGGTCCGTCACCAGCGTCAACGTCGTGTAACAGAGCGCGAGTTCGCGGGCGAGCACGGCCTCCGGGTGTCCGGTCATCCCGACCACCGACCAGCCCATGGCCGCGTGGAAGCGCGACTCCGCCCTGGTCGAGAAGCGCGGTCCCTCGACCACGACCAGCGTTCCGCCGTCCACGGCGTCCCAGTCCCGTCCGCGCGCTGCCGCGAGGGCGGCCTTGCGGCCGTGCGGGCAGTACGGATCAGCGAAGCCGAGGTGGACCACGTTCGGCTCCACGCCGTCGGCGCGGACCTCACCGTCGTAGTACGTCTGCGTACGGGCCTTGGTGCGCTCCACCAGTTGGTCCGGTACGAGCAGCGTCCCCGGCCCGTACTCCGGCCGCAGCCCGCCCACCGCGCACGGCGCGAGCACCTGGCGCACACCGACCGAGCGCAGGGCCCACAGATTGGCCCGGTAGTTGATGCGGTGCGGCGGCAGGTGGTGGCCGCGTCCGTGGCGGGGCATGAACGCGACACGGCGTCCGGCGACCTCGCCCAGGAAGACGGAGTCACTGGGCGGCCCGTACGGGGTGTCCACACGGACCTCGGTGGCGTCCTCCAGGAAGGAGTACAGCCCCGAGCCGCCGATCACACCGATGTCCGCGCCATCCACCCCGGCGTCGGCCGCTTTCCCTGTCCCTGCACCCGTTTCTGCACCAGCTTCTGCGTTAACCATGCAGTCACACTAGGCCCTGCGTGCCCCGCTGGGGCCAACACGAGGACCCCGCCGATCCGATGATCGGCGGGGTCCCGTTGAAGCGTGTCCGTACGAGGGCTCAGGCAGCCGACGTACCACTCGACGAAGCCGGTGCGGACGAAGCCGCGGCGGACGACGAGGAAGAGGACGACGAAGACGCCGTCGACTTCGAGTCCGAACCCGTCGAGGACGAGGACGAAGCGGAATCGGACGCCTTCGAGGGCGACGAAGCCGGCGTGCTGCTCGACGAGGAGCCGCGGCTGTCGTTCCGGTAGAAACCGGAACCCTTGAAGACGATGCCGACCGCCGAGAACACCTTCTTCAGGCGTCCCTCGCAGTTCGGGCACACGGTCAGGGCATCATCGGTGAACTTCTGCACCGCCTCGAGGCCCTCGCCGCATTCGGTGCACTGGTACTGATAGGTCGGCACTTGCTCCTCCTGGCACTCTCACTCAATGAGTGCTAACGACGCTCCATACTGACGTATTCCGCTCGATCAGTCCACCGTGACCGGCTCGCGGTGACCGACACCACGTGCCACCAGCCGTCCGGAGGCACTCGGGGTGAGCCGCGAGCGCAGCGCCAGCAGGGTGGCCAGCGCCAGCACGGTCCCCACCAGCGGGACCACGAATCCGGTGCTCGCGCCATGCCGGTCGGCGAGCTGGCCGGCCACGGTCACCGCTCCCGCCTGGCCGAGCGCGACCGCGCCCGTCAGCCAGGTGAACGCCTCGGTCCGCGCGGACGCCGGAACCAGTGCGTCGACCAGGGTGTAACCGCTGATCAGCGCAGGTGCGATGGACAGCCCGACCAGGAGGCCGAGCCCGGCGAGCAGCGGCACGGAGTGCACCGCCCACAGCCCGGAGGCGGTCAGCGTCAGGGCCACGTATCCGACGATCAGACGACGCCGGGGGCTGCTCTTCCAGGCGATGGCGCCGCACGCGATTCCGGCCAGCATGTTGCCGGCGGCGAAGATCCCGTACAGCAGACCGTTCACACCCGGATGGCCGATCTCCTCGGAGAACGCGGTCAGGGAGACCTGCATTCCGCCGAAGACCGCGCCGATGCCGAGGAACGTGATCGCGAGCACCCGGACGCCCGGGACGGACAGCGCGGACCTGTGCGGGGCCTCGGCGGTGGCGGCGGCTCGCGGGGCGGGCTGGGTGGAGCGCTGGGCCGCGAAGAGCAGACCGCCGACGAGTGTCAGCGCGGCTTCCATGAGCAGGCCGGCCGCCGGGTGCACGCCGGTGCACAGCGCGGTGGCGAGAACCGGTCCCACGACGAACGTGAACTCGTCCGTGACCGATTCGAACGCGGCGGCCGTCGACATCAGCGGGGAGGCGGGACGGCCGGGTGCGGCCCCCAGCACGGCGGCCCAGCGGGCCCGGACCATCGGTCCGACCTGCGGGATGGAGGCCCCGGTGGGCACGGCGGCCAGGAACAGCACCCACAGGGGTGCGCCGGCCAGCGCGAGCGCTGTCAGCGCCCCCACGGACGCGGCGTGCAGCACGACACCGGGCAGCAGGACGGCCCGCTGGCCGAAGCGGTCGGCGAGTTTGCCGCCCTGCGGTGCGAACACCGCCATGGAGACACCGGAGACGGCCGCCACGGCACCGGCGCTGCCGTACGAGCCGGTGGTGTGCTGCACAAGGAGCACGATGCCGATGGTCAGCATCGCGAAGGGCTGCCGTGCGGCGAAGCCCGGAAGGAGGAAGGTCCACGCACCAGGGGTGCGCAGCAGTTGTCCGTAACCGGGGCGGTCGGAGACCGTGGACGCCACGGTCCTTGCCTTTCTGCCGCCTGGTGGCTTCGCTCCTGCGGCACGTCCGCCACGCATGGTGCGCGGCTCGTGCGGGAGCTGCCGAGAGCTGTCCTCTTCGCGCGGAACTGCGGTAGATGCCGGGCGGCTCGCTACAGAGGCGAAGGGACGCCACGACCGCCATACGGTCGCGCCAGCTCTGCGTCAGGCAGAGGTGGTCGATCAGGTTGGGTCGATCAGATTTCCTTCATGCTACAGGCAGCGGCACCTGCGCGCCTGTGATTGCGCGCAGGTGCCCTTGCTGGACCTGTGATCAGTGGTGCGCCTTCGTGGAGTCGGACCGCTTGCCGCCCGATACGGATCCGATGCCCTTGACGAGCTTCTTCGCGAGCTTGGACAGATGCGGCATCTTCGTGCTGCCGCCCTGGGACGACCCACCGGAAGGCCCGGTCCCGCCGGAACGCCCCGAGTTGCCACGCCCGATCTGGCCCGGCCCCCCGCGGGCCTTGGCGCGCGCACCTGCCCGGTGGCCGCCACCCGGCTTCCCGGCCTCACCGCCGGCGCCCAGCCAGCCGGCCAGCTTGCCGCCCTCGCCGACCGCCCGCAGCCGTGCCTCGGCCGCGTCGCGCACCGGATCGGTCGCCACCACCAGGAGTTCGTCTCGGCGGCGCAGCACGGTCGACGGTGCCGGTACGAAGCTCGTGCCGCCCCGGACGACGAGAGTGACCGCCGCCCCGGCGGGCAGCCGCAGTTCGCCGACCTCCACGCCGTGCATCTTCGACTCGGCCGGGATCGCGACGGACAGCAGGTGTCCGCGCAGCCGTTCCAGGGGCGCCGACTCGATGCCCAGGTCCGCCGCTTCCGACGGATCGTCGGAGATCTTCAGTGCCCTCGCGAGCCAGGGCAGGGTCGGTCCCTGGATCAGTGTGTAGACCACGACGAGGACGAAGACGATGTTGAAGACCCGGGTGCTGCCGGTGATCCCCGAGACCATCGGAATGGTCGCGAGCACGATGGGTACCGCGCCGCGCAGTCCGGCCCAGGACATCAGCGCCTTCTCGCGTTTCGGCAGTCTGAACGGCGCCAGGCTGACGAAGACCGAGAGCGGTCGTGCCACGACCGTCAGGACCAGGCCCACCACCATCGCGGGCCAGAAGTCGGTGACCAGGTCGTGCGGCGTGACCAGCAGGCCGAGCAGCACGAACATGCCGATCTGGGCCAGCCAGCCGAGCCCGTCCGCGAAACCGCGGGTGGCCGGCCAGTGCGGCAGCTTGGAGTTGCCGAGGACCATCGCGGCCAGATAGACGGCGAGGAATCCACTGCCGTGGGCCAGTGCGCCCGCCGCGTAAGCCGATACCGCGATGGCCATCACGGCGATCGGGTACAGACCGGAAGCGGGCAGCGCCACATGACGCAGTCCGAAGGAGCCGAGCCAGCCGACCGCGAGACCGACGGCCGCGCCGATCGTCAGCTCCAGAGCTATTTCCCCGACGAGTACGTACCAGTGCTCCACGGGACCGACGGCGGAGAACGCCACCACGAGGATCACCACAGGGGCGTCGTTGAAGCCGGACTCGGCCTCCAGGACACCCGTGATCCGGGACGGCAGCGGCACCTTGCGCAGTACGGAGAAGACGGCTGCGGCGTCGGTGGACGAGACGACCGCGCCGATGATCAGCGCCTGCCGCCACTCCAGGCCGACGAGATAGTGCGCCCCGGCGGCGGTGACGCCCACGCTGATGCCCACGCCGACGGTCGACAGCACCGCGGCGGCCGGCAGGGCGGGACGGACTTCCTTCCACTTGGTGCCCAGACCGCCCTCGGCGAGGATGACGACAAGTGCGGCGTAGCCGATCACCTGCGTCAGTTCGGCGTTGTTGAACTGGACGTCGAAGATGCCGTCCTGCCCTATGGCGACACCGATGCCGAGGTACAGGAGCAGGCTGGGGAGCCCGCTGCGTGACGAGATGCGCACCGCGACGACGGCGACGAGCAGCACGAGTGAACAGACGAGCAGGAGTTCGTTGAGCGTGTGGACTGTCAGTGTCCGTCCCTTCCCTGCGTGCGCCTGCCGGTCCGTGTGCCGGCGGTCGGTACTTCGTTACCTTACCTAATCTTTAACGCTTCCTTGATGCGGTCGAGTGTTCGTGCGAGCGGTGCGCATATGGATGCATCTCCATACCGCGTCCGAGTGGCTTCCACGCTGCGCCTATGGTTGCTCCTGCACTCCCAGGACCACCCTGCCCCTCGAAGGACAGCGATGCCCGCCAACACAACCGCCTCTTCCGGTTCTTCCGATGCGAAGAAGCCCGGCAGGAAGAAGGGGCGACGCGCCCGCCTGTTCGTGATCGTCCTGGTGCTGGCGCTTGTCGCGGGTGTCGGCTACGGCGCGTTCTGGTCCGTTTCGACGGTGCGGGCCTCGTACCCGCAGACCACCGGCTCCCTCGAACTCGACGGTCTCGACGCCGACGTCGACGTCAGACGCGACAGTTACGGAATCCCGCAGATCTACGCGGACTCCGACGCCGACCTCTTCCGCGCCCAGGGATTCGTCCAGGCCCAGGACCGCTTCTGGGAGATGGACGTCCGCCGTCACATGACGTCCGGACGGCTCTCCGAGATGTTCGGCTCCGGCCAGGTGGAGACCGACGCCTTCCTGCGCACCCTCGGCTGGCGCCAGGTCGCGCAGGAGGAGTACGACACCGTCCTCGACGAGTCCACCAAGAAGAACCTCCGGTCCTACGCGGAGGGTGTGAACGCGTACCTGAAGGGCAAGGAAGGCAAGGACCTCTCCGTCGAGTACGCGGCGCTGGGGCTGACCAACGACTACAAGCCCACCGAGTGGACCCCGGTCGACTCGGTCGCCTGGCTGAAGGCGATGGCCTGGGACCTGCGCGGCAACATGCAGGACGAGATCGACCGCTCCCTGATGACCAGCAGGCTGAGCGCGAAGCAGATCGAGGACCTGTACCCGGACTACCCGTACAAGAAGCACCAGCCGATCGTCGGGCAGGGCGCGATCTCCCCGGTCACCGGAGAGTTCGACCCGGCCGCCGAGCCCTCGGACGACATCGGCACCGGTGCCGGCACCGCGGCGGGAGCCACGCAGGGCCTCAGCACCCAGCTCTCCTCGCTCGCCGACACCCTCGACGAGATCCCCGCGCTGCTCGGCCCGAACGGCAGCGGCATCGGCTCGAACTCCTGGGTCGTCCGCGGGCAGCACACGACCACGGGCAAGCCGCTGCTCGCCAACGACCCGCACCTGGCGCCGATGCTGCCCTCGCTCTGGTACCAGATGGGTCTGCACTGCCGGACCGTCTCGGAGTCCTGCCAGTACGACACCGCCGGCTACACCTTCTCCGGGATGCCCGGCGTCATCATCGGCCACAACCAGGACATCGCCTGGGGGTTCACCAACCTCGGCGCCGACGTCACCGATCTCTTCCTGGAGAAGGTCTCCGGCGACGGCTACCAGTACGACGGCAAGGTGAAGCCCTTCACCATCCGCGAGGAGACCATCAAGGTCGCGGGCGGCAAGGACCGTCACATCACCGTCCGGGAGACCAACAACGGCCCGGTGGTCTCCGACCGCAGCAACGAGCTGGAGAAGGTCGGCCAGAAGGCCCCCGTGACCAACTCGGCCCCCGACCGCGCCGAGGGGTACGCGGTCGCCCTGAAGTGGACCGCGCTGGAACCCGGCAGGTCCATGGACGCCGTCTTCGAGCTCAACCGCGCCAAGGACTTCAAGACCTTCCGGGCGGCGGCCGAGCACTTCGAGGTTCCCTCGCAGAACCTCATCTACGCCGACACCAAGGGCAACATCGGCTACCAGGCACCCGGGAAGATCCCGGTGCGCACCGAGGGTGACGGCACGCTGCCCAGCCCCGGCTGGACCTCGGAGTACGGCTGGGAGAAGGAGCCGATTCCCTTCGACGAGCTGCCCTACGAGTACAACCCGGAGCGCGGCTACATCGTCACCGCCAACCAGGCCGTGATCGACGAGAAGTACCCCCACATGCTCACCAAGGACTGGGGATACGGCGCCCGCAGCCAGCGCATCAACGACCTGATCGCGAAGAAGATCGACGGCGGCGAGAAGATCTCGACCGACGACATGCAGAAGATGCAGATGGACAACAGCAGTGCGATCGCCGCCCTGCTGGTGCCCAGGCTGATGAAGATCGGTGTCTCCGACAAGCACGTCCGCGAGGCGCAGAAGCTGCTGGAGGGCTGGGACTACACCCAGGAGTCCGACTCGGCCGCCGCCGCGTACTTCAACGCCGTGTGGCGCAACATCCTCAAGCTGGCCTTCGGCAACAAGCTGCCCAAGGAACTGCGCGTCGAGGGCGACTGCCTGAACGTGCCGCCGGCCAAGAGCACGGGCCCGGTGGACGAGCAGAGGAAGCTCGTACGCGAGTGCGGCAAGCGTGACGCGGACTCGGCGCAGCCGGACGGCGGAGACCGCTGGTTCCAGGTCGTCCAGAACATCGTGGAGGACTCGGACAACGAGTGGTGGAAGGTGCCCGCCAAGGGCCGTGAAGAGGCGCTGGAAAGCCGCGACGACCTCTTCGGGCGTGCCATGGAGGACGCCCGCTGGGAGCTGACCGCCAAGCTCGGCAAGGACATGTCCACCTGGAGCTGGGGCCGGCTGCACCAGCTGACGCTGAAGAACCAGACCCTCGGTACCGAAGGCCCCGCTCTTCTCCAGCGGGCCCTCAACCGGGGCCCGTGGAACCTCAGCGGCGGCGAGGCCGCGGTCAACGCCACCGGCTGGAACGCTGCGGGCGGCTACGAGGTCGTCTGGGTGCCCTCGATGCGGATGATCGTGAACGTGGGGGACTGGGACAAGTCCCGCTGGATCAACCTCACCGGGGCTTCCGGGCACGCCTTCAGCTCGCACTACACCGATCAGACCGACAAGTGGGCCGACGGGGAACTGCTCGACTGGTCCTTCGGTGCCAATGCGGTGGAGCAGTCCACGGTCGACCGTCTGACGCTCAGGAAGCCTTAGCGTCTTCCGGTGAAGCGCCGCGCTCCGGCCGGCGTCACCACGGCGTCCACGGGGTGGTCGTGCGGTTCCTCCGGGACCCGCGCGACCACCTCGTTCGCGTACAGCAGGACGACCAGCGCCGGATGCGCGCCCGCCGCCGACAGCCGGGCGAGCACCCGGTCGTAACTGCCGCCCCCGCGCCCCAGTCGCATCCCGCGTCCGTCCACGGCGAGACCGGGCAGCAGGACGGCGTCCGCGTCGAGCACGGCGGCGGGTCCGAGGCGTAGGCCGTCCGGCTCCCTCAGTCCGCGACGCGCGGGGACGAGATGCTCCGGTCCTTCGTACGCCGCCCAGTCCAGGTCGTTGTCGGGGAGGAGCACCGGCAGCAGGACCCGTACGCCCCGCGCGCGCAGGGTGTCGAGCAGTGCCGGGGTCCCCGGCTCACGCCCGACGGACACGTACGCGGCAACCGTTTGCGCTCCGGCGAGTTCAGGGAGCTCCAGCGCCGAGGACGCGAGAGCCGCCGCGGCGTCCGCGATGTGTCGCGAGGTCAGGAGGGCCCGGGCGGCGAGCAGTTCGCGTCGCAGGGACGCCTTTCCTGAAGTTTCATCATTCAACGGACACTCACGCTATTCTCGTATGGGTATAAATGAGTACAAAGTTAACCGGACGCTCATCTTCCGCCCATGTGCACCCGTTAAGGTTCAGCGCATGACTCAGTCGCTCCCCAGGATCAGCAAGGCCGTCATCCCGGCCGCAGGTCTCGGCACACGTTTCCTGCCGGCCACCAAGGCCACTCCCAAGGAGATGCTGCCGGTCGTCGACAAGCCCGCGATCCAGTATGTCGTCGAAGAGGCAGTCGCAGCCGGTCTCTCCGACGTGCTGATGATCACCGGTCGCAACAAGCGTCCTCTTGAGGACCACTTCGACCGGAATTACGAACTGGAGAACGCGCTCACCCGCAAGGGTGACGGCGAACGGCTCTCCAGGGTCCAGGAGTCCAGCGACCTGGCCACCATGCACTACGTCCGCCAGGGCGACCCGCGCGGCCTCGGCCACGCCGTGCTCTGTGCCGCACCGCACGTCGGTGACCAGCCGTTCGCCGTGCTCCTCGGGGACGACCTGATCGACCCGCGCGACCCGCTGCTCGCCCGCATGATCGAGGTCCAGGAGCGTGAGGGCGGGAGCGTCATCGCGCTCATGGAGGTCGATCCCGCGCAGATCCACATGTACGGCTGCGCGGCCGTGGAGCCCACCGCCGACGGGGACGTCGTACGCATCAGCGGCCTCGTGGAGAAGCCCGACCCGGCCGACGCGCCCAGCAACCTGGCCATCATCGGCCGGTACGTCCTGGACCCGGGCGTCTTCGCCATACTGCGTCACACCGAGCCGGGCCGCGGCGGCGAGATCCAGCTCACCGACGCCCTGCAGCTCCTGGCGGAGGACGAGAAGGCCGGCGGCCCGGTGCACGGGGTCGTCTTCAAGGGCCGCCGCTATGACACAGGCGACCGGGGCGACTACCTGCGTGCCATTGTCAGACTCGCGTGCGAACGTGAAGACCTGGGGCCGGACTTCCGGACCTGGCTGCGCAGATACGTCACCGAGGAGATGTAACCCCGTGAGCAGCACGATCTGGTCGGTGGACGAACACCTGGACGACATCCTGAGCTCGGTGAAGCCGCTCGAACCCATCGAGTTGCAACTGCCGGACGCCCAGGGCTGCGTCCTCGTCGAGGACGTCATGGTGGAGGTCGCCCTGCCGCCCTTCGACAACAGCTCGATGGACGGCTACGCGGTCCGGACCGCCGATGTCGAGGGCGCGAGCGAGGAGTTCCCCGCCGTCCTCACCGTCATCGGTGATGTCGCCGCGGGCAGCGAGGGACTGACCGGCGATCAGGTCGTGGGCCCCGGAGAGGCCGCCCGCATCATGACCGGCGCCCCGCTGCCCGCGGGCGCCGAAGCGGTGGTCCCGGTCGAGTGGACGGACGGCGGCATGGGCGAGGGCCCGGCCGCCGGCATGCGCGCCCACAGCGACGCGCCCGAGGGCGCGAGCGGCGAGGTCCGGGTCCACCGTCCCGTCGAGGCCCGTGCCCATGTCCGGGCCAGGGGCAGTGACGTGCAGCCCGGCGACCTGGCCCTGCGCGCGGGCTCGGTCGTGGGACCGCCCCAGATCGGACTGCTCGCCGCGATCGGCCGCGCGACGGTGAAGGTGCGCCCGCGCCCCCGCGTCGTCGTGCTGTCCACCGGCAGCGAACTGGTCCAGCCCGGCGAGGAGCTGACCGGCGGCCGGATCTACGACTCGAACAGCTTCGCGCTGACGGCGGCCGCCCGGGACGCGGGCGCCATCGCGTACCGGGTGGGCGCCGTCGCCGACGACGCCGAGACGCTGCGGGCCACGATCGAGGACCAGCTGATCCGCGCCGACATCGTCGTCACCACCGGCGGCGTCAGCGTCGGCGCCTACGACGTGGTCAAGGAGGCCCTGTCCTCGGTGGGCGACGAGGACGAGCCGGGCAGCGGTGTCGACTTCCGCAAGCTGGCCATGCAGCCCGGCAAGCCCCAGGGCTTCGGCTCGATCGGCCCCGACCACACGCCTCTGCTCGCGCTTCCGGGCAACCCCGTCTCCAGTTACGTCTCGTTCGAACTGTTCGTCCGGCCCGCGATCCGCACGCTGATGGGCCTGGACGAGGTCCACCGGCCGACGGTGACCGCGACGCTCGCCGCCGACAAGGCGCTCTCCTCGCCGGCCGGCAAGCGCCAGTTCCTGCGTGGGACGTACGACGCGGACGCGGGCACCGTCACCCCTGTCGGTGGTTCCGGATCGCATCTGATCGCGGCGCTCGCCCAGGCGGACGCGCTGATCGTGCTGCCCGAGGACGTCACCTCCGCCGAGCCCGGCACGACGACCCAGGTCATCCTGCTCCGCTGACGTCCGCCCGGTGGCGGTACGGTGTCTGCCGCTGTGCCTTCCCGGGGGACACCCCCCGGACCCCCGGCCCGCACCGCGGTGCGGGCCGAGCGGGCAACCGGCGCCCTACCGCGAGGCGGAGTTCAGTGAGTACGCAGAACAGGCTGACGCACATCGACGAGGCGGGCGCGGCCCGGATGGTCGATGTGTCGGACAAGGACGTCACCACGCGCGTCGCCCGCGCCAGCGGCCGGGTCCTCGTCTCACCGCGCGTCATCGAGCTGCTCAGGGGCGAGGGCGTTCCCAAGGGCGACGCGCTCGCCACGGCCCGGATCGCCGGAATCATGGGAGCCAAGCGCACCCCGGACCTGATCCCGCTCTGCCACCCGCTCGCGGTCTCGGGTGTCAACGTCGATCTGAGCGTCGCCGACGACGCGGTGGAGATCACCGCGACGGTGAAGACCACCGACCGCACCGGCGTCGAGATGGAGGCCCTGACCGCCGTCTCGGTCGCCGCGCTCACCGTCATCGACATGGTCAAGGCGGTCGACAAGGCCGCGGTGATCACCGATGTCAGGGTCGAGGCGAAGTCCGGCGGCAAGTCCGGCGACTACCGGCGCCCGTCGCCGGAAGGAGCGGAGGCGTGAGCGGCTCCGGCACCGGTCGGGGAGCCGCCCCGTACCGCGCGCTCGTGGTCACCGCCTCGAACCGGGCCTCCGCCGGTGTCTACGCCGACAAGGGCGGCCCGCTCATCGCCGAGGCCCTCACGGGGCTCGGGTTCACCGTCGACGGACCGCAGGTCGTCCCGGACGGCGACCCGGTGGAGGCCGCACTCCGCGCCGGAGCGGCAGCCGGATACGACGTGATCGTCACCACCGGCGGTACGGGCATCTCGCCCACCGACCGCACCCCTGAGGCGACCCGCCGCGTCCTCGATCACGAGATCCCCGGCATCCCCGAGGCGATCCGGGCCGAGGGCCGCGACAAGGTCCCCACCGCGGCCCTCTCCCGCGGTCTCGCCGGCGTGGCGGACCGCACCCTCGTCGTGAACCTGCCGGGCTCCACCGGCGGCGTACGCGACGGACTCGCGGTCCTGAGCCGTCTGCTGGTGCACGCCGTCGACCAGCTCCGCGGCGGCGACCACCCCCGACCGGGGAGCCCGAGCTGAACGTCCCGACCTGGCCGGTGACGCTCCGCGACGGCGAGATCGTCCTGCGCCCCATAAAAATGCGCGACCAGCGCGTATGGCGTGAGGTCAACCGGCGCAACCGCGAATGGCTGCGCCCCTGGGAGGCGACCGTGCCGCCGCCCGCACCGGGCGGGCCGATGGCGCAGCGTCCCACGTACCGTCAGATGATCCGCCACCTGCGTGCGGAGGCGAACGCGGGCCGGATGCTGCCCTTCGCGATCGAGTACGAGGGCCACCTCGTCGGGCAGTTGACGGTCGCCGGGATCACCTGGGGCTCGATGTGCTCGGGCCATGTCGGTTACTGGGTGGACCAGGGGGTCGCCGGCCGGGGCGTCATGCCGACCGCGGTCGCCCTTGCCGTCGATCACTGCTTCCGCACGGTCGGACTGCACCGCATCGAGGTGTGCATTCGCCCGGAGAACGCGCCCAGCCGCAGAGTCGTGGAGAAACTCGGATTCCGCGAGGAAGGGCTGCGTCCCCGCTATCTCCACATCGACGGCGCGTGGCGGGACCACCTGATCTACGCGCTCACCGCGGACGAGGTCCCCGAGGGGCTGCTGCGGCGCTGGCACCAGTCGGGGCCGCGTACCCCGCGCACTCCCCGCAAAATGAAATAAGTGTTCGAAACTGATCGTGGTCTGACCGCTAAGGGACGCGCAAACGTCGCCTGTTGATCTGAACAATCACAAAAAAAGTCCGTGATATCAGCTAGATCGTGCGACACACCGGGCCAATTGGCGGATGCCTCCGCGCAAACCCCTCTACGGTGTGAGCGTGAGCAGCAGCGGCCTCATCTACGCAGTCATCGTCGGGGCCTGGGCCGCCTACTTGGTGCCGATGTGGCTTCGCCGGCAGGACGAGCTCAACGAAGCGCGTCCGACGGAACGCTTCAGCACCGCCATCCGGCTGCTGTCCGGACGGGCGGCCATGGAGCGCCGATACGCCAAGGAGCTGGAGGAGCGCACCGCCGAGGAGGCAGCGCCCGACGTCGACCCGGACGCGGTCACGGACCGAATGGATTCCGTGGACGTCCGGGCCTTTGCCGCGCCTCCGGCCCATACGGAAGCCCGGTTGCACGACCCGGCGCACGCTTCGGAGCGTGCGTCAGGCCGTCCGGCTCCGGAGCGCCAGGCGCCCGACTCCACGCCCAGGGAGCGCCGGGAGGCGCAGGGGCGCGCGGCCCAGGAGCGGTCCGCTCCCGCAAGGCGCCCGCGCACGTCCAGTGCGGATGCCGAGCGCGCGCGGCGAGCCCAGCGCTCGCAGCTCCTTGCCCGCCGTCGCCGTACGACCGTCCTCCTCTTCCTGGCCTTCACGCTCGGCGCGATCGTCGCGGCGGTCGGCGGGCTCGGCTTCCTGTGGGCCCCCGCCGTGCCGGCAGTGCTGCTGAGCACGTACATCGTGCATCTGCGCGCCAAGGAGCGGCACCGGTTCGCGTTCACGATGGACCGGCGCCGGGCCGAGATGGCGGCGCAGCGGCTGCGCGAGAACCGCCCCCGCAGGCACCAGCCCGCGACGACGGCTCCCGCCGAGCCAGACGAGGAGCCCGAAGCGCGCCACCCCCAGCCCGAACCCGCCCCCACCGTCTCCCCGCAGGAGGCCGGCCGCCGCGCCCTCGTCGAGCAGACGGACCACGCGGAATGGGTCGACCAGCAGCGGGAGCGCGGCCGGGTCCAGGGCGACAGCTGGGAGCCGGTCCCGGTGCCGCTCCCCACGTACGTCACCGCCCCGGTCGCCCCGCGGGCCACGGGCGGCGTCGAGGTCAACGACCCGGAGACGTGGAGCGCGGCGCGCTCCAGCACGGCGGAACCCACCCAGACGGGCACCTCGCACCCCGTCGCACCCCCGGCGGACCCGGCGCCGCGCCAGCGCGGCAACCAGTCCCGCCGCAGCCGCGACCGCGGCCGGACCCCGCTCTTCGACCAGTACGACGAGGACGACCGCCCCCGCGCGGCCAACGAGTGAGCCCTTCGCGAAGCCGACTCCGCTGACCAGCGGGGAACGGATTTCCAAGCACCCCTCTGGGGGTGCTAAAGTTTCACTCGTTGCAAGGGCCTGTGGCGCAGTCTGGTAGCGCACCTCGTTCGCATCGAGGGGGTCTGGGGTTCAAATCCCCACAGGTCCACCGCAAGGCCGTTCACGGGTTCACCCCGGAACGGTTCACGAGATCCCGGTCAGACGGTCACCGTCTGACCGGGATCTCGTCGTTTGAGCTCCTGCTTGTGTGAAAAGTCAGCCTGCCGGGCCGCCGGGAAGCGCGGCAGCCCGCGTCGGAACGGACCGGGGGTCGGGATGCGGACATGCCGCGGGGACCGCAGGCGTGGAGGCAGGCTCTTGAGGTCTCGCGACGTGTCGATCTTCGCGCTGACCTTCCGCTTCCGGGGATGCGCCGTCGACGTTCGGACCTGACGTTCGTGAGGTGGCGCACTGTGGTGTTCGTGCAGGGGTGCTTCTGGCATGCCTGTCCGCAGCACATGCACGCGCCGGTGCACAATGCGGAGTAGGGGACGGTCGGCTGAGGTTCAGAAGAACCTTCGAGTCGCTGGTATGCGCTGTTGACCGCCCTGCCCTCAGACCAGGCCGACACGGGACTGTGCCGCACCATGCCCCGGATGAGGTGGGGGGAGTGGCCGGCCCCGGTCTGGATTGGCATGAGCAGTGTGCAGCCCCCGCGAGCGGGCCGGTGACCGCCCCGCCGGCCCCCAGGAGGGTGAAGTCTTCGACGGCCGGGCCGACGGGGTCGTTCAGTGCCGCGGTGCCGAGTTCAGGACATCACGCTTGGCCAGCGTCTCCGCTCCGGCTCCCGTGAGCGTGACCTTGCCGGAGTGAACGGTGTCCAGTTGCTCGACCTGCTTGCCGTACCACTCAATGGCGGTCAGCAAGAACCCTGGCGTGGCCGTGCCCGGGCCGACTGCGGAACCCGGGTGCTGGAACACCATGCCCAGCCGTGCCGTCCCCTCAACGCAGCGGACCACGCACACGGCCACGTCGTCCGCCGCGTCGGTAACGCCCGGCGTCACGGACTCGATGGATTCGATGCTCAGGGCTGCCTTTTCCGGCACGTTATCCAGCACGTCGGTGTGCCTCCTCGACGAAGTGTGCGATCTACTCGGGGGTGAGCTTGGGAACATCGTATTCAAGGAGCGGATCGATGTCCCCGCTGCCGATCTTGCGTGGCACGTGGATGCCCATCTCGGAGAGGATCTCCCGGGCTACCGCCGATGGCACCTGCGCGGATGCGCGGGACGACAGTTCCGCCGGACTCAGCTCGACCGGCCATTCGGCCTCCCGCGCGATGTACCCCTGGTGGACCGGGACCCCGTCCAGCGCGCCGCGCGGATAGATCTCGACGATGGCGTCGCCGAACCGCTCGGCCTGCGTCGCGAACACGCTGGCGACGCCGGGGTCGGACGAGGTTGGTGTGATGCCGTGCCGCTGCACGCCGGGGCTGCCCTCGAAACCTGTGGTGGTTCCGCGGAACAGATGCGGAGGGCACGGTGACAGGCCGAGCGGGTCGGTACAGGTGTGCGGATTCAGGACATACGTCGACGGGTTCGGCGCCGGGACGAGGCCGAGCGGGTCCGGGGTGAGGTATCGGGCCGTCTCCGGATCGTAATGCCGGAAGTAGTTGTAGTGCAGCCCTCTCTCAGGGTCGTAGTACTGGCCGGGAAAGCGCAGTGGCGTGTACGCGGTGCTGTCGGATGCCCATGTGGTGGTGCCCCACAGGGTCCGGCGGCTGCGCCAGGCGATACCGCCTTGCTCGTCGACGAGTTCGCAGGGCGCGCCGACGAGGTCGGTGACAATGGCGAAGAAGCGGGAGTCGATCTCGTGCTGGGCTGTGTGCACCCCGTTCGGCACACCGACTGCTGCAGCCGCTTCAACCGTACCGGCCGCTTGCACCATGGTGTGCAGGCCCCTCAAGGGGCCCGCCTGAGCGCCATGCTGACCATCCCCCGCCTCCTGCGCCACCACCGCCATGATGCGTTCCGCCTGGGCCACCGGCCGCAGGCCGTCGTGGTCCCAAGTGAGGGTGACCGAATGAGGCGACTCGTCCGAGACCGTGGTCTGCTCGCACAGTGTCGGCCCGTCCCAGGTGAAGTCGCTGCGCTCGATGACCGTCGTACCGTCCGCTGACAGCCGCAGTTTGGCTATACGTCGGCCTGACGCGTCGTACTCGTACCGCCATTGCGTTCCGTCCGGCGTCGTCACTGCGGTGAGCCGGTCCTCGGCGTCCCACGTGTAGTGCCACACCTCCGCCTTGCCCGGTAGGTGGGTCTTGCGGCGCTGGACGATCCGGCCGGCCGCATCATGGGAGTAGCGGAGGGAACCGGCCCGGGTGAGGCGGGTGCCCTTGTACTCACGCGGGCCTGTGGCTTCCTGCCCAGGGTGGCCTAGCGGCCAGGTGGCGTGGGTCTGGTTGCCAGCTGCGTCGTAGGCGTAGCGCTCTGTCCAGCCTGCGGCGTGGACGGCGGTGACGCGTCCGGCGGGGTCGAGGTCGAAGGTGCGGGTACCGCTGAGCTGGTCGGTGAGGCCGGTCAGGTTGCCGTCGGCGCTGTAGGTGTAGTCGCGGCGCTGGATGCTGCTGCCCGTGGCGCCGGTGATCTGCTGGCTGGTGAGGCGGCCAAGCGGGTCGTACTGGTTGGTGAAGGAGACGGTGTCGCCGATGTGGCGGGCGGTTTCCTGGCCGACGGCGTCATGTTCGAAGGCGATGGTGCGGCCGGAGGTGGTGAGGGAGGTGCGGCGGCCGGCGGCGTCGTCGGTCCAGGTGCTGACCGCGCCGGTGGGGGTGGTGCGGCCGATACGGCGGCCGAGGGCGTCGTAGGTGTACGACATGGTGCGGCCGTTGACCGTCTCGGAGACAAGGCGGCCGTACCCTCTCGCGGGCGTGCAGGGCGGAGTCGACGGACTTCAGCCGCCCGCTGCCACTGACCGAGCGGTGCCGGACCTTCCACGCCGTGATCACTGGCACGGTCAACGACCACTGCTCGTCCGATAGGTCACTCGGGTATGGCCTGCGTTCACTCACCCAGCCACCCCAACAGACCGCCGGTCCGCGCGAGCGAGTGGAGCTCAAGGGATAGTTCTGAAGGAGCTGAAGTCGGGGACGTGAGGGAGGGCGGGCTGACAGGGGCCTTGGCAGCCACTGTTTTTAGCCACCCCGGGCAGGCAGTCGGCGCGCGTGAGGCGCTCGACGGTGCAGCGGGCTACTGGAGTTCCCCCGCAACCCATAGACCCACCCCTCAACATCGATAGCTTCTTGACCGGGTGTGATGCCGACCAGAACGCCTTGTATCGAATCATTCTTCCAGTCGTGTTGCTCGAGCTCTCAGCTCTTCTGCGACTTCGTCCCAGTCGGGACCGAAGGAGAACAGGTCGGCTGCCGCTTCGCGTAGCAGTTCGGCATCGTCTGGGCGCTGCAAGCAGACAAGCCGGTAAGCGAGATTGCGGGCCCAAACCGGCATCGCCATCCAATCCTCGGCCAGTACGTCATGCACAGCGGCGAGGATATCCTCGGGTGTGGCGAATGTGATTTTTTCGATGAAATCTCGCACTGGATCAGGGATCTTCGAGGTATTTTCCTCCTGTGTCGATCCGATCAATTCACGAGTCAGTCGAGTCAGGTCAGACATAAGCCTATTTCTTTAAGGATTGAGCCAGTACGTAGCCACACGGTACACGTTATCGGGCGTCTGGGAAACGCGGAACCCAATGCTGTGTCCGTCTATCTTCATCTCCCCGTCCAGCGGCCCGGTGAACCCAGGGCCTACCCGGGGTATGGTTCCCCCATTTTCTATGTGGCCGTACACGGAGTCAACGATTCCCTGCTCGATCTGGTCAGGCGTAAGGCCGGTGGTCCGCAGGTCGTTCGGAACCCCATTAGCGCCTGCGTGGGCGCGATCAAATCCATGGCCGGTATTGAACTGCCATTCATCGTTGCCGACTGTGGCCGAACGCTTGAGGTCCTGACCTTCGCCCTTCGTTTTTCCATAAGCGACTTTCTTGCACTCTGAGGGCATCAGGCCCAGTGGATCGCACATGGTGTGAGGGTTGATGGCGTATGACGAAGAATTTGGGGCGGGGGCCAGCCCAAGAGGGTCTGGTGAGGTGTACCTTCCTGTACCTGGTTCGTAATGTCGGTGAAAATTGTAATGAAGTCCGGTTTCAGGGTCGTGATATTGGCCAGGGAAGCGGAGCGGTGTGTAAGCGCTACTGTCTTTCGTCCACGTAGTGGAGCCCCAGAGTGTGGCGCGGCTGTGCCACACGAGAATTCCCTCCTCGTTGGCGAGTTGGGTGGGGGTGCCGATCAGGTCCGTGATGATTCCGAAAAAGCGCGAGTCAATCTCATGTTGCTCCGCTTCGAAAGTGGTTATTCGTTCGGTT
Source organism: Streptomyces sp. NPDC058620 (assembly GCF_042717135.1). Taxonomy (NCBI): domain Bacteria; kingdom Bacillati; phylum Actinomycetota; class Actinomycetes; order Kitasatosporales; family Streptomycetaceae; genus Streptomyces; species Streptomyces sp. NPDC058620. The sequence continues at coordinate 25,948 of NZ_JBHXQO010000009.1, forward strand.
TGGGTGAGGGGGTTGAGCCCCTGGTGGTTCCAGGTGAGAGTTACGGGATTGGCTATGCCTTCGCCGCGTGTGGTTTGTTCGCAGAGGGTGGTGCCGTCCCAGGTGAAATCGACTTGTTCGACGACGGTCTCTCCGTCGGCAGCCATGCGCTGCTTGTCGATTCGGCGGGCCAGTGGATCGTAGTGGTAGCGCCAGCGGGTGCCGTCCGGGGTGATGACCGAGGTGAGGCGATCTTCGGCGTCCCAGGTGTAGCGCCAGGTGTCCGGCTTGCGGGACAGACGGCTCTTCTGGCGCAGGGTGATGCGTCCGGAGGCGTCATGTTCGTAGCGGATGACACCGGCGCGGGTGATGCGGGTGCCCTCGTACGTGCGCAATCCCCGTGCTTCGGCTCCCGGGTGAGCGTCGGGCCAGTCGGCATCGGTCTGGTTGCCGGCGGAGTCGTAGGCGTAGGACTCCGACCAGGTTGCGGCACGGACCGAGGTGACACGGCCGGTAGGGCCGAGGCCGTAGTGGCGGGTGCCGCCGAGGTAGTCGTCGATGCGCGTGACGTAGCCGTCGGGGCGGTAGGTGTACGCGCGATGTTGGATCACACGGTCGGCGGGACCGTTGACGGTCTGGACAGTGAGGCGGCCGACGGTGTCGTAGGCGTTGGTGAAGGTCATTTCACCCAGGCGGCGAGAGGCTTCGCGGCCGGCCGCGTCGTAGGTGAAGGTGAGGGTGTGGCCGTGGGTGGTGAGGGTCGTCGGGTTGCCCAATACGTCGTATGCCCAGGTGCTTTCCGTGCCGGTGGGTGTCGTTCGGCTCGTGCGGCGCCCCAGCTCGTCGTAGCTGTGTTTGAGGGTGCGGCCGTTAACGGTTTCCGAGATGAGTCGGCCCTGCCGGTCGCGCAGCAGCATCAAGGTCGCGTCGTCGTTGGTGGCCTGGGCCAACTGGTCGGTGAAGTCGTACTCGTACGTCGTTGCCTTGCCGTCGGCGTTCTTGCGCAGGACCTGGCCGAGTTCGTTGCGCTCAAAGGTGATCGTCTGGCCGTGGGAGTTGGTGCGGGAGGCCAGGCGGCCGGCGGCGTCGTGGGTGTAGAGCTGGACGCGGTCGTCGAAGTCGGTCTCGCGGATCAGGCGGCCTGCGGCGTTGTATTCATACGTCCAGGTCAAGTCCTGGGGGTTGGTCACGTGGGTGAGGCGAAGGGTGGCGTCATGCTCGAACTCGTAGCGGACGCCGTCAGGGCCGGTGCGGGCGGTCAGCAGGTCGAAGTGGGTGTAGTCGAAGCGGGTCACGCCGCCGATCTGGTCGGTGTGGGTGGTGCAGTTGCCTTCGCCGTCGTAGGTCCACGACTCTGTACTGCCGTCAGCACTGATCCGGTGAGCGAGCCTCCCCTCCGTGGTCCAGGTGAACTGGGTGACAGCCCTCAGTGCGTCGGTTATTGTCGCCGGCCGGCCGAAGGAGTCGCGCTCGTAGCGTGTAGTTGCGCCCAGTGGGTCGGTGATCTCGGCGGGCAGACCAGCCGCGTCGCACCGCACCACTGTGCGGTGTCCGAGTGCATCGGTCACGGACGTGAGGTGTCCGGCCTCGTCGTACGTGTAGGCCGTTGTCGCGCCCGAGACCTCGGTGACCGACGTACGGTTGCCGTGTTCGTCGTAGGTCTGCCGAGTGATCGTCCCGTTCGCGCCCCTGACCCGTACCGGTAGGCCCAGGGCGTTGTAGTCGGCGGTCATCTCTCGCCCGTCCGGGCGGACCACCGAGGTGAGGCGGCCGTGCTCGTCGTATGTGGAGCGGGTGATGTGTCCGAGCGGGTCCGTGACAGACAGCAGTCGGTGGTAGCGGTCGTGCTCGAAGCGGGTGACCGCTGCCAGGGCGTTGATCTCGGTGACGACCTGGGAGCGGGCGTTGATCACGTATCGCGTGGTGTGGCCCATGCCGTCCGTCATGGACGTCATGCGCAGGCCGGTGTCGGGGTCGGTGTCGTCCCAGGTGAAGTGGGCTTCGAGGTGGCCGTTGGTGCCGGTCTGGTACACGCAGCGGTCGTGTTCGTCGTAGACGTACTCGTACCGGCTGCCGTTGGTGTCCGTCCATGCGGTGATGCGGCCCAGCTCGTCGCAGTCGAAGCGCAGGGGGCGGCCTGAGGAGTTGGTGACTTCGGTGAGGTGGCCGTCGGTGTAGCCGTAGCGGAGGATCTCCTGGTCAGTGCCGTCGGGAGCGGCGCCTGCCAGGTGCAGGGCGGTGACCCTTCCTTCACTCGTGGTGAGCTTCAGGTGGTAGCCGCCGTGGTGCGCGATCGACGTCGGGGCACCGGCCTCGTCGTACTCGAAGGTGATCCATCGGCCGTTGCGGTCGTCGATCTGAGCCAGAAGCGCCAGCTCTCCACTGGGGTGGTCGACGAAGTGCCGGACCTTGCCGGTTTCCGGGTCGGTGACGGTGTAGCCGTCGCTCACCCGGTCCAGGGGCCAGCGCCGGCCGTGCGTGGGCAAGACGGGTGCGCCGGGTGCGGGATGCGGATAGGCGAGCAGACTGCCTTCGTCGCAGCTGAACACCACTCCCTCCGCGTCGATCTCCAACCGTTGGTCGACCGTGCTCGACCAACCGGATCCGAACCAGCGGCCTGCTCGGTAGGAGGAGTCAAAGACGCGCTCGAAGACCAGGGGCAGCGATCCCGGTAGCACGATGTCCGTCTGCGGGAGCAGCATGCGACCGGTCGCGACGTCGACGGGGTCTCCGGCGCACTTGACTTCGCTGCACTTCTTGGCGCTGGAGTCGGGATTCTTCTCGTGGCCGTGCCGGTTCTTGCCCGTCGGACTGTCGGCCAGGTCCTTCATTCCGGCCCGCAGGCCGCCCTTGATCAGACCGCCGCCCTTGGTGCCGACCAGCTCGGGTATGAGTCGGCCGAAGAATTCGGAGGGGTCGCCCTTGGCGGCGTCCCAGGCGTTCTTGAGCGCCCGGTCGGGGTTGGCGGCGGTGGAGACGAGGCCGGCCAGCGTCATGTTGACGCCCTTGTAGTACTCGGCCGGGTGCGTCAGGTTGTACGGATCCTGTGGATTGACCGAGCGGACGAAGTTCACCAAACCCGCGGTGCCCTTGATGACACCACCACCGAAATGGGCCAGCTCGATGCCCTGGCCCACGCCGTAGTCGACAAGCTCCTGTTTCGCCCGGTCCAGGCCGGTGGGCTCCTTCGGAGCATGGGCCATGGCAGCGGTGACGGCACCCTTGGCCGCTTCGGCAGCCTCGTTGCGCGCTCGCCGGGCACCTTCGAGGATCTCCTGTGCGTGCTGCCGTTTGACCGTGCCCGGATCGGAGAACTCCCCCGGATGCGGAAGCGGGTGATCGGTGTTGCGGACCGCGTCGTACGCCGCCGCCTTCTCCCGGAACGCGGCAGCAGCCGTCTCGTAGTCCTGCTTGCCCTCCTTGTAGAGAGCGATCGCCTCACGCGCCTTTGCCTGCGCGCTGCTGACCGTCTGTGCGTACGCCTCCAGCGCCGTGGCCGCGTCCTCGAACGCATCCGCCGCCCGCAGCCAGTCGGTGGGCAGGGTCTGGAATTTTTCCCGGAAGGAGTCGGCGGCCACGCCCTTCCAGTGACCGGAGTCGAGCCGTTTCATCCCGCCGCCGACGAGATCGAACGCCTTCTGGAAGTCCCGGAGGTTCTTCACCGCCGCGGCGATCTTCTCCGGCCTGCCGTGGATCAGCTCGTTCGCTTCCTCGCTCTGCCCGAGCTGCTGCTCACCGACCTCCGCACCCAGCGAGGACGCGGTCTCATCGCCCCAGTCCTCGACCGAGTCCGCCAACGAGTCGGCACCGACCTTCTCCAAGCCCGAGCCGAGCACATCAGTGCCCTTGTCGATCCCCTCGCCGACGAGCTCCTTGCCCTTGTCGACGAGATTGCCGGCCCCGTCGTAGAGGTCTCCACCGAGCTTTCCCCAGTCCACCATCAGCGACTCTCCCCCCACCGCGGCTGCTCGGCCTGATCGATCGTCTCCTGCGACGGATCAAGCTGCTCCTTGAGCCGTTCATCCGCCGCCGCCCGCACCCCCGGGTCGATCAGTCCGCTGCGCTCCATCGAGTCGAGTGCGGAGTCCTCCACGTCGTAGACGGTGTTCTGCCAGTTCTGCTGGACCTCGCCGTGGGCCTCGATCATCGACTCCGCGCTGTAGTCCGGGTTGTCGTACGCGGACTGACTGCTGATCGTGTCCCAGCTCATCGCCTTGACCTCGTCCTCGGACAGGTGAGGATTCCCGTTCAGGGAATTCACACCGACCTTGAACGAGTCCTTGATGTACTGCTCCTGCTCCGCGAAAGAACCAGCCGACAACCCGACCCCGAGCGCGAAGCCGTTCCCCTTCTGCGTCAGAGCCCGCACACCCCACTCCCAGCGGTCACAGAACGTCTGGAACTCCGACGCCAGCCCGCCGTGCCCCAACTCCAGCCCCGACAACGCAAGATCCGAAAACCCCCGCCCCGTCGACGCCTGGCCGATGAACCCGAGCTCCTTCAACTCCGCGTGCGCCAGGTCGATCCCCTTCGCGATCGCGGCCAACGCCTCCGGCGGCACATCAAGATCAGGACTCTCCCCGCTCACTGCATCCCCCCGAGATCCACCGCAACCGCGTCCGGCACGATGCCCGCCACCGGCGGAAACAACATGCCGTCCTCACTGCCCGCATCCAGCGCCACCCCCGCAGGCCGCGGCAGCATCGGCACCATCACATCCAACAACCGCGCACCCAACACCGCCCGGTACTCCCACTCCCGCTCGGCGTCCCCACGAGCCCGCGCGAACCGGGCCAAAGCCTCTTCGTCCGAGAACGCACAGATCCAGCACACACCGTTCTGCTCCGCCGACCACGGATCACCGGCCTCATCCAGCGGTACTAGCACCGCCGTTCGCCGGAACTCACCCAGCAACACTGCAAACTCGTGTCGAGCAGCCGATGTCGGGTCGCCCTGCGGCGTCTTGACAGCGGCCGATCTCGGCGCCTCACGCAGCGACGGCGGCACGTCGGGCGCAGGCCAGTCGGCCAAGTCAGAGATCTTTGAACGCCGGGCGGGCGGCCCGGCCATGTCATCGGCGTCGTCCCCGTAGTCGAACACTCGTCGAATATTGTCACGGTGCGTTTCCCGGGAGCAACGAACTGAAATGGTCAGCCGGCCACTGTCCGGACCTGCGTCCGCTCCAGGCGTACGGGGCTCAGCTGGGCGTTGCAACTTCCCCTTATCCGCCGCATGTTCACGGTGGGGCCGCGTACCTATTATTCGATCAAGCAGGTGGATGCTTCGGGCAGGGCGAGCAGGGGGATCGGTATGGAATTCACCACGCGGCACGGCTTCGTCACCGCCTACGACGACCTGGGACCGTCCAGCGGTCCGCCTGTCGTCCTCGTGCACGGGCATCCGTTCGACCGGACCATGTGGCGGCCGCAGGTGGAGGTGCTCGTGCGGGCCGGATTCCGGGTGATCGCGCCCGATCTGCGCGGCTACGGAGCCAGCGGCGTGGTGCCGGGGCGCACCCTGCTGTCGGACTTCGCCGATGACATCGCCGCGCTCCTCGACCACCTGGGTGTCCGGCGGGCGGTGGTCTGCGGGCTGTCCATGGGCGGGCAGATCGCCATGGAGTTCCATCGCGGGTACGGGGCACGCGTGGCCGGGCTGGTCCTCGCCGACACCTCACCGGTCGCCGAGACCGAGGAGGGCAGGGTCGTCCGCAACGGCATGGCCGACCGGCTGCTCGCCGAGGGGATGGGCGGGTACGCGGACGAGGTGATCGACAGGATGCTGGCCCCGTACAACGTGACGGAGCTGCCCGACGTCGCCGCCCATGTCCTGGGCATGATGCGTGGCACCGCGCCCGAGGGGGCCGCCGCCGCCCTGCGCGGGCGTGCTGAGCGCCCCGACTACCGGGAGTCGCTCGCCGGGGCCCGGGTGCCGGTCCTCGTCGTGGTCGGCGCGGACGACAGCTATACGCCCGTCGAGGACGCCCGGGTGACGCACGCGCTGATCCCGGGCTCCGGACTCGCCGTCGTCGACCGGGCCGGGCACCTGCCCAACCTGGAGCAGCCGGAACGGTTCAACGCCGCGCTGCTCGGGTTCCTCGCCTGCTTGTGAGGCCGCTCAGGGCTGCGGCTGCTGGAGCGGCTTTGCCATGCAGATGCTGCTCGTGTACTCCCGGTAGTGGCCGAACTTGGGGCAGGGCGCGTAGCCGCTGGAGGTGTACAGGGCGATCGCCTCGGGCTGCTGGTCGCCGGTCTCCAGGACCATGCGCGTACGGCCCGCGGCGCGCGCGTCGGCCTCCAGGGCGGCGAGGATGCGCCGGGCCAGGCCGTGTCCGCGGCCTTCGGGCACCACGAACATCCGCTTGATCTCGGCGTCGCCGTCGGAGTAGCCCTGCTCGTTCCTGTCCTGGGAGCGCCAGCCGCCGGTGGCGACCGGGCGCTCCGCCTCGTCGTAGGCGAGCAGATACAGCCCGTGCGGCGGATCGAACATGGTCGGGTCGAGGGGTGTGATGTCCCCCTCGTCCCCGTAGCGCTCGGCGTATTCGAGCTGGACCTGGTCGTTGAGTTTGACGGCATCGGGGTGGTCGAAAGGCCGCGGCTGGATATTCATACGGTCGATGGTACATGTATGCGATCCGGGCTCTCGGTACTGTGCTCCGATGCTCACTGTCACCTCCGCAAATGTAAACGGCCTCCGTGCCGCCGCGAAAAAGGGCTTCGTCGAGTGGCTGGCCGGGACCGACGCCGACGTGATCTGTCTCCAGGAGGTCCGGGCCGAGCCGCAGCAGCTCCCCGCCGAGGTGCGGGAGCCCGAGGGCTGGCACGCCGTCCACGCGCCCGCCGCCGCCAAGGGCCGGGCCGGCGTCTCCCTCTACACGCGGCACGCGCCCGAGCGGGTGCAGATCGGTTTCGGCGGCTTCGGCGGGGCCGAGGGTGCGGAGTTCGACGCGAGCGGCCGGTACGTCGAGGTGGACCTGCCCGGAGTCACGGTCGCGAGCCTCTACCTGCCCTCCGGTGAGGTCGGTACGGAGCGGCAGGAGGAGAAGGAGCGGTTCATGGCCGCGTTCCTGCCGTATCTGAAGGGGCTCAGGGAACGGTCGGCGGCCGAGGGCCGCGAGGTCCTGGTCTGCGGCGACTGGAACATCGCGCACCAGGAGGCCGACCTGAAGAACTGGAAGGCCAACAGGAAGAGCTCCGGATTCCTCCCGGAGGAGCGCGCCTGGCTGACCCGGGTCTTCGACGAGGCCGAGTACGTCGACGTGATGCGGGCGCTGCATCCGGACACCGAGGGGCCGTACTCCTGGTGGTCCTACCGCGGGCGGGCCTTCGACAACGACTCGGGGTGGCGCATCGACTACCAGGTGGCGACCCCGGGGCTGGCCGCACGCGCGGTCAAGGCGTGGGTCGAGCGCGCCGCCACGCACGGCGAGCGGTGGAGCGACCACGCGCCGGTGACGGTCACGTACGAGAGGTGAGGCGGGGGCCGGACGGTGACCGTGCCCGTCCGGCCTCTGCGTCGGGGGGCCGGCGCGCCTTCCGGGCCTCAGGTGTCCGTTGGGGCCGGCGCGCCTTCCGGACCGGTCAGGTGTCCGTCGGGGCCGGCGCGCCTTCCGGGTCGGTCAGGTGCCTGTCCGGGTGTCGTCCGGGTGCGGGGCGGTGTCGTCGCGGCGCAGTCTCCGGTCCAGGGCCATGGAGAGCTCGGCATCCACCACGGCCCGGGCCAGCGGGCGGAGTTGGGCCGGTCCCTGTTCGGCGGTGTGGGCGCGCAGGACCTCGACGAAGAGCTCGGCGAGGGCGTCGGCGTGCTCGCGGACGCGGCGGCCCGTGTCGAGCACGGTGGCGAGCGGCACCCCTTCCCGTACGAGCTCCGCCGACACGTCCAGGAGCCGGCGGCTGATGTGCACGATCTCGTCGCCGTCGGTGCCGAGGTAGCCCAGGTCGAGGGCGGCGGCGAGGTTCTCCGGGGTGGCCTCGCCCTCGAAGTAGTCGGCGAGCTGCTCGGGGCTGAGCCGGACCGGGACCTCCTCGGTCGGTTCGCCCAGGCCGAGCACCTCGGCGACGTCGCGGCCGCTGTCGAAGGTGGCGGCGAGGTCGGCGATGCCGTTGAGGGTGTGTCCGCGTTCCAGCAGGCCCGTCACCGTGCGCAGCCGGGCCAGGTGGTGGTCGTCGTACCAGGCGATACGGCCCTCGCGGCGCGGCGGAGGGATGAGTCCGCGCTCCCGGTAGAAGCGCAGGGTCCGTACGGAGATGCCGGCCTCCTTGGCCAGTTCCTCCATGCGGTACTCACGGTGCTCGCGTCCTTCTGCCACAGGGGCACCCTATGTTGTACCGCCGGTAACTTTCCTTCGTCCGACCCCTACCCATCAGTACGGTGCTGCTCTACTCTCCCAACAATGCCAGTGGTTGCTGGCAGAGTCGTGTGACGTACCGCGGGAGGCGGCAGCATGGCCCAGCACGAGCATGTACGAGTGGCGGTGATCGGATCCGGTTTCGGGGGCCTCGGCGCCGCTGTCCGGCTGCGCCGCGAAGGCACCACCGACTTCGTCGTCCTGGAACGGGCCGGTTCGGTCGGCGGCACCTGGCGCGACAACAGCTATCCGGGCTGCGCCTGTGACGTACCGTCCCACCTCTACTCGTTCTCCTTCGCCCCCAACCCCGAGTGGCCGCGCACCTTTTCCGGGCAGGAGCACATCCGCGCCTACCTGGAGCACGTCGCCGACACCTTCGGTCTGCGCCCGCACATCAGGCTCGACCACGAAGTGACCGTGATGCACTGGGACAACGACGAGCTGCACTGGCTCATCGAGTGCGCCAACGGCGCCACGCTCACCGCCGATGCCGTCGTCTCCGCGACCGGCCCGCTCTCCGACCCGAAGATGCCCGACATCCCCGGACTCGCCGACTTCCCCGGCAAGGTCTTCCACTCGGCCCGCTGGGACCACGACTACGACCTGACCGGCAAGCGCGTCGCGATGATCGGCACCGGCGCCTCCGCCATCCAGATCGTCCCGGCCATCCAGCCGAAGGCCGCCAGGGTGACGCTCTTCCAGCGCACCCCGCCGTGGGTCATGCCGCGGATGGACCGGGCCATCAGCGCCGCCGAGAAGTGGCTCCACCGCGCTCTGCCCATCACCGGCACCGCGCGTCGTGGACTGCTCTGGGGTATCAGGGAGCTGCAGGTCAGCGCGTTCACCAAGCACCCGAACCAGCTCGGCATGGTGGAGCGGATCGCCAAGGCCAACATCGCCCGGTCGATCAAGGACCCGGCGCTGCGGGCCAAGCTGACGCCCTCGTACCGCATCGGCTGCAAGCGCATCCTGCTGTCCAGCGCCTACTACCCGGCGCTCGCCCAGCCCAACGTGGATGTGGTCGCCTCGGGTCTGACCGAGGTGCGCGGCTCCACGGTCGTCGCATCCGATGGTACGGAGACCGAGGTCGACGCGATCATCTTCGGCACCGGCTTCCACGTGACGGACATGCCGATCGCCGAGCGGGTCGTCGGCGCAGAGGGCATCACGCTCGCCGAGCACTGGAAGGGCGGCATGGAGGCGCTGCGCGGCGCGACCGCGGTCGGCTTCCCCAACTGGATGACGATCATCGGGCCCAACACCGGGCTCGGCAACTCCTCCATGATCCTGATGATCGAGTCCCAGCTGAACTACATGGCCGACTATCTGCGCCGGCTGGACGTCCTGGGCGGACGCGCCGCGCTCGGCGCACGCCAGTCGGCGGTGACGGCGTGGAACCACCGGGTCCAGGAGCGGATGAAGCGCACCGTGTGGAACACCGGCGGCTGCACCAGCTGGTACCTCGACTCCGAGGGGCGCAACACCACGGTCTGGCCGGGGACGACCGCCGAGTTCCGCAGGGCGACGCGGTCGGTCGATCTGGCGGAGTACGAGGTGATCCGGGCACGGAAGCCCGGAGCCGCCGAGGGTGACAGGGCACCGGCCGAGGAGGCTGTCGCATGAGCAGGCTGCTGCGGCGCGAGGACGCGCCGCCCGTACCCGTACGCGAGCTGACCGCGGTCTCGGCCGACGGCTCGCGCATCCACGTCGAACTGCACGGGCCCGAAGGCGCCCCCGCGGTCCTGCTCGCGCACGGCTGGACCTGCAGCACCCATTTCTGGGCCGCCCAGATACGAGACCTCGCCGTCGACCACCGGGTCATCGCGTACGACCAGCGCGGACACGGCAGGTCGCCCGAGGGCGGTGTCGCCGGCTACAGCACGAACGCCCTCGCCGACGACCTCGAAGCCGTACTGGCGGCCACTCTCGCCCCGGGCGAGAAGGCGGTGCTCGCCGGGCACTCCATGGGCGGGATGACGCTGATGGCCGCGTCGCGGCGGGCCGGACTGCGGGAGCACGCGGCGGCGGTCCTGCTGTGCAGCACCGGCAGTTCGCGGCTCCTCGCGGAGTCGCTGGTCCTCCCGCTGAAGGCAGGCGCGGTCCGGACCCGTCTCACCCGTGCCGTCCTCGGCGCGCGGGCGCCGCTCGGGCCGGTCACGCCGCTGTCGAAGAAGATCCTCAAGTACGCGACGATGGGCGCCGGTTCGGCGCCGGAGCGGGTCGATGCCTGCGCCAGGATCGTGCACGCGTGTCCGCGCCGGGCGCGGGTGGCGTGGGGGCACGTGCTCGCCGGCCTCGACGTCGAAGCGGGCGCACGGGAGCTGCGGGTGCCGACCGCGGTGATCGCGGGTGCGGACGACCGGCTGACGCCGCCGGTGCACGCGCGGGCCATAGCCGCGGCTCTCCCGCAGGGCCTGGGACTGACCGAGCTGACGGGCATGGGCCACATGACACCGGTGGAAGCGCCGGAAGTGGTCACGGCGAAGATCCGCGAACTGGTGACCGAGTACGTCGCGGTGGCCGCCACGGGCAAGGAGGAGGTCGCATGAGCGGCAAGCGGAGTCTTGAGGGGCAGGTCGTCGTCGTCACGGGCGCGGCGCGCGGCGTGGGGGAGTTGCTGGCCCGCAAGCTGTCGGCGCGCGGTGCGACGCTCGCGCTGGTCGGTCTGGAGCCGGACGAGCTGAAGCAGGTCTCCGAGCGGCTGCACGGGGAGAGCGACCACTGGCACGCGGACGTCACCGACCATGTGGCGATGGCCCGGGTAGCGCAGGAGGTCAAGCAGCGGTTCGGCAAGGTCGACGTGGTCGTCGCGAACGCGGGCGTCGCCGCGGGCGGGCCGTTCGTCGACTCCGACCCGGGGGCGTGGCGGCGGGTCATCGAGGTCAACCTGATCGGCGGGGCGGTGACCGGGCGGGCGTTCCTGCCGGTGCTCATGGAGAGCCGCGGGTACTTCCTCCAGATCGCGTCGCTGGCCGCGATCACTCCGGCGCCGATGATGACGGCGTACTGCGCGTCGAAGTCGGGCGTCGAGGCGTTCGCGCACAGCCTGCGGGCCGAGGTCGGATACCGGGGTGTGCGCGTCGGGGTCGGCTATCTGTCCTGGACCGACACGGACATGGTGCGGGGCGCCGACGAGGACGACGTGATGCGCGAACTGCGGCAGCGGCTGCCGTGGCCGTCGAACCGCACGTACCCGCTCGGCCCGGCCGTCGACCGGATCGTGGCGGGGATCGAGCGGCGCTCCTCGCACGTGTACGCGCAGTGGTGGCTGCGGGGGATGCAGTCGATACGCGGCTATCTGCCGACGGTCATCGGGATCGTCGGCCAGCGTGAGATGGCGCGGTTCGGGGACCGTCTGGGCAACGTCGGCAAGGGGCTGGTGGGGGCCGGGGGCGCGGCTGACCAGGAGGCGCGCACGCAGAGTAAGTGATCGAAATGCGCGGAATGTCCGGACGTGTGAATCTGGTCGAGGCCCCGGCCATCGGGGCCACCCCCACGCACCCCACATAGGAGTGAACAGCATGGGCATCGCCGACCAGTTCAAGGACAAGGCGCAGGAGCTTGCCGACCAGGCCAAGCAGAAGAAGACGGGCGACAAGAAGGGCCAGGCGCGCGAGCGTTCGGCCCACGAGTCGGAACGGGGTTCGGAGCAGTCCGGGCTTCGCGACCGCGCCCAGGACATGACGGACGAGACGCGCGAGCGCTACAACCGTTGACGTCCGCGGCAGCCTGAACCTGCGCGCTTGCGCGTCCGCGCGCCCGCGCCTGCGAAGGGCGCACCCGGCTCACCGGGTGCGCCCTTTCGCGTGCCGCGAGGCATGCCCCCCACCCCTCGGGCTCCACCCCGGACCCCGCGCCTCCATCGCCGGAGGGGCTTGATCTCAGGGCGGCCCCTACCGCGGCGGCAACGGCGGCCGGCGCAGTACCGGCGCCGTCGCATACGTCGGCGGCTTGGACGCCGGATGCTTCGACAGCAGGCTCAACGCCACCCGCACCGCGTCGTCCAGCACCGCGTGCCGCCCCTCCGCCCAGTCCAGCGGGGTGCGCAGCGCCTCCAGGTCCGGTTCCACGCCGTGGTTCTCCACCGACCAGCCGTACGTGTCGAACCACGCCGCGTTCATCGGTACCGTGATCACCGTGCCGTCACCCAGGCGGTGGCGACCCGTCATCCCGACCACCCCGCCCCAGGTGCGCTGCCCCACGACGGGCCCCAGTTTCAGCAGCCGGAACGCCGCGGTGATCATGTCGCCGTCGGAGGACGTCGCCTCGTCGGCCAGAGCCACCACCGGCCCCCTCGGCGCACTGGACGCGTACGAGACCGCCTGCGCGTTGCGCGTGAGGTCCCAGCCCAGAATCCTGCGGGTGAGCTTCTCGACGACCAGCTCGCTGATGTGGCCGCCCGCGTTGCCCCGTACGTCCACGATCAGCGCGGGACGCGAGACCTCCAGCCGCAGATCACGGTTGAACTGGGCCCATCCGGAGCCGCCCATGTCGGGGATGTGCAGATAGCCGCACTTGCCGCCGCTCAACTCCCGTACCACGTCACGGCGTTTGGCCACCCAGTCCTGGTAGCGCAGCGGCCGCTCGTCGATCAGCGGGAGGATCGCGACGCGGCGCTGCTTTCCGCCGCGCGCCGGACTGAACGTCAGCTCCACCGTCGTGCCGCCCGCCGCCGTGAGCAGCGGGTACGGTCCGGCTACCGGATCGACGGGCCGCCCGTCGACATGGGTGAGGACCGCGCCCTCCCTGATCCCCGTACCTGCGAGCGGCGAACGCGCCTTGGAGTCCGAGGAGTCGCCCGGCAGGATGCGCTGGATCAGCCATTCCCCGTCCCGGCACACCAGATTGGCGCCGAGCAGCCCGATCGCCCGCTGGTAGTGCGGCGGCCCCTCGTTGCGGCGGGCCGGGGAGACGTACGCGTGCGAGGTGCCCAGTTCGCCCAGGACCTCGCGCAGGAGGTCGGCGAACTCGTCCGGGGAGGCCACCCGTTCGACCAGGGGCCGGTACTGGTCGAGGACCGCCGGCCAGTCGATGCCGCACATGTCCGGCTCCCAGAAGTAGGAACGGATGATCCGCCCCGCCTCCCCGTACGCCTGGCGCCACTCCGCCGGCGGGTCGACCTCGTGCAGGATGCGGCGCAGATCCAGATAGACCGTCGAGTCGTTGTCACCGGCCTCGGTCGCCGGTACGGCACGCAGTTCGCCCTCGTCCATGACGACCAGCCGGCTCGCGTCCCCGCTGACCGCGAACCAGTCGAGGTGGTCGACGAGTTCGGTCTTCCTGGCCTTGGCGATGTTGAAGTGTTCCAGGGTGGGCCGCCCCGACATGTCGGCCGGGTTGGCGAACGTCTCGCCCAGCGCGCCGGAGATCGGCCAGCGCAGCCAGACGAGCCCGCCGCCGCTGACCGGGCGCAGCGCCGAGTACTTCGACGCCGAGACCGGGAACGGCGTCACCCGGTTCTCCAGCCCCTCGAACTCGACGGTGACCGTCGCCCCCTCGCCCGTACCGCCGTCGGGAATGTCCACCGGGTCGAGTCCGCCCGCCGCCGGCCGTCCGTCCGGCAGGAGTGCGAACGGCGACGGGGTGGCGGAGGACAGCGGGACCAGATAGGGGCGACAGCCCAGCGGGAAGGAGAGGTCGCCGGTGTGGACGTCGTAGACCGGGTCGAAGCCGCGCCAGGAGAGGAAGGCGAGGTAGCGGCCGTCGCCCGTGAAGACGGGGTTCTCGTCCTCGAAGCGGCCGTTGGTGACGTCGACGATGACGGGGGAGCCGGGCCCCGTGATCCGCGCCAGTTTGATCTGGCGCAGGGAGCGGCCGACACCCGGGTGCGACCAGGTCAGCCAGTGCCCGTCGGGGGAGAACGCCAGATCGCGGACCGGGCCGTTCGTGGAGCGGATCAGCTCGGTGACCTCGCCGGCGGCGGCCGCCGCGCCCTCCTCCACTGCCCGGACCAGGTCGGCCCGGGTGGAGCCGGTGCCGGCCTCCTCGGCGGACTCCGCGGCCGCTGCCTCGGCGGCCACCGCCTCCGCCGTCTCCAGGAGGAGCAGCCGCCCGTCGTTCGAAGCGATCGCGAGCCGCTCGCCCTCCGGGTCGGAGGTCATCTCCTCCACCCGGCCCAGCATCCCGGAGGCCGGGCGCCGGGGTTCGCGGTCGCCGCTGGCCCGTGGCAGGTAGGCGATCTCGATCGCGTCGTCGCCGTCCGCGTCCGTCACGTACGCGACCTGGCCGCCGCTGCCGAGCATCTCCGGGAGCCGCACCCGGACCCCCGGGGTGTCGGTGATCGTGCGGGCCGGGCCGTCGCGGTGCGTGAGCCAGTACAGGCTGCCGCGTACGGCGACGGCGCTCGCCCGGCCCGTCTCGTCGACCGACAGCGAGTCCACGTTGCTCGCGGCCGGCACCTGGTACGAGCGCCGCCCGGTCCGCGGCCCGCCGAGCCGTACCTCCAGCTTCCGCGGCACTGCGTCCGGTGCTTCGAGGTCGTCGACCAGCCAGATCTCGCCGGCGCACTGGTAGACGACCCGGTATCCGTCGCTGGAGGCGTTGCGGGCGTAGAACGCGTCGTGGTCCGTGTGGCGGCGCAGATCGCTGCCGTCCAGCGCGCACGAGTAGAGGTTCCCGACGCCCTGGTGGTCGGAGAGGAACGCGATGCGGCGCCCGACGATCATCGGCGAGTCCAGGTGGCCCCCGATGTCCGGCAGCAGCCGTTCGCCGTGCAGCCACAGCCGCCCCATCGCCCCGCCGCGGTACCGCTTCCACGCCGCCGGTTCGTGCGGCGGCGTGCCGGTGAGCAGCAGGGTGCGCCGCTCCCCGTCGATGTCGGCGACCGCGATGTCGGAGACCGGGCCCCAGGGCAGTTTGCCGCCGGGGCTGCCGTCGGTGGGGACGCTGTAGGCCCAGGAGAAGTAGGAGAACGGCTGGTTGTGCGAGGAGACGGCGAGGATCTGGGAGGAGTCGCCCGGGTCGGGACTCCAGCCGCAGACCCGGGCGTCGGTCGAGCCCCAGTAGGTGAGCCTGCGGGCGGCCCCGCCGTCGACGGGGGCCAGATGGATCTCGGGGTCGAGCGTGCGCCAGGTCGTATAGGCGATGTGGCCGCCGTCGGGTGAGAAGCGTGGATGACTGATCCTCGTTCGGTCGACCGTCACCCGCCAGGCGCGGCCGGGCCGATGCCCCGCGGCGGCGAGAGGGGCGACCCATAGGTCGTCCTCGGCCGCGAAGCAGAGCAAGTCCTTGTGGAGGTGCGGGAACCGGAGATACGCGACGTCGTCACTCACCCTCCCAATGCTTTCGGTGCGCAGGGCCCGCGGCAACTTGTGGTGCAGCCCACAAGCGAAACGATTTCGTTTCGCTCCGGGGCGGGAGTACGGTTCAGGTGTACGAAACGGTTTCGTTCGATGGACTGGTGATCCACTGATGGTCACCGGCCGGTCGACGGACGTACGGACGGGAGGTCGGCACATGGCGCGCACCAGGCTCACGCCCGAGCGTGAGAGCGAGCTCTACGCCGCCGTCCTCGACCTGCTCCGCGAAGTCGGCTACGACGCCCTGACCATGGACGCCGTCGCCCAGCGCACCCATTCCAGCAAGGCCACCCTCTACCGCCAGTGGGGGAGCAAGCCCAAGCTGATCGTCACCGCTCTGCGGCACAACAAGCCGGTGAGTCTCGCCGGGATCGACACCGGTTCGCTGCGCGGGGACTTCCACGCCGCACTCAGTCGCAGCGACGACTGCCAGATGGAGAAGGACTCCGCGCTGATGCGGGCTCTGGGCCATGCCATCCATGACAATCCCGATCTGCACCAGGCGCTGCGCGAACTGCTGATCGAGCCGGAGATGACCGGTCTCGAAACGCTGCTCAGGCGGGCCGTGGACCGGGGCGAACTGCGCGCGGACAATCCGGCGCTGAAATATGTACCGCACATGCTGATCGGCGCTTTCGCCGCCCGGCAGCTGGTCGACGACCGCACGGTCGACCAGGCGTATATCCGTGACTACTTCGATGCCGTGGTCCTCCCCGCCCTCGGCGTCTGACGTCCCCGTTCGTTTCGTACGGCCCTCTCCCCACAGCCCCACCTGACACGCCGCTCTCGTCGTCGGGCTGGTTCCTCACGCCCATTTCCACTCAACGACCTGACCGGGAGTACGCCCTCGTGGCCACTTTCCTTTACAAGCTCGGACGGCTTGCCTTCCGGCGCCGCCGCTATGTCGCCCTCGTCTGGGTGGCACTGCTGGCGCTCGCCGGATTCGGCGCGGCCTCCGCCTCGCCCGCCACCTCGAGTTCCTTCTCGATTCCGGGTACGGAGGCCCAGAAGGCCTTCGACCTGCTGGAACAGCGCTTCCCCGGAGGCAGCGCCGACGGCGCCACCGCCCGGGTCGTCTTCAAGGCCCCCGTGGGCGAGAAGGTGACCGACGCGTCGAACAAGGCCGAGGTCAAGGACATCGTCGGCGAGCTGAAGTCCGGCTCGGACCAGATCGCCTCGGTCGCCGATCCGTACGCGGCGAACGCCGTCAGCAAGGACGGCTCCACGGCCTACATCTCCGTCTCGTACGAGGTCAACTCCATGGAGCTGACCGATGGGACGCGGGAGGCGCTGGAAGAGGCCGGTACCTCCGCCGAGAAGAGCGGCATGACCGTGGAGATCGGCGGTGACGCGCTCCAGGTGATGCCGCACACCGGAGCCGGTGAGATCGTCGGTGTCGCCATCGCCGCGGTGGTGCTGGTCATCACCTTCGGTTCGCTGATCGCCGCCGGGCTGCCCCTGATCACCGCGCTCATCGGCGTCGGTGTGGGCATCTCGCTGATCACGGCCCTGGCGAACGTGCTGGACCTCGGCTCGACCACCTCCACCCTGGCGATGATGATCGGCCTCGCGGTCGGTATCGACTACGCGCTCTTCATCGTCTCCCGCTACCGCGCCGAACTGTCCGAGGGCAGGGAACGCGAGGAAGCCGCGGGACGCGCGGTCGGCACGGCGGGTTCCGCGGTCGTCTTCGCGGGCCTCACCGTCGTCATCGCGCTCGCCGGACTGGCCGTCGTCAACATCCCGATGCTGTCGAAGATGGGCTTCGCCGCCGCCGGTACGGTCGCGATCGCCGTCCTCATCGCGCTCACCCTGGTCCCGGCGCTGCTGGGCTTCGCGGGCAAGCGGGTCGTGGGACGCAAGGCGCGCAAGGCCGCCGACGCCCTGGCCAGGTCCGAGGACAAGGCCGAACCGAAGCCCAACATGGGCACCCGCTGGGCGCGGTTCGTGCTGCGCAAGCCGGTGTGGGTGCTGCTGGTCGGTGTGCTCGGCCTCGGCGTCATCGCCGTACCGGCCGCCTCGCTGGAGATGGGCCTGCCCGACGAGGGCTCGCAGCCCAAGAGCACCACGCAGCGTCAGGCGTACGACCTGCTCTCGGACGGTTTCGGTCCCGGCTTCAACGGACCGCTGCTCGTCGTCGTCGACACCGAGGGCAGCTCGGACGGCAAGACCGCCGTCAACCGGGTCTCGGAGGAGATCGAGGCCATCCCGCACGTCGTGGCCGTCACCCCGGCCGCCTTCAACAAGGCCGGCGACACCGCGACGATCACGGTCATCCCGCAGGACCGGCCCAGCTCCGCGCAGACCGAGGAGCTCGTCCACTCCATCCGCGACGCGGGCGGTGACATCAAGCGGGACACCGGAGCCGAGGTACTGGTCACCGGCGCCACCGCGATGAACATCGACTTCTCGCAGAAGATGAACGACGCGCTGCTGCCCTACCTGGCACTCGTCGTCGGCCTGGCCTTCCTGCTCCTGATGCTCGTCTTCCGCTCGATCCTGGTGCCCCTGAAGGCGGCCCTCGGCTTCCTGCTCTCGGTCGTCGCGGCCCTGGGCGCGGTCGTCGCGGTCTTCCAGTGGGGCTGGCTCGGCTCGCTCTTCGGTGTCGAACAGACCGGCCCGATCATGAGCATGATGCCGATCTTCATGGTCGGCGTGGTCTTCGGTCTCGCCATGGACTACGAGGTCTTCCTCGTCACGCGGATGCGTGAGGCGTACGTCCACGGGGAGTCGCCCGGCCAGGCGATCGTCACCGGCTTCAAGCACGGTGCCCGCGTGGTCACGGCAGCGGCCGTGATCATGATGGCGGTCTTCTCCGGCTTCATCAGCTCCAGCGAGTCGATGATCAAGATGATCGGCTTCTCGCTCGCCATCGCCGTCTTCTTCGACGCGTTCGTGGTGCGGATGGCGATCGTGCCCGCCGTACTCGCCCTGCTCGGCAAGCGCGCCTGGTGGCTGCCGGGCTGGCTGGACCGCGCCCTGCCCAACGTGGACGTCGAGGGCGAGGGGCTCCGCAAGGGGCTCACCGACGCTCCCGGTGCACCCGGCGGGGAAGCGGACGGCGAGCGTGAGCTGACCCGGGTCTGACCCGGCCGGACGGAACTCCGGGGACCGCGTGTGAGCGGAGCGCGGCCCCCGGCAGCACCGGTTACCTGTGGGGACGGGGGACCGGGGCGACAGGAAGCCCCCGTGCGAGCGGCACGGGGGCTTCCTGTCATGCGTGGGCGCTTGTATGCAGGGCCTGTCCGCCCGCGTCTCACGGCGTGCCCGAGGCCGCGGCCGGGGCCGCCGTCGCCTCGTACGTCCGGTGCAGGAAGCGGATCAGGGGCGCGTTGTCGATCTGGAACACCTCGACGCCGTCGGCCGAGTGCAGTTCCACGATGAGCTGGGCGCGCCCGCAGGGCCAGACCCGCACGTTGCCGCGTTCGGTGGGGAAGCGGAGTCCGCTCTCCAGGAGGTCGCGGCCGACGGCCCAGTCCGTTCCGCTGGCGAAGGACACATGGACGGTGGACGACTCGTCGGCGGGGTCGTACCGCAGGTCGACTGGGACGGGGCGGGTGAGGGGGCCGTCGGTGATGAGCCGGGCTCTTGCGTGTTCTTCGATCACGGGGGACATGGGCCGGCTCCTCCTGTTTGTAGCACTTTGCACTCCAATGTCCCATATTTTGGGCCAAGGGCACCTTGACAAGGTCTGCGCAGATGTAACAGACCCGCTCTTGCAAATGATGCGCAACAAGGCTCTATCATTGGTGGGTTCTGACCCCGCCCCCGGGAACGCAGGAAAGCGGAGCCTCCCATGCATGTACCCGACGGATTCATCAATGCACCCGTCTCGGCCGTTGCGGGAGTCGTCGCCGCGGGCGCGGTCGCCGTCAGCCTCCGTGGCGCCCGGAAGGAACTGGGGGGCGCCTCACGCTCAGCCGCGAGTGGGGGAGAGAGGACCGCCCCGCTGGCCGGTCTCGTCGCGGCCTTCATCTTCGCCGTGCAGATGCTCAACTTCCCGGTCGGCGCCGGCACCAGCGGCCATCTCCTGGGCGGGGCACTGGCCGCGATCCTGGTCGGCCCGTACACCGGAGTGCTCTGCATCTCCGTCGTCCTGCTGATGCAGGGCATCCTCTTCGCCGACGGCGGCCTCACCGCGCTCGGCGTGAACATCACCGTCATGGGCGTGGTCACGACCGTCGTCGCGTACGTCCTCTTCCGCGGCCTGACCGGGATACTCCCGCGCACCCGCCGTTCCGCGACCGTCTCGGCGTTCATCGCGGCGCTGGTCTCCGTCCCGGCCGCGGCCTGCGCCTTCACCCTGATCTACGCGGTCGGCGGTACCACCGACATCCCCATCGGCAAGGTCCTCACCGCGATGGTCGGCGTGCACGTGCTGATCGGCATCGGCGAGGCCGTGATCACCGCGCTCACCGTCGGCGCCGTGATCGCCGTCCGCCCCGACCTGGTCCACGGCGCCCGGAGCCTCGCCGCCCCGCTCAAGCTCCGTATCGACGGCGAACTGGTCGACGCCCCGGTCACCGCCCCCGCCCCCGCCCCGGTCGCGGCCCGCTCCACCCGCACGGTGTGGTCCGTCGGCCTCGTCACCGCGTTCGTCCTCGCCGGCTTCGTCTCCTTCTACGCCTCCGCCAGCCCCGACGGCCTGGAGAAGGTCGCCGCCGACAAGGGCATCGACGCCAAGGCCGAGGAGCACGCCGCCGCGGACTCCCCGCTCGCCGACTACGGCGTCAGGGACGTCACCGACACCCGCCTCTCGGGCGGCCTCGCGGGAGTGATCGGCGTCGGCGCCACGGTGGCCGTCGGCAGCGGTGTCTTCTGGGTGGTACGCCGCCGCCGTCAGGACGAGCCGGCCGACGCCCGGGCCACGGAGACCGTCTGACATGGGCGCGGGTCACGCTCACAAGCTCTACCGGCACGCCCACTCCCCGGTCCACGACCTGCCGCCGCACTGCAAGCTCGCCGCCGTCCTCGGCTTCGTGCTCGTCGTCGTCTCCACACCGCGCGAGGCGGTCTGGGCGTTCGCCCTGTACGCGGTGCTGCTCGCCGCCGTCGCCGCGGCGGCCCGTATCCCGGCCGGATTCCTGCTGAAGCGGCTGGTCATCGAGGTGCCGTTCGTGGCCTTCGCACTGCTCATGCCGTTCGTGGTCCCGGGAGAACAGGCCGAGATCCTCGGCGTCTCCGTCAGCGTCCCCGGCCTCTGGGGCGCCTGGAACGTCCTGGCCAAGGGCACCCTCGGCGTCGCCGCCTCCGTGATCCTCGCCTCCACCACCGAGCTGCGCTCGCTGCTGCTCGGCCTCCAGCGGCTCAAGCTGCCGCCGCTGCTCGTCCAGATCGCCTCGTTCATGATCCGGTACGGGGATGTGATCACCGG
Source organism: Streptomyces sp. NPDC058620 (assembly GCF_042717135.1). Lineage (NCBI taxonomy): Bacteria > Bacillati > Actinomycetota > Actinomycetes > Kitasatosporales > Streptomycetaceae > Streptomyces > Streptomyces sp. NPDC058620. The sequence continues at coordinate 46,946 of NZ_JBHXQO010000009.1, forward strand.
CGAGATGCGCCGGATGTCGATCGCCCGCCGCTCCCGCGGATTCGAGGCCCGGGGCGTACGCCAATGGGGTGTCCTCGCGAAATCCGCCGGCGCCCTCTTCATCAGGTCCTACGAACGCGGCGAACGCGTCCACCTGGCGATGGTCAGCCGTGGCTACACGGGCACCATGCCGGTCATCGACGAGGTGACGGCCTCCCGCACCCAGTGGGCGTACGCCGGCTCACTCCCCCTGCTCGCCCTCGCTATCTGTCTGCTGGGATGGACCCTATGAGCAGCCCGACCCCCTCTTTCGTGCCCTCCCTGGAGGTCAGCGGCCTCGCGTACGCCTACCCCGACGACCACCAGGCGCTCTTCGGCGTCGACCTGACCGTGGAACGCGGCGAACGCGTGGCGCTCCTCGGCCCCAACGGCGCGGGCAAGACCACGCTCGTCCTCCACCTCAACGGCATCCTCGACGCGGGCGCCGGAACCGTCCGTGTCGCCGGGCTCCCCGTCGAGAAGGGCAACCTCGCCGAGATCCGCCGCCGCGTCGGCATCGTCTTCCAGGACCCCGACGACCAGCTCTTCATGCCGACCGTCCGCGAGGACGTCGCCTTCGGACCCGCCGCCTCCGGGCTGCGCGGCCCCGAACTGGAGAAGCGCGTCCGCACGGCCCTCGAACAGGTGGGCATGGAGGAGTACGCGAACCGCCCCCCGCACCATCTCTCCTTCGGACAGCGCCGCCGCGTGGCCGTGGCCACCGTCCTCGCCATGGAGCCGGAGATCCTCGTCCTGGACGAGCCCTCCTCCAACCTGGACCCCGCCTCGCGCCGCGAACTCGCGGACATCCTGCGCTCCTTGGACGTCACGGTGCTGATGGTCACCCACGACCTCCCGTACGCCCTGGAGCTCTGCCCGCGCGCCGTCATCCTCAGCGACGGTGTCATCGCCGCCGACGACCGCACCCAGGATCTGCTCGGCGACGAGGACCTGATGCGCGCCCACAGGCTGGAGTTGCCGTTCGGCTTCGACCCGCGCTCCGTGACAATGGGCGCGTGACCCAGGACGCACCCGACAGCGCCGCGCGCGGCTCCCACCCGCCGGCGCCCTCGCTCCTCCTCGACGACCAGCTGTGCTTCGCGCTGTACGCGGCCCAGCGGGCCGTCACCGCCGCCTACCGGCCGCTCCTCGACGAGCTCGGCCTCACCTACCCGCAGTACCTCGTGATGCTGGTCCTGTGGGAGCGCGGTGAACTCCCAGTCAAGGAGTTGGCCCGCTCCCTCCACCTCGACTACGGGACCCTGTCGCCCCTCCTGAAGCGGCTCGAAGGCGCCGGTCTCGTACGCCGGGTGCGCTCACCCGCCGACGAACGCTCCGTACTCGTCGAACCGACCGCGGACGGCGCGGAACTGCGCGAGCGCGCGGCCTGCGTCCCCGGGGAACTGTTCCACGCCGCCGGACTGGCATCCGCCGAAGTCGCCCGGCTGCGTACCGAACTGCACCGGCTGACGGCCCGCCTGGAGCACCCGGGGGAGGGCTGAAGGACCGGCTTGTTCACGGCCCCGGCACACCGTTCACCTGCGGAGCGATGCACCATGGGGGGATGAGCGGGAGTGCGGGAGCAGGCGTGGATGTACGGGGCACGGTGTCGCCCGGGTTCGAACCGGTAAGGGACGCTTTCGTCCGCAACTTCGAGCAGCGGGGCGAGCGCGGAGCAGCGGTCGCCGTCTACCGGCACGGCCGCAAGGTCGTCGATCTGTGGGCCGGTACGAGAGATGTCGACGGGGTCGAACCGTGGGCCGTCGACACCGTGCAGGTCGTCCGCTCGGCGGGCAAGGGCATCGCCACCGCCGTACCGCTGCTCCTGCACCAGCGCGGCCAGCTCGACCTGGACGCCCCGGTCGGCACGTACTGGCCGGAGTTCAAGGCCAACGGCAAGGAACGCGTCCTCGTACGCCACCTCCTCGCCCACCGGGCCGGGATCCCCGCCCTCGACCGTCCCCTGACCCCGGCCGAGGCGGCCGACGGCACCTCGGGGCCGCAGGCGGTCGCCGCCCAGCGCCCCGAGTGGGAGCCGGGCACCGACCACGGCTACCACGCACAGACGTACAGCTGGCTCCTGGGCGAACTGGTGCGCCGGGTCACCGGGCGCACCGTCGGGCGCTGGATCGCCGAGGAGATCGCCCGCCCCCTCGGCCTGGACTTCTGGTTCGGCCTCCCGGCAGACGAGGCCCACCGGATCGGGCGGATCGGCCCCGTCGAACCCCCGGCAGTCGAGGGGAACGGCGGCGCGCTGCGCCTGCGCCCCAAGCGGTCCGTCGTCGAGGCGTACCGCGACCCGGACTCCCTCACCCGCCGCGCCTTCGGCGCGATCGACCCGCTGCCGGACGAGAACGACGCCGCCTACCGAGCGGCCGAACTCCCGGCGTCCAACGGCATCGCCACCGCCCGCGGACTGGCCCGCTGCTACGCCGCGATGATCGGAGAGGTCGACGGGCACCGCCTGTTCGCCCCGGCCACGCTCACCCTGGCCCGCACGGAGGAGTCCGTGGGCCCGGACCGGGTCCTGGTCGTCAGCACCCGCTTCGGCCTCGGCTTCATGCTGCACGGCCCGGCCGCCCCGCTCCTGGCTCCCGGCTCGTTCGGCCACCCGGGACGCGGCGGCTCGCTCGGCTTCGCGGACCCCGAATCGGGCGTTGCCCTCGGCTATGTGACGAACGGTCTGCAGAAGGGAGTTACCGCCGACCCCCGTGCCCAGGCACTGGTCAGAGCAGTACGGTCGGCGCTATGACTCCTCCTGCCCCGGCAACCGCACGCTTCGACGGATACTCCGCACTCATCACGGGAGCCGGCCAGGGCATCGGCGCGGCGACGGCCCGCCGTCTCGCGGCGGAGGGAGCCGCCGTCCTGGTCACCGATCTGGACGGCGCCCGCGCCGAACACGCGGCGGCGGAGATACGTAGTTCGGGCGGCCGGGCCCACTCCCTCCCCTGCGACGTGGGCGACCGCTCGGCCGTCGAAGCGGCCGTGGCTCACGCGGTCGCCACCTTCGGCCGCCTGGACGTGCTGGTCAACAACGCCTACTCGGCCGGTACGGACGCCCCGCTCTTCGAGGACGAGACGGACGAGGTCTGGCAACGCGACCTGGACATCAGCCTGTCGGGCCCCTTCCGCTGCTCCCGCGCCGCACTGCCCCACCTGGTGGCCTCCGGCCGGGGCGCGATCGTCAGCATCGGCTCCGTCAACGGCGAACAGGACTTCGGCGGCCACGCCTACAGCGCCGCGAAAGCGGGCCTGGCCGGCCTGACCCGCACCCTGGCGGGCCACGCGGCCCCGCGCGGCGTCCGTGTCAACCTGGTCGCCCCCGGCACGGTCCGCACGGACGCCTGGGCGGGCCGGGAAGCCCAACTGGACACGCTGAGCGCGCTCTACCCCCTGGGCCGCGTCGGCGAACCGGACGACATCGCGGCAGCGGTCGCCTTCCTCGCCTCCCGCGACGCGTCCTGGATCACCGGGACGACCCTGCGCGTGGACGGCGGCCTGCTGGCCGTGAACACGGGCTTCCGCCGGGCGACGTCGGAGTACCAGGAGGAGTAGGGCGGGCGGAGGCATGATCCGGACACCCGATTGCGGAGCTTGATCGGTCCTGACGTAAACGAGTCGTTCCCCTCCACAGCGGGATGCTCTGTTTCCGGTGACCTCTCAACTCGTGTGCAGCATCAGGCCGATGCCGACCACCATCAGGCCCGCCGCCGCGATCCGCGGGGCACCGAAGCGCTCCTTGAAGAACAGGGTTCCTATCGCCGCGCCCACGATGATCGACGACTCGCGCAGGGCCGCGATCGGGGCAAGGGGTGCCTTCGTCTGTGCCCAGAGGACCAGGCTGTACGCAGTCACCGACATGGCCGCGCCGACCAGGCCGCGGATCGCGAACGGTCGTAGCTGCGCTGCCAGTTGGCCTCGGCGCCGGTAAAGGGCGTATGCGGGGATGGTGAGGCCCTCCAGGATCATCAGCCAGGCGATGTAGCCGAGCGGCGTGCCGGAGGCGCGTACTCCCACGCCGTCGACGACCGTGTAGCCGGCGATCGCCAGGCCCGTGGCGACGGCGGCTGCCAGGGCCGCCCAGTGCGGGCGTCTGCCCGAACCCCGGATGCCCCACAGGGCGAGCCCGACCAGTCCCGCCGATGCGACCACGACGCCCGCGGTCGCCCAGCCGTCCGGGACCTCTCCCACGAAGACGGCCGCGAGGACCGTCACCACCAGCGGGGCCGTGCCGCGTGCGATCGGGTACATCTGGCCGAAGTCGCCCAGCGTGAACGAGCGCATGAGCAGCAGCATGTACGCGACGTGGAGGACGGCGGAGACGATCAGGCAGGGCCAGGCGGCTGCTGCCGGGAGCGGGACGAAGCACGCCGCTATCGCGCCGAGCAGTGCCCCGCCGCCCGAGATCAGGGTGAAGGAGAGCAGCTGGTCCTTGATGGCGTGGGCGATCGCGTTCCAGCTGGCATGCGTGATCGCGGCTGTCAGGACCGCGACGGCGACCAGCGGCGTCACTCGGTCTGCTCGCGCACATCCACGAGGGTGCCGCCCGCATGCCCGATCAGGGTCTTCGGGTCGAGGGGGAAGACGGTGTACGGGGTGCCCGCCGCCGCCCACACCACGGCGTGGTCGAGCAGCCCGCGGTCGGCCAGGACCCGGGTCCTCGTGCGGTGGCCGAAGGGCGGGACGCCCCCGATCGCGTACCCGGTCGTCTCCCTGACCAGGGCCGCCCGGGGGCGGGTGACCTTCGCGGCGCACAGTTCGCGGCGCACCAGCTCCACGTCCACCCGCGAGGAACCGTCCATCAGGACGAGGACCGGTACCCCGTCGGCCTCGAAGATCAGCGACTTCACGATCGCGCTGAGCTCGCAGCCGATCGCGGCGGCGGCCTCCGCGGCGGTGCGGGTGGCCTCCGGGAAGCGGCGGACCTCGACCTCCAGGCCCAGTTCGCGGAGGGCTTCGGCGAAGCGCGGGTGGGCCTCGGTAGGAGTGGCGGTGGCGGGAGTGGCCTCGGGTGTGCTCATCCCCGCACGCTAGCGGTCGGTGTACGGGGCAGGCGACACGGTTTCGGACTGTGGGCCGGCCGTAATCCCGGTGGCCGGGTGGTGAGGTGCTGCCTACCCGCCATGGAAACGGACCACGCACTGCTCAATGTGATCGACGTCGAGTCGACCTGCTGGGAGGGGCGGCCACCGCCCGGACAGGTCAGCGAGATCATCGAGATCGGTCTGACCGTCGTCGATCTGCGGGCGGGGGAGCGGCTGGCCAGGCACCGGCTGCTGGTGCGGCCCGTGCGGTCGGAGGTCAGCGCCTTCTGCACGGAACTGACCGGGCTCACCCGGGCCGACGTGGACGCGGGCACCGGCTTCGCCGAGGCATGCCGGCTGCTGGCGTCCGAGCACCGCAGCGGGGCGCTGCCATGGGCCAGTTGGGGCGACTACGACCGCACGATGTTCACCCGTCAGTGCCGGGCCACCGGGACCGCGTACCCCTTCGGCCGACGGCACACCAATGCCAAGGTCGCCTTCACCGCCGCCTACGGGCTGCCCAGGCGGCCCGGTATGGCGCAGGCGCTGAAGGTCGCAGGGCTGCCACTGGAGGGGCGCCACCACCGGGGCGACGACGACGCGTGGAACATCGCCGCCCTGGTGCTCGACCTGGCGGGAAAGGGCCGCTGGACCGCCTCTTCCTCCTGAGTGGGTCTCTTCTGCGTCAATCGGGACGACCGCGTGACCGGAGTGATCATGTGCCGCCCGCCGGCCCCGGACCGCCCCGGGAAGTGCGTCAGGAACCCGCCCGCAGCACCGCCGCCACCACCGGACCCGCCGCGTCGCCCCCGTGGCCGCCGGACTGGACGACCGCCGCTGCCGCCAGGTCGTTGCTGAAGCCGGTGAACCAGCTGTTGGACACGCCCTGTCCGTCGACCTCCGCCGAGCCCGTCTTGGCGCCCTTGTCGCCGCCGACCGAGGCCATGGCGGCCTTGCCGGAGCCCCAGGTCGCCGTCGCCCGCATCATGGTGTTCAGCTGCTGGGTGACGTGGGGCGGCAGTGAACGGGACGCGACGGCGAGCTGCCGGCCGTCCAGTGACTGAGGCACGATGACCGGCTGGTGGAAGGTGCCGGTGCGGGCGGTGGCGGTGATGGACGCGATGTTGAGGGCGTTCATCTGGACCGTGCCCTGGCCGATGTACTGCGCCGCGGCCTCGCCGCCGACCGCCTCGGGAACGCTGCCGTCGGTCGAGAAGATGCCGGTCTTCCAGTCCAGCCCGATCCCGAAGACCTCCCGCGCCTCCTTGCCGAGCGCCGAGTCGTCGTGCACCTCGTCGATCTTCTTGATGAAGGCCGTGTTGCAGGAGCGGGCGAAGCTCGTCGTGAACGTGTCGGTGTCCGGGAGGGAGAAGTAGTCCAGGTTGTGGAAGGTGTTCCCCTCGTACAGCACCTCCCTGGGGCATTCGACCGGACGGGTCGCAGAGACGAATCCCTTCTCGATCAGCATCGCCGCGGTCACGATCTTCAGCGTGGAACCGGGCGCCTGCTTCCCCTGCATCGCCGCGTTGAAGTCGGTCACCGGGTTGTTGGCGACCGCGCTGATCGCACCCGTCGATGGCTGGACCGCGACCACGGAAGCCTGGCTGTACTGCTTCACCGCCCGCTCGGCCGCCGCCTGGGCACCGGCCTCGATCGTCGTCCGGAGCTTGCCGGGCCTCCCCTTCGCCAGGGTCAGCAGCGTCGTCTTCGGCGCCGACTCGTCGGCGGGCTCGATCCAGGTCTCGACGCCGGCTGTGCCGCCGCTCTTCGCCCCGTACTTCTCCCGCAGCGTGGCCAGCACCGGCGCCAGCGACGGATAGGTCTCCTTGTCCAGGACCTTGTCGTTGCGGTCGACGGCCTCGATCTCCGGCGCCGACGACCGGCCCGTCCGCAGCGTCGCCCCCTCGGTCAGCTGCGGGTGGATCACCGTGGGCTCCCAGTCGACGAGCGCCTTCCCACTGGTCAGACCCCGCACCACGGTGAGCTCGGAGGCGTACGACAGGGTCTTCGTCCTGCCCTCGTACGAGACCGTCGCCTTCACCGTGTACGGCACCTTCGCGCCCACCGCCGGACCCGGAGTGATCACGGCCCGGGTGACATGGGCGTCCTCGGCGTACCCGGTGAGCAGCGGTGCGGCGCCGGCCTCGTTGTTGGTGAGCAGGGACGCGGTCGTCGCGTCACCGGCGGCCCACGCCTTCAGGAACTCCTTCGAGGTCCTGGCTGTCTCCGCGTCGCTGGGCGGCCCGGTCCGTACCTCCGACGAGGTGCCCGTGGCCTCCGGCCCGCCGTCCTCGCCGCCGCCCCCGACAACGTTGTACGCGCCGTAGCCGACGCCGCCGGCCACCAGCATGAACACGCCGCCGATCACGGCGACCTTCGCTCCACTGCGCATGGCGCAATCCCCTCCCCAGGAGCTCCCCTTGAACGTGTTCAAGGGGAATTTCCCGGCACTCTACGGGAGAGCGGAGACGGGAGGGGAGGCTGTTATTGGACCGGGATCAGACCCACGTATCGAGCCACATCCGGTCGCGCCACGAGTTCTCCGGGATGGACGTGCCCGTGTACAGCGGCCAGAAGTAGACGAAGTCTCGTGCAGTCACGGCATCCAGGCCCCGACCAGCATGTTTGTCACCGCTCGGGGCCGTCAGACGCCTACTGGGCCGTCTCTGGGCCGTGATCATGCTCCTGCGAGGCCCCCGTACAGGGCATCCATGGCCTTGCGGGTGCGCCCTTCGCTGCTCGGCATGAGGTGCGTGTAGATCCGCAACGTGAAGCCGGGGTCGCTGTGACCGAGGTAGGAGCTTAGGGCGCGGATGCTTTCGCCGGCGTCCAGCAGTACGGATGCGTAGAAGTGCCGCAGCGCGTGCATTCCGTCCTCCGGTGCTGACGCGTACCGCTCACCGCCCTTGAGCTGCGGGATGATGCCCACGGCCGCGGGTTTCCACATGTGGTCGTTGAAGTGACTGACCCAGGCAAGAGGTGCCAGATGCTGTGGCTGTGGCCTACGAGCGACTGTGTACCGAGGGGTTCACAAGCCGCCTTGTGTCGACGCGTTAAGGCGCCCTGCGCGTTGTGCTGGGCGATGTCGACTGCTCGCCTTAACGGTGGAGGGCGTTTCGCGTGAGCGTTAACTTCTAGCGTCGTCTGATCTTCTATCTTGTAGGTCGATCAGCACATAACTGCGATGCTCGCGTCCGCCAGGGGAGCGTGCGATGAGGACATGCACATCGGCTTCGACTTCCTTCTCCGTATGGGCTGCGAGAATTCCTGTCACATCGTCCTTAGCGGTCCGGACGACAATTAGCTTGTCTTCGATCTCAAGCTCAATAAATCCGCGCAACTTGCTGCCACCAACGAGCAAGCCGATTAGCCGTTCGCTGGCATCCTCGATTTGCGCGTCTTGCAGAGCTTTCCGGCAGCGGGCGGCACTAGCTGAAGTGAAGGTTGAAGTTCTGTGGGTGGTGCTCTTAGATTCCCAGGTCAACGTCACATCGGTGCCTGTTGAAGCAAGGATGTGAGATAGGTCGGATAGCTGCTTAATCGCACGTCGGCCTAGGGGTAGCACGGCCTCTAGGACGGCCTCTTCCGCGTCAGATTCCTTGCTGGCGCGGTCGGTGACGTCGAAAATGCGATTGATAGCCTTGTCTAGTAGTGCTTCTGTTCCGCTTCCGGGTAGTTCGGCCTGGCCTAGGTCTGGAGCGCCTTGCAAAACCATCCCGTAAGACGACGCGAATACTGGGCCGGAGAATAGCCGTGTGGCGCGCTTAATCTCTCCTGGCACAGGTCCGGCTTCTCGCCTTTGGCGTAGATCGTCGAGGGCGTAGGCGACTGATTGAATGGCCGTCTGCAATGTATGAAGCCAGTCGCCTAGCACTGAGGCTTCCGCGTGGTGATTGCGGACTGTTTTCCCATTCAGTGCGAATTTTAGAACGGGCCGATCCCTGTCTTGGGACGCATCAAGGGAATCGGAATCACCTCGTAGTGTGCGCGCAAGTTTTTTTAGCTGGGTCGACCGAAACTCTGCCAGGGTGCGAGGTGGTGGCTTATGGAGTGTTTCGCTGCGACGTGCGGCCATCCATGCACGCAAAGCGGCTTTATCTGCGATGTCAGGGAAATGGTGCTTTGCGGTCATAGTGTCACCTCCACGTACCCTCGTCGCTGCTCGCGAGAGCCGCGACAGCGCTGCCAGATTTCGTCGTACAGCCCGAGTGATTGGAAGACTTCAGCGTCTCCCGGTGCCATCGCGCCCGTAACGCCAAGGTCCTCGAAAGCCACTGTGGCCGGCAGGGGAAGGAGGTAGGCGTCGATCCGCATCTCGTGCTTCACACACCACTCCCGGTCCATGAGGTTGGCAAGGTCGGCGAGGTCACCCGCTTCCGCGACTGCCCCGAAGATATCGGCGTCAACCAGATAAGCAAGGTCTATGTCGCTGGGGTCTAGTTTGCCGCTTACGAAGCTTCCTGCCAGCCAGATACGTCTCACCTCGCCAAACAGGCATTCAACCTGCGCGCGATGAAACTGCAGCTCATCCCACAAGTCGGAGCGGGTGCCAGACTGCAGGAACTCCTGTGCCCGCACCAGGCGGCTCTCGACTTCGTCCCAGGTCATGGGGTAGCGACCAGGCGGCGGGCAGAGGGTGCCCGGATCGAATGGCGGTAGCGGGGGCATGCAGCTCCAGAGGCGTTCGGAGTGACGCCAGCACTCTATGTGACGAACAGGTGTACATAAAGTGTTTCTGTTCAGATGCTTCGTTTGTGCATGGTCAGTCACCTCCTGCCTGACTGTGGCGCCTTGGACGGCACCTACGAGCGCGAGGCTATGCCGCCGCGCTGACACTGAGGGCGGCCGAGCCGCGCCTCTTGTGCTCGCGCTGGCTCTGCGACATGCAGCCGGCGGCCGCTGAAGCAACGCGGTATGCGGCGGCTCGTGGGGCATCTGCGAGGCAGTGTGGCCGCGGCAGAGGTAGGAGGCGGGCCACGGCGTAGTCGTCGCATGGACTGTAAGCCTGCCGTTGGAGAAGCGTCGGTACTCCTCACCCCTCGAGCGGCGCCATGCTCGGCAGAGCCTCCTGGGCCGTCTGTGGGCCGTCGGAGGAGGACCAGCGACGACCGGTGACGACCGACAACGACTAGAGGGCCCGGCGGACTGCCGGGCCCTCTAGTGCGTTCTCCCCTGCTACACCCACGTATCGAGCCACATCCGGTCGCGCCAGGAGTTCTCCGGGATGGACGTGCCCGTGTACAGCGGCCAGAAGTAGACGAAGTTCCAGAGAATCATCAGCACCAGCACACCCGCGGCCACCGCCCCCAGCGCCCGTCGGCGTTCGCCGGACGGATCGCTCGTGGGCAGACCCAGGTCCTTGCCCGTCCACGCTCCCGCGGCGGGCCCGATCATCGCCCCGATCATCATGGTCACCGCCAGACACAGGAACGGTACGAACACGACCGCGTAGAACAGGAAGATCGTCCGCTCCTGGTAGAAGAACCAGGGCACCCAGCCCGCGGCCACCCCGCACGCGATCGCGCCCGCCCGCCAGTCGCGCCGGAAGAACCACCGCCACAGCACGTACAGCAGCGCGAAGCACGACGCCCACCAGAGCATCGGAGTACCGATCGCCAGCACCTCGCGCGCGCACTTGCCGGTCGCCGACGCCGCGCAGCCCGCCTGCTCCTCGTAGAAGTACGAGACCGGGCGGCCGAGCACGATCCAGCTCCACGGATTGGACTCGTACGTGTGCCCTGAGGTCAGCCCGACATGGAACTCGTACACCTGGTACTCGTAGTGCCACAGGCTGCGCAGCCAGTCCGGCAGCCAGGTGAACGAGCCGCCCTTGCCCTCCGTCGCCGCCCAGTTCCGGTAGTACCCCTTGTCCGTGATGATCCAGCCCGTCCACGTCACCAGATACGTGCCGATCGCGACCGGCACCGTCGAGAGGAACGCGGGCAGCAGATCCCGGCGGAGCACGGCCGCGTACGGCTGCACCGCGCCCGCCGTGCGCCGTGCGCCCACGTCCCACAGCACCGCCATCACACCGAACGCGGCCAGGATGTACAGACCGTTCCACTTGGTCCCGAAGGCCAGTCCGAGCATCAGGCCCGCGGTGAGCCGCCACGGCCGCCACCCCAGGCGCAGCGTCTCCGCGATCCGGGCGTCGGGGCGCATGACCCCGTCCTCGTCGACCGGGAGCGCGGCCGCCAGTCTCCGGCGTGCCCAGTCCCGGTCGGCCACCAGGCACCCGAAGGCCGCGAGCACGAAGAACATCAGCACCAGGTCGAGCAGCGCGGTGCGGCTCATCACGAAGTGCAGGCCGTCGACCGCGAGCAGCGCGCCCGCCAGGCAGCCCAGGAACGTGGAGCGGAACAGCCTGCGGCCGATCCGGCAGAGCATCAGTACGGAGAGCGTGCCGAGCACCGCCACCATGAAGCGCCAGCCGAAGGGGGTGAAGCCGAAGAGCTGTTCACCGGCCCCGATGATCCACTTGCCGACCGGCGGATGCACGACATAGCCGGGCTCCACCGGGATCGGCACCTTCGAAGGATCGGCGAGAATCGACTTGTCGATGTCCTTGGGCCAGGCCCCCTCGTACCCCTGGTTGACGAGCGCCCAGGCGTCCTTCGCGTAGTACGTCTCGTCGAATATCACCGCGTCCGGCGTGCCCAGATTCCAGAACCGCAGCACTCCGGCGACCAGCGCCACCAGCAGCGGCCCGCCCCAGGCGGCCCAGCGGATCAGATGGCCCGCCGGATTCGGGGGCACCCCGAGCACCGCCCAGAACCGGCGTCCCGGACGCGTGTACGGCGGCACCAGCCGTTCACGCAGCCCTGTCTCCGGCCGGGGCACATGGCCGAAGCGGCGCAGCCGCTGCTGCCAGGCAGGCGGCTGTGCGCCGTCGGTGTCCCCGGCGTCCTGGCCCTGCTGCGCTTCGGGTGCAGTACTCGTCACCGCGCCATCGTAGGGAACGCATCTGTGCGAAGGGTGCCGTCCGTGCTGGGAGGATGGCTCATGTGACTGGATCGACTGGAACGCTGGTACTCGCAGGAACTCCCATCGGCGATGTGGCGGACGCCCCGCCACGACTCGCCGCCGAGCTGTCGACGGCCGACATCGTCGCCGCCGAGGACACCCGGCGGCTGCGCCGCCTCACCCAGGCGCTGGGGATCCAGACCACGGGGCGTGTCGTCTCCTACTTCGAGGGCAACGAGACGGCCCGTACGCCCGAACTCGTCGAGGCCCTGGCCGGCGGCGCCCGCGTCCTGCTCGTCACCGATGCCGGGATGCCGTCCGTCTCCGACCCGGGCTACCGGCTCGTCGCCGCGGCCGTGGAGAAGGACATCAAGGTCACCGCGGTGCCGGGCCCGTCGGCCGTGCTGACCGCGCTGGCCCTGTCCGGCCTGCCCGTGGACCGTTTCTGCTTCGAGGGCTTCCTGCCGCGCAAGGCGGGCGAACGCCTCGGCAAGCTCCGCGACGTGGCCGACGAGCGCCGCACGATGGTCTTCTTCGAGGCCCCGCACCGGCTCGACGACACCCTGGCGGCGATGGCCGAGGTGTTCGGCGCGGACCGCAGGGCCGCCGTGTGCCGCGAGCTGACCAAGACGTACGAGGAAGTGAAGCGCGGTCCGCTGGGCGAGCTCGCCGTCTGGGCGGCCGAGGGCGTGCGCGGCGAGATCACCGTCGTCGTCGAGGGCGCCACGGCCTCCGGCAACGAGGGCCTGGACGCCGAGGAACTGGTGCGCAGGGTGCAGGTGCGCGAGGAGGCGGGGGAGCGGCGCAAGGAGGCCATCTCCGCGGTCGCCGCCGACGCGGGCCTTCCCAAGCGCGAGGTGTTCGATGCGGTGGTCGCGGCAAAGAACGCGGCTCGAACTGCCCCCGCCAAGGGCAAGGACTAACCTGAAAGGCAAAGCCCGAGCCGTGTACCGGGCTCCTTGGCCATGAGAACGCCAAGACCGCTCCAACACTCGGTTCGACCTGGTGCGCTCCCGCCCGGAAAGGCGTCCACTGGAGGTGGGACGCACTCCCCGGGGTGCTTGTCCGGCGGACAAGAGGAGCAGGCATGAGCGAGATCGCAGCAACCACCGTGCATGAGGCGTACGCGTTCGCCTGCATGCGGTGCGGATACGGCTGGGAACAGGCGTACGAGATAGAGCACCACGTCGACGGTGCCGGCAACGCGTTCGTCGTCTACAAGGCGGACGGGGAGCGCGTGCCCTCGCCGCTCTCCACACCGACCTGCACGAACTGCGGCGGGCACGTCGTCCGGATCATGCGGTCCGGCCGCGTCTCGACCGTCCAGCAGCTGCTCGAACACCGGGTTCCCGAAGGGGCCGCGGCAGCTCCCGCGTCGGCCTCGCCGGAGCCGGAACACCACTGGACCTTCTCCCACCTGCTGCACCCCTTCCACCGCAAGTGAGCCGCCGCCCATGATCCTCGTACGATCGTGGGCATGAGCCGTACGGAAGCCCCGCCGCTGCCCGACCCCCTCCGGGTGCCGGTCGCCGATTCGCACACCCACCTCGACATGCAGGACGGAACCGTCGAGGAGGCCCTGGCCAGGGCCGCCGCCGTCAACGTGACGACCGTGATCCAGGTCGGCTGCGACGTGGCGGGCTCGCACTGGGCCGCCGACACCGCGGCGGCCCACGCCGCGGTGCACGCCTCCGTCGCCCTCCACCCCAACGAGGCGCCCCGCATCGTGCACGGCGACCCGGAGGGCTCCGCCCGCCAGGGCGTCCGGGAGCCGGGCGGGAAGGCCGCGCTCGACGAAGCGCTCGCCGAGATCGACGCACTGGCCGCCCTCGACCACGTACGCGGCGTCGGCGAGACCGGCCTCGACTACTTCCGTACGGGCCCCGAGGGCATGGCCGCCCAGGAGGAGTCCTTCCGCGCGCACATCGAGATCGCCAAGCGCCACGGCAAGGCCCTCGTCATCCACGACCGCGAGGCGCACGCGGACGTGCTGCGCGTCCTCGCCGACGCGGGCGCCCCCGAGCGGACCGTCTTCCACTGCTACTCCGGCGACGCCGACATGGCCCGGATCTGCGCGGACGCCGGATACTTCATGTCCTTCGCGGGCAACGTCACCTTCAAGAACGCCCAGCCGCTGCGCGACGCCCTGGCCGTCGCACCCATGGAACTGGTCCTCGTCGAGACGGACGCGCCCTTCCTCACCCCCGCCCCGTACCGCGGACGGCCCAACGCGCCCTACCTCATTCCGGTCACGCTCCGCGCGATGGCCGAGGTCAAGGGTGTCGGCGAAGACGTCCTGGCGGCGGCGATCTCCGACAACACGGCACGCGCTTTCGACTACTGAGCGCATCCGGAAGCCCTGCCTGGGGGCGACACGGCAACGCTGCGTAGCCGGATTGCTTTGGAGAATCACCGAAGCTCCGCTATCGTCCCCGCGCATTCGGGTCGCAGGGCCGATCTTCTGGAGCGTTGTGAGCAGTTCGCAGGGCAGTCACCGGGCAGCGCGCGGCGGCCTGCGCAGGCCGGCCGCACCCGTGGCCGTCGCGTCCCCCGTCCTCCGCCCGTCCCTCCATGAAGAACCGACGCTCGTGGACGCGCCCTGGACCGGCCTGGCCGTCCATGACCCGACCGTGGTCGACACACCCCTGGTGCCCCGCCAGGCGGTCGCCGCGGAGGGCGCCACCGGCCGCGGTGGCACCGGCCGCGGCACCAGGCGCCGCAAGAGCACCGCGGGCCCCGAGGGACTGCGCCGGCTCGTCCCGCAGGCACTGGTGGTCGCCTTCCTGGCCGGTGGCACCTCGGCGTTCGTCGCCCACGACAAGGCCGTCCGGCTGAGCGTCGACGGGCGGCCGCGCACCCTGCACACCTTCGCCGACGACGTCGGTGAACTCCTCCAGGACGAGGGTGTCGCCGTCGGCGACCACGACCTGGTGGCCCCGGCCCCCGGTACGGAACTGGAGAGCGGCGACGAGGTCGTCGTCCGCTACGGGCGCCCCGTCACCCTCACCCTCGACGGCGTCCGCCGTCAGGTGTGGACGACCGCCGAGACCGTCGACGAGGCCCTTCGCCAGTTCGGGGTGCGCGCCCAGGGGGCGTACCTCTCCGCCTCGCGCTCCTCCCGGATCGGCCGCACCGGCCTGACCCTGGACATCCGCACCGAACGCACCGTGACCTTCATGGCCGACGGCCGCGAACGCACCCTGCGCACCAACGCCGCCACCGTCCGCGAGGCCGTCGCCCAGGCGGGCATCACGCTGCACGGCCAGGACACCACCTCCGTGTCCCCCGACAGCTTCCCGCGCGACGGCCAGACGATCTCCGTCATGCGGATCACCGACTCCCGCGAAGTGCGCGAGGAGAGCATCCCGTACGCCGTCGAGCGCGGTGAGGACCACACCCTGTTCGCCGGTACGGAGGTCGTCGAACGCAACGGGCGCCACGGCGCGCGCCGCGTCACGTACGCCGTGCGCACCGTCAACGGCGTCCGGCAGAAACCGCGCAGGACCGGCGTGGAGACACTGCGTGAACCGGTCAGCCGGATCGTGCGCGTCGGCACCAGACCGCAGCCGAAATCGGTGTCGGGCGCCGACGGCCTGAACTGGAACGGTCTCGCCGCCTGCGAGTCAGGCGGCCGCCCCGACGCCGTCGACCCCAGCGGGACGTACGGCGGGCTCTACCAGTTCGACACCCGGACCTGGCAGTCACTCGGCGGCAGCGGCAGACCCCAGGACGCCCCCGCGTCGGAGCAGACGTACCGGGCGAAGAAGCTCTACGTGCAACGGGGGGCGAGTCCGTGGCCGCACTGCGGCCGTAGGCTTAGCGGGTGAGCAGCACAGAGCCCGACGCCCTCCTGGGCCCCGCAGACATCCGCGACCTGGCAGCGAAGCTGGGCGTACGCCCGACCAAGCAGCGCGGTCAGAACTTCGTCATCGACGCCAACACCGTGCGCCGGATCGTGCGTACCGCCGAGGTGCGCCCCGACGACGTCGTGGTCGAGGTGGGGCCGGGACTGGGCTCGCTGACCCTGGCGCTGCTGGAGGCCGCGGACCGGGTCGTCGCCGTCGAGATCGACGACGTGCTCGCGGGCGCGCTGCCCGCCACGGTCGCCGCCCGGATGCCGGAGCGCGCCGACCGGTTCGCCCTGGTCCACTCCGACGCGATGCTGGTCCGCGAGCTGCCGGGCCCGCCGCCCACCGCACTGGTGGCCAACCTTCCGTACAACGTGGCCGTGCCGGTCCTGCTCACCATGCTGGAGCGCTTCCCGAGCATCGAGCGGACCCTGGTGATGGTGCAGGCCGAGGTCGCCGACCGGCTGGCCGCCAAGCCGGGCAACAAGGTCTACGGCGTGCCGTCGGTCAAGGCGAACTGGTACGCCGACGTCAAGCGCGCCGGGTCCATCGGCCGCACGGTCTTCTGGCCCGCGCCGAACGTCGACTCGGGGCTGGTGTCCCTGGTGCGGCGCACGGAGCCGATCAGGACCAGCGCGAGCCGTACCGAGGTCTTCGCGGTCGTCGACGCCGCGTTCGCCCAGCGCCGCAAGACGCTGCGGGCCGCCCTGTCCGGCTGGGCGGGTTCCGCGCCCGCGGCCGAGGCGGCTCTCGTCGCGGCCGGCATCTCGCCGCAGGCCCGCGGCGAGGCACTGACAGTCGAGGAGTTCGCCGCGATCGCCGAGAACAAGCCGGAGCTGCCCGCATGACCCACCGTGTCACCGTCCGCGTCCCCGCCAAGGTCAACGTGCAACTCGCGGTCGGCGCCCCGCGCGCCGACGGCTTCCACGACCTGGCCAATGTCTTCCTCGCCGTCGGCCTGTACGACGAGGTCACCGTCACCCCCGCCGACGGGCTGAGGGTCACCTGCTCGGGGCCGGACGCCGCACAGGTCCCGCTGGACGCCTCGAACCTCGCCGCCCGCGCCGCGATCGCGCTGGCCGAGCAGCACGGCCTGGCGCCCGACGTGCACATCCACATCGCCAAGGACATCCCCGTGGCGGGCGGCATGGCGGGCGGCAGTGCCGACGGCGCCGCCGCCCTGCTGGCGTGCGACGCCCTCTGGTCCACGGGCGCCACCCGCGAGGAACTCCTCGCGCTCTGCGCCGAGTTGGGCAGTGACGTGCCGTTCAGCCTGATCGGCGGGGCCGCACTCGGCCTCGGACGCGGCGAACGGTTGACCCCGATCGAGGTCGGGGGCACCTTCCACTGGGTCTTCGCGGTCGCGGACGGAGGACTGTCCACCCCGGCGGTCTACGGCGAGTTCGACCGGCTCACCGCCGGTACGGACGTCCCGGAGCCCACCGCGTCCGCGCCGCTCCTGGCCGCGCTGCGCGCCGGGGACACCACCGCGCTCGCGGACGCCCTGAGCAACGACCTCCAGGCCGCCGCCCTCTCCCTGCGCCCATCGCTGGCCGACACCCTCGCCGCGGGCACCGCGGCGGGTGCGCTGGCCGCCCTGGTCTCGGGCTCCGGGCCCACCACCGCGTTCCTGGTGGCGGACGAGGAGTCGGCGCAGAAGGTGGCGCAGGCGCTGATCACGTCGGGGACGTGCAGGACCGCGCGGGTGGCGCGGTCCGCGGCGCCGGGGGCGACGATCCAGCGGGCGTAGCGGTCGCGCACGAGACGGTCCGGGCCCTCATCCCAGCTTCAGGGTCTTCTTCGCCAGCTCGTACGCGGGCAGCATCTCCTGGTGCTCCCCGGAGTCGAGCCCGCCCAGGTGCACCACGACCGGGCCGTCCGGGGTGGCGACCGCGAAGGCGCGCTCGGTCTTCGGCTCGTCCAGCAGCTCGCTGGTCACGGTGTACGTGACCTCCGCGGCGGCCGACGAGCCGGCCTCGACCTCGGTGTACGCGGCCTTGCCGGCGTTCGGGTCGTCCGCGAGGAACGCCTCCAGCACCGCGCGCGGCCCGCTGCCGGACGGGTCGCCGGCCCACACCCGGAGATAGCCGATGTTCCCGGCCGGCTTCGCGTCGATCTCGCAGACCATCCTGACCGGGCCCTGCTCGCCCAGAGCGGCCAGTTCGGAGCCGGGATCCACCTCGACGGCCTCCGGCTTCCACGACGTCGCGTAGTCGAAGGTGACGGGCATCGGGCAGGCGGAACCTGCGCCGCCGAGCGTGCCGCCCCTGGTGACGGGCTTCCCGGCCGTGGCGCCTGTGGTCCCCGTGCCGTCGCCGCCGGCCGTCTTCCGTGACGCCTTGCCGGTGTCCGTAGCGCCGTCCGAACCGCTGTCCGAGGACGAGCAGCCGGTCAGTGCCAGTGTCACCAGGACGGCCGGAACCAGAGCCCGTACCGCGTACCGCTTCTCCATGAAGTCCCCACCCCTGAGATGTTCCCCACCGCTTCGACCTGGGGTTACTCCCCAAGATCGATCGCCGCACGCTATCGCACCTCCGGCGGCGACTACCCTGGGACTTCGAGCGGTCCCCGACGAAGGGACCCCCCAGGCAGGAGTGAAATGGCCGTCAATCTGGTCAATGTCGAGCAGGTCAGCAAGGTGTACGGCACCCGTGCCCTGCTCGACGGTGTATCCCTCGGGGTGTCCGAGGGCGACCGGATCGGTGTGGTCGGCCGTAACGGCGACGGCAAGACGACTCTCATCCGGATGCTCGCCAAGCTGGAGGACGCGGACACCGGCCGCGTCACGCACAACGGCGGGCTGCGCCTCGGTGTCCTCACCCAGCACGACTCCCTCGACCCGACGGCGACCATCCGCCACGAGGTCATCGGCGATCTCGCCGACCACGAGTGGGCTGGCAGCGCCAAGATCCGTGACGTGCTCACCGGACTCTTCGGCGGTCTCGCCCTCCCCGGCTTCGAGCACGGCCTCGACACCGTCATCGCCCCGCTCTCCGGCGGCGAGCGGCGCCGCATCGCGCTCGCCAAGCTGCTCATCGGCGAGCCGGACCTGATCGTCCTCGACGAGCCCACCAACCACCTCGACGTCGAGGGCATCTCCTGGCTCGCCGGCCATCTGCGGACCCGGCGCTCGGCGCTGGTCTGCGTCACTCACGACCGGTGGTTCCTCGACCAGGTCTGTACGCGCATGTGGGACGTCCAGCGCGGCTCGGTCCACGAGTACGAGGGCGGCTACAGCGACTACGTGTTCGCGCGGGCCGAGCGGGAGCGGATCGCCGCCACCGAGGAGTCCAAGCGGCAGAACCTGATGCGCAAGGAGCTCGCCTGGCTGCGGCGCGGTGCCCCCGCCCGTACGTCCAAGCCGCGCTACCGCATCGAGGCGGCCAACGAGCTGATCGCCGATGTGCCGCCGCCGCGCGACACCAGCGAGCTGATGAAGTTCGCCAACGCCCGGCTCGGCAAGACCGTCTTCGACCTGGAGGACGTGACGGTCCAGGCCGGACCCAAGACGCTGCTCACCCACCTCACCTGGCAGCTCGGCCCCGGCGACCGCATCGGCCTGGTCGGCGTCAACGGCGCGGGCAAGACCTCGCTGCTGCGGGCGCTCGCCGAGGCGTGCCGTACGCAGGGCGACGTCCAGCCCGCCGCGGGCAAGGTCGTCGTCGGCAAGACGGTGAAGCTGGCCTACCTCTCGCAGGAGGTCGCGGAGCTCAACCCGAACCTCCGGGTGCTGGAGGCCGTGCAGCAGGTCCGGGACCGGGTCGACCTCGGCAAGGGCCGGGAGATGACCGCGGGGCAGCTCTGCGAGCAGTTCGGCTTCACCAAGGAGAAGCAGTGGACGCCCGTCGGCGACCTGTCCGGTGGTGAGCGGCGCAGGCTCCAGATCCTGCGTCTGCTGATGGACGAGCCCAACGTCCTCTTCCTCGACGAGCCCACCAACGACCTGGACATCGAGACCCTGACGCAGCTGGAGGACCTCCTCGACAGCTGGCCCGGGTCGATGATCGTGATCTCCCACGACCGGTTCTTCATCGAGCGGACCACCGACAAGGTGATGGCCCTGCTCGGCGACCGTGCGCTGCGGATGCTGCCGCGGGGGATCGACGAGTACCTGGAGCGCAGGCTGCGGATGGAGGAGACCGCCACCCCGGCCTCCGCGTCCGGGAGTTCCGGAATGAGGCCGGCCCCGGTCGAGACCGTTTCGCCGCAGGCCGCGCGTGCCGCGAAGAAGGAGCTCCAGAAGGTCGAGCGCCAGCTGGAGAAGATGTCGACGAGGGAAACCACCCTGCACGCGCAGATCGCCGACAACTCCACCGACTTCGAGAAGGTCGCGAAGCTCGACGCCGAGCTGCGTGAACTGGTCGCGGAGCGCGATGTGCTGGAGATGCGCTGGCTGGAACTGGCCGAGGATTCCTGACAGTCGGCTGTGACCGGTGGTGCGTTCGGGGCGGGTGATACAAAGAAACCTTGCCCGGAACGCACCCAGGGGGAATGCACGGATGAGCCAGCCGCCCGGCCAGCAGCCGCCGCAGGGGGTCTTCGGAGCCCCCTATGAGCCGGAGCCCGGTCGGTACGGCCGGCCTCCCGAGCCGTACGGGCAGCAGGCGCAGCCGGGTTACGGGCAGCCGGGACAGCCCGCCCACGGACAGCCCGCCTACGGACAGCCCGCCTACGGCTATCCGCAGCCCGGCACTCCGCCCCAGCCCCACCCCCAGCCCCAGCCGCCGAACGGGCCCGGCCGCGGCGGGCGTTTCAAGGGGAAGCCCGCGCTCGTCGTGGCCGGGGTGCTCGCCCTGGTCCTTCTCGCCGGCGGTGGTGTCTGGTTCGCCACGAGCGGCGGCGACGGCGGAGGGAAGAAGCCGGTCGCGGAGAAGAGCGGGTCCCCGGCGCCCACCGGGGGAGACGGCAAGGGCAAGGCCAAGGACGAGGGCCGGGAAGCGGTCGGCGTCACCGACCCCGCGCTCGCCGGGAAGCTCAACGCCGCGCGCAAGCCGGGCGAGGCGAAGGTCCACTGGATTCAGCGGAACGGCGTCGACCTGCCCCGTAACGGCTTCGACGCCCACGGCCCGTGGATCGTGGGCGACACCGTCGTCAAGGCCATGTACCGCACGGTGTCCGGCTATTCGCTCGTCGACGGCAAGCAGAAGTGGAGCCTGCGCCTCACGGGCGAGGTCTGCGCGGCGCCCACGCAGGCGTCCACCGACGGTAAACTCGTGATCGGCATCGAGGACAGCATCGCGAGCGACGCGTTCTGCAACCACCTCCAGATGATCGACCTCACCACGGGCAAGGCCGGCTGGCGCACGTCCTATGTGCGCTCGGGCGCCTGGGACGAGCTCTCCGACGTCTCGATGGCGATCAACGGCGGCACCGTGACCGTGGGCCGCACCAGCCGGACGAACGCCTTCCGGATCAGCGACGGCAAGGCGCTGTGGGACGAACTGCCCACCAACTGCCAGCCGTTCGGCTTCGTGAGCGGGCCGCTCCCGATCGCCGCCGCCAGCTGCCAGACCGAGGCGGACGACCACGCCGAGCAACTGGTGCAGCGGATCGACCCGGTGACCGGCAAGGTCGCGTGGACGTACAAGGTCAAGAAGGGCTGGAAGGTCGACCAGTTCTACTCGGTCAGCCCGCTGGTCGTCTCCCTGAAGAAGGACGAGGGGTGGGCCATCGTCGTACTCAACGCCGACGGCACGTACCGCTCCCAACTGGTCGGCGGCACCGACGACTACGCGACGCGGTGCGGCAGCGACCTCCTCACCCGGGGCAAGAACGTCGACAACTGCGTCGGTGTCGCGGCCGATGCCGACACCGTCTACCTGTCGACGAAGCCGGTGTTCGTCGGCTCCGGTATGACCAACGCGGTCGTGGCCTTCGACCTGGACACCGGCAAGTCATCCTGGAAGGTCGCGGCGCCCGCCGGACAGACCCTGATGCCCGTGCGGGTGGAGGGCGGCAAGGTGCTGAGCTACCTCTCCGCGGGGGAGGGCGACACCAAGAACAAGGGCGGCGGGATCGTGGCGCTCGCGCCGTCGGGCGGCGCGTTGCAGCCGGTTCTGCGGCATCCCTCGTCGGCCGCCGCCGTGGAGCGCGGCTTCTTCACTCCCCGGGTCGTCTACGCCGACGGGCGCTCGCTGCTCATGCACGCCTACGTCACCGGGGTCACCGACGAGGAAGAGGTCGCGCTGAGGACGATGATCGTCTTCGGTGACTGACAGGCTCTCAGGTCCGGCCGAGGCGTAACGAGGGCATCACGGGGCGGTTCTCCCTTGGGAACAGGGGGTGGACCGACCCCGTGTTCGAAGCGGTGCGGGTGGTAGAAAGAAGCCCCGCTCGACTGTCGTAACACCGCGGAATCCATGCCCGATTCGCTCCTTTCCACTGGGTATCAGCCCACGGAAACGCGGGGGAGACCGAAACGGGCACCGGACCGCACCGCACGAAGGGGGACGTGCTGATGACCCAGCCGCCCAGCCAGCAACCGCCGCAGGGTGGCTTCGGGGCTCCGCAGGAGCCGCCGCAGGGAACTCCTCAGCCGCCGCCGCCCCATGGGCAGCCCCCGCAGACCCCGCCGCCCGCCCAGCCGCCGCAGATGCCGGCCACCGCCCCGCAGCCGCCGCAGGGTCAGCCCGGTTACGGCTATCCGCAGGCGCCCGGCCAGGCCCCGGGGCCGTACGGCCAGCAGCCCGGACCGTACGGACAGCAGCCTGGGCCCTACGGTCAGCAGCCCGGACCCTACGGCCAGCAGCCGGGGCAGTACGGACAGCCGCCGCAGCCCGGCTACGGCTATCCGCAGCAGCAGTACCCCGGTGCGCCCGTCCCCGGCGGCCCGGCGGGACCCGGCGGTCCCGGCGGCGGCAACCCGTTCAAGGGCAGGCCCGCGATGATCATCGGCGCGGCCGTCGCCGCGCTGCTCGTCGTCGGCGGCGGCGTCGTGTTCGCGACGAGCGGCGGCGGTGACGACGACAAGCCGATCGCCAAGAAGACCACCGACGCCGGGCCGAGCACGTCCCCCACGGTCGACGAGGGCGACGGCAACGGCGACGGCCGGGAGGTCGACGACGACCTGAACGCCGGTCGCAAGGCGGGCGAGGCGAAGGTCCTCTGGCTCCAGACGAACGACGTCGACCTGCCGCGCAACGGTGCGGACGTGTACGGCCCCTGGATCGTCGGCGACACCGTCGTCAAGGGCATGTACCGCACGGTCTCCGGCTACTCCGCCGCCGACGGCAAGCGGAAGTGGACCCTGCCGCTGCCCGCCGATATGTGTGCCGCGCCCCCGCAGCCCACCGCCGACGGCAAGCTCGTCATCGGCATCAAGGACAGCACCAAGGACAGCGCCGACTGCGCGCTGCTCCAGATGATCGACCTCAACACCGGCAAGCCCGGCTGGAAGAAGGCGGTCAAGCAGAACGGCACCTGGGACATGCTGTCCGACATCGGCCTGGCCATCAGCGGTGACACCGTCACGGTCGGACGCACCAGCAACTCCAACGGCTACCGCGTCAGCGACGGCAAGGAGCTGTTCGGCAAGCCGGAGGGCAACTGCCAGCCGTTCGCCTTCGCGGGCGGCCCCAAGCTGATCGCCGCGGGCAGCTGCCGCACCGATGACATCGAGAACCCGCAGCACCAGATCCAGGAGATCGACCCCGCCACCGGCAAGGCCAAGTGGACCTACAAGCCCGCACGGGGCTGGGAGATCGACAAGGTCTACTCGGTGAGCCCCCTGGTCGTCTCGCTGACCCAAAAGAAGGACGGCAAGCAGGAGAAGTGGTCGATCCTCGCCCTCAGGGAGAACGGCACGCTCCGTTCCCAGCTGGCCGGGGACGACGAGGACAAGTTCTCGCCCAACTGCGGCGGCGGCTTCTCGATCTTCGGTGACAAGCTCGAAGGCTGCACCGGGGTCGCCGCGGACGCCAACACGTTCTACATGGCGACGGAGGACGACTCGAGCGGCACCAGCCGCACCAACAAGGTCGTCGCCTTCAACCTCAACACCGGCAAACCCAAGTGGAAGGCCGCTGCCCCCGCCGAGCGCGTCATGACGCCGCTGCGGATGGAGGGCGGCAACGTACTGCTCTACCTGGAAGCCTCGTACGACAAGGGCGGGGCCATCGCCACGCTCCCTCCGACCGGCGGCGCCCCCACCGTGGTGCTTCAGCACCCCGAGTCGACGACCGGCATCGAGAGCACCTTCTACTCGTCGAAGATCGCCTACGCGGGCGGCCGTTCCTTCATCCTGAGCGGGCGCATCAGCGCCGGCAGCGACAAGGAGGAGAAGGAGCAGAAGACCATGATGGTCTTCGGCAAGTGACGGTTCATGACGGCACTCGACCCCACAGTCCCCTTCCTTCAGAGGTAAGCACTCCATGACCCAGCCGCCCCAGCCGTCCAACGAGCCGCCCCAGGGCGGATTCGGTGCCCCGCAGGACCCCCCGCCCGGCGGGTTCGGCGCGCAGACCCCGCCGCCCTCCGACGGCTTCAGCAAGCAGCCGCCGCCCGCACCACCGACCCCGCCGGCCCCCGCCCCGGGCGGCTACGGCACCCCGCAGGCGCCCCCGCCAGGGATGCCGCCGCAGAACCCGGGCTACGGCTACCCGCAGACCCCGCCGCCGGGAGGGCCCCCGGCACAGCCCGGCTACGGCTTCCCGCAGACGCCGCCGGGACAGCCGGGCATGCACCCGCAGCAGGGCTACGGCTACCCGACCGCGCCCATGCAGCCGCAGTACCCGGGACAGCCGGCCGGGAACGGCAAGAAGTTCTCCACCCAGATGCAGATCATCGTCGCGGCGGCCGCCGCCGTGGTGCTGATCATCGGCGCCGGAGTCGTCTACTCCGCCACCAGCGGTGACGACAAGACCGGCAAGAACACCGAGGCGTCGTCGGCCGGTACGACCGGCGGCGAGAACAAGGGCGGCGAGAGCGGCGGCGCCCTCGCCGGCGGCGACGAGAAGCCGCCGGCGAACAGCAAGTCGACGGTCGGCTTCCAGCTGCCCCAGCCCAAGGTCACCGACACCACGACGGTCGCGGGCTCCTGGCTCACCGACAAGGTGTACGTGAAGACCGGGGTGTACGAGATCGTCGGCTACGACCCCGCCAAGGGCACCAAGCTCTGGTCGATCCCGCTGCCCGGCCAGGTCTGCTCCGCGTCCAAGCACATGAGTAAGGACTTCAAGACGGCCATCGTCTTCGAGGCGGGCAAGCCGACCAAGGCGAACAAGTACCAGCCGTGCAACCAGGTCGGCGCGCTCGACCTGACCACGGGCAAGCTGCTCTGGAGCAAGTCGGTCACAGCGGCCACCGGCGGCGACGAGCCCGTCAGGTACGACGAGGTCACGGTCAGCGGCAGCACGGTCGCCGCGGGCGGTACCAGCGGCGGCGCCGCGTTCAACCTCACCACGGGCGCCGAGCTGTGGAAGCCGACGGCCGACGCGGACGGCTGCTACGACATGGGCTACGGCGGCGGCGAGGCCCTGGCCACGGTCCGCAAGTGCGGTTCGTACGACAACCCGCAGCTGACCGTCCAGTCGCTGAACCCGACCACTGGCGCCCCGATCTCCTCGTACAAGATGCCGCCCGGCGTCGAGTACGCGAGCATCGTCTCCACCAAGCCGCTGGTCGTCGCCGCGGACGTCGGCGACACCGCGGGTGACGGCAGTGGCATCTCGGACTTCTTCTCGATCGACGCGGCCACCGGCAAGCTGCTCGTCCGGATCTCGGCCGACGCGGACAAGTACGCGGCCCGCTGCGGTTCCACCGAGGTCGAGACCTGCCAGCACCTCGCCGTCGGCAACAACCGGCTCTACGTGCCGACCGAGGAGCACGAGGGCGGTGGCGAGTACGGCGACACCAACGAGATCGTCGCCTTCGACCTGACCACCGGCAAGCTCGTCGGCGGCAAGGCGGACGCGGGTGACCGTTACACGCTGACGCCGCTGCGCATGGACGGCACCAACGTCATCGCGTACAAGCAGCCCCCGTACGACAAGGGCGGCCAGATCGTCTCCATCGACGGCGCAACCTTCAAGGAGACGCTGCTGATGGAGAACCCGGGCGACGAGGCGGTCCGTGACGCGGAGAGCAGCTTCTCCGGGGACTACTCCGAGGTCATCTACTCCAAGGGACAGCTGTTCATGTCCGAGACGATGATCAGTGAGCCGCGCGAGAGCTCTCTGAACGACAAGGAGTACCTCGTCATCTCCTTCCGCACCAGCTGACCCCATCTGTCACGCTGACCCAGCGGACGCACGCACACGGCCCTGCCGGTCGATCAACCGACCGGCAGGGCCGGTCGTTTTCTGCCTGTCAAGTGCCCTTCAACCAAGCAGAATTCGGCATTCTCGGACGCTTCTGCGGGCTAAGGGGCGCGCAAGGTCGAACAAGCGTGTAGCTTGCCGGGTCACGGCCGGGGGGTCGGGCTCGCAGGGGCATACAGGGGTACATGGGGGTTGCTCGATGAGCGTGCGGCTCATGGTGGTCGACGATCACCGACTGCTCGCCGAGGCACTTGCCTCGGCGCTGAAACTGCGCGGGCACCGGGTGCTCGCGGCGGCCGCGCCGACGTCCGGGGCGGCCGAGCTGGTCGTCAGCAGGGCGCCGGAGGTCTGTCTGTTCGGTACGGCGACGCCCGCGGAACCGGGGACGTTCGATCCGATCGCCCGGATCGGGCGGGAGCGCCCCCAGGTGGCGGTCGTGGTGCTCGGCCCCGTGCCGAGCCCGCGCGGGATCGCTGCCGCGTTCGCGGCGGGGGCCGCCGGGTACGTCCGCCACGACGAGCGTATCGAGGGCGTCGAACGGGCGATCATCAAGGCCAGGGCCGGTGAGGCGGCGGTCGCGCCGCAACTGCTCAGGGCGGCGTTCGCGGAGCTGCTCAACCCGGCGGTGCAGCCGGACGACGAGGGGCAGCGGCTGCTGCGGATGCTCACCCCGCGCGAGGTCGAGGTGCTGGTGCGGGTCGCGGAGGGCGAGGACACCCGGCTGATCGCGGCCGGGATGGGGATCGCGTCGAGCACCGCGCGGACGCACGTGCAGCGCGTGCTGATGAAACTGGACGTCGGTTCCCGCCTGGAGGCGGCGGCGCTCGCCGCCCGTACCGGGCTGCTGGACCGGGCGGCCCTGGACACGCGGCAGGGGCCGGACCTCCCCGCCTGAGCGGGTGGGGTCGGGCCCCTGCGGCGGGCCCGTGCGTGGAGAGCCGGAGCCCTTCGGCCAGATAGCGCATGGGGGTGCTCGCTTCGTTGCGCGAACCCAACTCGACGGAACCTACGCCTCCGCGTTCATAAAATGAACAATTTAGATGGCGTTCTTTGTTCGATCGTGATCGAGTAGCCCGAAATTGATACGGTATGCGGGCTTACGCGCCTCAGTGAGCTGTGTAACTTCACAGCTGCGACGCATCCCCGCACCTTCCTCCGGACGCCCCGCGCCGCCATTGACGCCCCTGTTGGCTTGTGGTTCATTGTGTGCGGTTATGTTTGGAGGAACCTGGTGAAGAAGACGGTTACGAGCCTCGCCGATGGCCGTGAGCTGATCTATTACGACTCCGCGGACGACACCGTCCGCGATGCCGTCGACCGCAGGCCGCTCGGCGCCGTCTCGACCTCGTCGGAGGTCCGCCGCGATCCGCTCCTCGGTGACAGCGTCGCCATCGCCTCGCACCGGCAGGGGCGCACGTACCACCCGCCGGCCGACGAGTGCCCGCTCTGTCCATCCGAGGGCGACCGGCTGAGCGAGATCCCCGCGAGCCACTACGACGTCGCCGTCTTCGAGAACCGCTTCCCGTCCCTCGCCGGGGACGCGGGCCGCTGCGAGGTCGTCTGCTTCACCTCCGACCACGACGCCTCGTTCGCCGACCTCACCGAGGAGCAGGCGGCCGTGGTGCTGGAGGCGTGGACCGACCGCACCGCCGAGCTCGCCGGACTCGACCAGGTCACCCAGGTGTTCTGCTTCGAGAACCGCGGCGCCGAGATCGGTGTCACCCTCGGCCACCCGCACGGGCAGATCTACGGCTACCCCTTCGTCACCCCGCGCACCGAGCTGATGCTGCGCTCCGCGCGCCGGCACCGCGAGGAGACCGGCCGCAACCTCTTCGACGACGTGGTGGCCCGTGAGCTCGCCGACGGTGCCCGCGTGGTGCTCCCGGGCGAGCACTGGGTGGCCTTCGTGCCGTACGCGGCGCACTGGCCGTACGAGGTGCACCTGTACCCGCGCCGCCGCGTCCTCGACCTGCGGGACCTCGACGAGGCGGCCCGCACAGAGTTCCCACAGATCTATCTGGAACTCTTGAGGAGATTCGACCGGATCTTCGGCCCCGCCGAGCCGCCGACCCCGTACATCTCGGCCTGGCACCAGGCCCCGTTCGGGGTCCCCGGCCGGGAGGACTTCGCGCTCCATCTGGAGCTTTTCACCATTCGGCGCACCTCGGGCAAGCTGAAGTTCCTCGCGGGCTCCGAATCCGGTATGAGCGCATTCATCAACGACGTGCCGCCGGAGGCCGCGGCCCGGCGACTGCGAGAGGTAGCGAGCGAGTGAGCAACTCCCGGAAGAAGTACCTGGTGACCGGCGGCGCGGGATACGTCGGCAGTGTGGTCGCCGCGCATCTGCTGGAGGCCGGGCACACGGTGACCGTCCTGGACGACCTCTCGACCGGCTTCCGGGAGGGAGTCCCGGAGGGCGCCGAGTTCATCGAGGGCCGTATCCAGGACGCCGCCAAGTGGCTGGACCCCTCGTACGACGGCGTGCTCCACTTCGCCGCGTACTCCCAGGTCGGCGAGTCCGTCGTCGACCCGGAGAAGTACTGGGTGAACAACGTCGGCGGCACCACCGCCCTGCTCGCCGCGATGCGCGACGCCGGAGTGCGGACCCTGGTCTTCTCCTCCACCGCGGCGACCTACGGCGAGCCCGCCTCCAGCCCGATCACCGAGGCGTTCCCGACCGCGCCGACCAACCCGTACGGTGCGAGCAAGCTCGCCGTCGACCACATGATCACCGGCGAGGCCGCCGCGCACGGCCTCGCCGCCGTATCGCTGCGCTACTTCAACGTGGCCGGCGCGTACGGCAGTTCGGGCGAGAGGCACCACCCCGAGTCGCACCTCATCCCGCTCGTCCTCCAGGTCGCCCTCGGACAGCGCGAGACGATCTCCGTGTACGGGGACGACTATCCGACGCCCGACGGCACCTGCGTACGCGACTACATCCACGTCGCCGACCTCGCCGAGGCCCACCTCCTCGCCCTGGACGCCGCCGCCCCCGGCGAGCACCTCATCTGCAACCTGGGCAACGGCAACGGCTTTTCCGTGCGCGAGGTCATCGAAACCGTCCGCCAGGTCACCGGCCACCCGGTCCCCGAGACCCCGGCCCCCCGCCGCGCGGGCGACCCCGCCGTCCTCGTCGCCTCCGCCGCCACCGCCAAGGAGCGCCTCGGCTGGCAGCCGTCCCGTGCCGATCTGGCCGGCATCGTCGCCGACGCCTGGGCCTTCGCCCGCAGAGAAGAGACCAGCACCTCATGAACTCCGGACCCGCCGGCATCGAGACCACCTTCACCGAGCTGTACGGGAGCGCCCCCGAAGGGGTGTGGGCCGCTCCCGGGCGGGTGAATCTGATCGGTGAGTACACCGACTTCAACGACGGCTTCGTGATGCCGCTCGCCCTCCCGCACACGGCGCTCGCGGCCGTCGCCCGCCGCACGGACGGCGAGCTGCGGCTGCACTCCACCGACGTACCCGGCGGCGTCGTCCAGCTCCGCGTCGACGAGCTGGCCCCGCACCGGGGCCACGGCTGGGCGGCCTACCCGGCCGGGGTCGTCTGGGCCCTGCGCGAGGCCGGTCACCCGGTCACTGGCGCGGACATCCAGGTCACCTCCACGGTCCCGACCGGCGCCGGGCTCTCCTCGTCCGCCGCCCTCGAAGTGGTCACCGCGCTCGCCCTCAACGACCTCTTCGAGCTGGGTCTGCGCCCCGCCGAACTGGCGGTGCTCGGCCAGCGCGCCGAGAACGCGTTCGTCGGCGTCCCCTGCGGCGTCATGGACCAGATGGCCTCGGCCTGCTGCACAGACGGCCACGCCCTGTACCTCGACACCCGCGACCTCACCCAGCGCCAGGTCCCCTTCGACCTGGCCTCCCACGGTCTGCAGCTCCTGGTCGTCGACACCCGGGTCAAGCACGAGCTGGGCGACGGGGCGTACGCGGAGCGGCGCGCCGGCTGCGAGGAGGGCGCCCGGCTGCTGGGCATACGGACGCTGCGCGAGCTCCCGTACGAGGGTCTCGGCGCCGCGCTCGACACCCTGGCCGCGTCCGGCGCCGACGAGTCCGTCGTGCGCTACGTACGCCATGTGGTCGGCGACAACCACCGGGTCGAGCAGGTCATCGCCCTGCTCGACGCGGGCGAGGTGCGTGCGGCGGGCCCAGTACTCAACGAGGGCCATGTCTCGCTCCGCGACGATCTGCGGGTCTCCTGCCCGGAGTTGGACCTCGTGGTCGCCACGGCGAACGCGGCCGAGGCGCTCGGCGCCCGGATGACCGGCGGCGGTTTCGGCGGGTCGGCGATCGTGCTGGTGGAGGAGGCGGACGCCGAGGCGATCGCCAAGTCCGTGCGGGAGGCGTTCACTTCGGCCGGTTACGCCGCTCCGGGCGTCTTCCCCGCGGTGCCGTCCGCCGGGGCCCGCAGGCTCAGCTGACGAGCCGCTTCACCAGGATGAACTCGGTGATGCCGGGCGGGTAGTTGTCGACCTGCCCGATCACCTCGTACCCGTGCTCACGGTAGAAGGCGGGGGCCTGGAAGTCCCAGGTCTCCAGCCGGGAGCCGGTGCAGAACCGCTCGGTGCGGGCCACCCGCTCGGCTTCGGTCAGCAGTCGTGAACCGAGGCCGAGCCCGCGGTGGCCCGCCTCGACCCAGAGCAGGTCGACATGGAGCCAGTGCGCCCAGGTCCGTCCGCACAGACCGCCGACGACGCCGCCTTCCTGGTCCAGCACCCAGACCTCCAGCGGCACTTCGTGCTCGACGGGGGTGGACAGCAGGGCGCGGAGCTCCGGTGACGCGGCTCTGTTGTCATCACGCAGCCGACCGCTCAGCAGAATGCGACGTTCTTTGTCTACTTCTGTCTCAAGACGGAACATGAAACACACCCTAAACACCCTGGGCGACCAGTTCCGCGAATTCCCTTCCGCTCCCGGCCCCCGCCCGTACGCTGATGCTCAGCACCGGTGGGGGCCGGTGCCGATTCAGGGGAGCGAGACAGTCGGGTGCGACGCCCGGGACGGGTGGCGGTCGGCGTGCGGCGGCGGCCGTGTGCCGGGGACCACCGGAAGGTTCCGGGCGTCGTACCCGCAGCTGTCGGTCCCCACGATGGGGGTGTCTGTGGCTCGTATCCGGGTTCTGGTGGTCGACGACCACCGCATCTTCGCCGAGTCGCTCGCGGCGGCCCTCGCGGCCGAACAGGACGTCGACGTGGCGGCGGCGGGCAGTGGCCCGGCCGCGCTGCGCTGTCTGGAGCGCGCGGTCGGCGAGGGCCGTCCGTACGACGTGCTGCTGATCGATGCCGAACTGGGCATCCTGCCCACGGGCGGGACCCGCGCCGTCCTCGTCCCGAACCACGGGGGGAACGGCCTGGCCGACGGCATCTCGCTGGTCGCCGGAGTCCGTGCGGGCCAGCCGTCCGTCCGTACGGTGGTGCTCGCAGAGCGGGACGACCCGCGCCGTGCGGCGGCGGCGCTGCAGGCCGGTGCGTCCGGCTGGGTGGCCAAGGACTGCTCGCTGCAGCGGCTGCTCGCGGTCATCCGGGGTGTCCTGCGGGACGAGACCCATCTGCCGCCCGCGCTGCTCACCGGCGTCCTGCGGGAGCTGACGGCGACGCGCAAGCACCGTACGGAGAGCGAGCGGCTCATCGGGTCGCTGACCCCGCGCGAGTGCGAGGTGCTGCGGTGCATGGTGGCGGGGCTGGGCCGCAAGGCGGTCGCCGAGCGCCTCTTCCTGTCCCCGCACACGGTGCGTACGCACATGCAGAACGTGCTGGGCAAGCTGGGCGTGCACTCGACGCTGGCCGCGGTGGCGCTGGCGCGGCGGGCGGGTGTCGGGCCGGCCGACCTGACCGGGGTCCCACTGTCCGGCGGCCCGCTGCCCGGCGCGGTCCTAGCCGGGAACGTTGTCGAACGGGGCGGTCAACTGGCGTAGCAGTCCGGCCAGTTCTCCGCGCTGCTGGCGGGAGAGCTGTCCCAGGATGGCGCGCTCCTGGTCGAGGAGGCCGGCCAGTGACTGGTCGGCCTTGTCCTGACCCTCGGCGGTCAGACGCACCAGCACGCCGCGCCGGTCGCTCGGGTCGGGGAGGCGCTCGACGAGGTTCTTCTTGGTCAGCCGGTCGATGCGGTTGGTCATCGTGCCCGAGGTGACCAGGGTCTGGGTCAGGAGCTGGCCGGGGGAGAGCTGGTACGGCGCGCCCGCGCGCCGAAGTGACGTCAGGACGTCGAATTCCCAGGGCTCCAGGTTGTGCTCGGCGAAGGCGATCCTGCGGGCCCGGTCGAGGTGGCGGGCCAGTCGGGAGACGCGGCTCAGCACCTCGAGTGGTTCCACGTCGAGGTCGGGGCGCTCTCGGCGCCATGCAGCGACCAGTCGGTCGACCTCGTCCTCCATGTGGATCAGTGTAGAGGGTCTGTCGACATAGAGTCTCTTGAATTCGAGTCTCTTGACATCAAGATACTTCGGGTTGATCCTGGCTGCCATGACCGCACCCCACTGGGACCCGCAGCAGTACCTGCGCCACGCGGACCACCGCACCCGCCCCTTCCACGACCTCCTGGCCCGCATCGGCGAGCTGCCGGGCGATCCCGCGCCCCGCGTCGCCGACCTCGGCTGCGGGGCGGGCAACGTCACCGCCCTGCTCGCCGACCGCTGGCCGCAGGCCCGTATCACCGGCTACGACAACTCCCCGGACATGCTGGCCCGCGCCGCCGTCCACGTCCGGCCGCTCCTGGACTTCGCCGTGGCCGACGCCGCGACCTGGGAGCCCCCGGAGCCGTACGGCCTGATCGTCTCCAACGCCCTCCTCCAGTGGGTCCCCGGCCACGCCGACCGCTTCCCCGTCTGGCTGGACG
Organism: Streptomyces sp. NPDC058620; assembly: GCF_042717135.1. Lineage (NCBI taxonomy): Bacteria > Bacillati > Actinomycetota > Actinomycetes > Kitasatosporales > Streptomycetaceae > Streptomyces > Streptomyces sp. NPDC058620. The sequence goes on from NZ_JBHXQO010000009.1 coordinate 79,886, forward strand.
CGCTCGCCCCCGGCGGCACCTTCGCCTTCCAGGTCCCCGGCAACTTCACCGCGCCCAGCCACACCCTGCTGGCCGCGCTCCGCGAATCCCCGCGCTGGCGCTCCCGCCTGCACGGCGTCGGCGAGCGCACGGCCGCGGTCCTGGACCCCGTCGGCTATCTGACCCGGCTGCGCACACTCGGCTGCGAGGCGGACGTCTGGGAAACCACCTACCTCCAGACCCTCCAGGGCGAGGACCCGGTCCTCGACTGGGTCAAGGGCACCGCGCTGCGCCCGGTCCTCACGGCCCTCGCCGCTGACCCGCAGGCCCGCGACGCCTTCCTCGCCGAATACCGCGACCTCCTGCGCACCGCCTACCCGACGGGGCCGCACGGCACGGTGTTCCCGTTCCGCCGCATCTTCGCGGTGGCGCGGCGGGCGTGACCTGACAGCAACGGGCCACGCACTCCTGTGGTCAGGGGTACGCGGCCCGTATCGCCCGAGGTGGGGGCGTCAGTTCTTGCGGTGTCCTATCAGGCGGGGCTTGGCCTCCAGGTTCTCCAGGCCGTGCCAGGCCAGGTTCACCAGGTGCGCCGCGACCTCCGCCTTCTGCGGTTTGCGGACGTCCAGCCACCACTGGCCCGTCAGCGCGACCATGCCGACCAGGGCCTGTGCGTACAGCGGGGCGAGCTTCGGTTCGAACCCGCGGGCCTTGAACTCCAGGCCCAGGATGTCCTCCACCTGGGTGGCGATATCGCTGATCAGGGAGGCGAACGTACCCGTGGACTGGGCGACGGGGGAGTCGCGCACCAGGATGCGGAAGCCGTCCGTGTACGTCTCGATGTAGTCCAGCAGGGCGAACGCCGCCTGTTCGAGGAGTTCGCGCGGGTGGCCCGCGGTGAGGGCGCTCGTCACCATGTCCAGGAGCTGACGCATCTCGCGGTCGACCACGACGGCGTACAGGCCCTCCTTGCCGCCGAAGTGTTCGTAGACGACCGGCTTGGAGACCCCGGCGCGGGCCGCGATCTCCTCGACCGACGTGCCTTCGAAACCCTTGTCGGCGAAGAGGGTGCGGCCGATGTCCAGCAGCTGTTCGCGGCGCTCCTTGCCGGTCATCCGGACCCGTCGGGTCCGGCGGACGGGTGAGGGTCTGCTCTTCTCGCTGCCTGTGCTGCCGTCGGTCGCCACGTCGTCAATCATGCCGCGTCGGCGGGCGCGGGGTTGCGGCGGGCGTCGATACGGGCCGTATCGGGCCAGCGGACGTCGGACGCCCAGCCCAACTGCTCGAACCAGCGGATCAGCCGGGCACTTGAGTCGATCTGGCCCTTCATCACTCCGTGCCGCGCGCTCGTCGGGTCCGCGTGGTGCAGGTTGTGCCAGGACTCGCCGCAGGAGAGGACCGCCAGCCACCACACGTTCCCGGACCGGTCACGGGACTTGAAGGGGCGCTTGCCGACCGCGTGGCAGATCGAGTTGATCGACCACGTGACGTGGTGCAGCAGTGCGACCCGTACCAGCGAGCCCCAGAAGAACGCGGTCGCCGCACCCCACCACGACATCGTCACCAGACCGCCGACCAGGGGCGGAATCGCCAGCGAGACGACGGTGAAGGTGAGGAAGTGACGGGAGATGCCGCGGATCGCCGGGTCCTTGATCAGGTCGGGGGCGTACTTCTGCTGCGACGTCCGCTCCTCGTCGAACATCCAGCCGATGTGCGCCCACCACAGCCCCTTCATCAGGGCCGGCAGCGTCTCGCCGAACCGCCACGGCGAGTGGGGGTCGCCCTCGGCGTCGGAGAAGCGGTGGTGCTTGCGGTGGTCGGCCACCCAGCGCACCAGCGGACCCTCGACCGCGAGCGAACCCGCGACGGCCAGGGCGATACGGAGCGGGCGCTTCGCCTTGAAGGAGCCGTGTGTGAAGTAGCGGTGGAAGCCGATCGTGATGCCGTGGCAGCCGATGTAGTACATGCCGACCAACAGGCCCAGGTCGAGCCAGCTGACACCGCGGCCCCAGGCCAGCGGCACCGCCGCGAGCAGGGCCACGAACGGCACCACGATGAACAGGAGGAGCGCGATCTGCTCGACCGACCGCTTCTTGTCGCCGCCGAGCGTGGCGGGGGGAAGGACAGGATCGTCGATCACATTGGGGCTGGAGGGCATGGGGAGTCCCCTGTGAGGTGAGGAGTGCGACGGACTGTGCAGGCTACGCATCCGTAACCTACGGCTTGGTAAGTATGGCAGCGAGGAGGCCCGCAGCACGAGAGCTGCGCGGACGTGGTCGTTTCACACACACCCGTAAGGGCTGCGCGGCACGCCGACAGGAGGGGCACCTATCCTGGGAGAGTCGGACAGCGCGGTCCGCACTCTGCACACCCGGGGTGGCGAGAGCACCGCAGCACCCCCGGACCCCCTGACAGACGTGCCCACCCGTCTCCCGCCACCGCCCTTCCAGGGAGACGCTTACGCGACGCACCTCCTCTATTCACTGCAAGGAGCCGCACACTGTGAGCAGTGCCGACCAGACCCCCGCCGCCAGCGCCGAGCTGAGGGCCGACATCCGCCGCCTCGGCGATCTGCTGGGCGAGACGCTCGTACGTCAGGAGGGCCAGGAGCTCCTCGACCTCGTCGAGCGGGTCCGCGCCCTGACCCGCACCGACGGTGAGGCCGCCGCCGAGCTGCTGGGCGAAACGGAGCTGGAGACCGCCGCGCAGCTCGTGCGCGCCTTCTCCACCTACTTCCACCTCGCCAACGTCACCGAGCAGGTCCACCGCGCCCACGAGATGCGCGACCGCCGGGCCGCCGAGGGCGGGCTCCTGGCCCGCACCGCCGACCGGCTCAAGGACGCCGACCCGCAGCACCTGCGCGAGACCGTAAAGAACCTCAACGTGCGCCCCGTCTTCACCGCGCACCCCACCGAGGCCGCACGGCGCTCCGTGCTGAACAAGCTCCGCCGCATCGCGGAACTGCTCGAAACCCCCGTCATCGAGGCCGACCGGCGCCGCCAGGACCTGCGGCTCGCCGAGAACATCGACCTCATCTGGCAGACCGACGAACTGCGCGTGGTCCGGCCCGAGCCGGCCGACGAGGCGCGCAACGCGATCTACTACCTCGACGAACTGCACGCCAACGCGGTCGGCGACGTCCTGGAGGACCTGGCCGCCGAGCTGGAGCGCGTCGGTGTCGAGCTGCCCGCGGGCACCCGCCCGCTCACCTTCGGCACCTGGATCGGCGGCGACCGCGACGGCAACCCCAACGTGACGCCCGCCGTCACCTGGGAGGTGCTGATCCTCCAGCACGAGCACGGGATCACCGACGCACTCGAACTCATCGACTACCTGCGCGGGCTGCTCTCCAACTCCATCCGCTACACCGGCGCCACCGACGAGCTGCTGGACTCCCTCCAGGCGGACCTGGAGCGGCTCCCCGAGATCAGCCCCCGCTACAAGCGGCTGAACGCCGAGGAGCCCTACCGCCTCAAGGCGACCTGCATCCGGCAGAAGCTCGTCAACACCCGCGAGCGCCTCGCCACCGGCACCCCGCACCGCCCCGGCTGCGACTACCTCGGCACCGCCGAGCTCATCGCCGACCTGGCCCTCATCCAGACCTCGCTGCGCGAGCACAAGGGCGGGCTCTTCGCCGACGGCCGGATGGACCGCACCATCCGCACCCTGTCCGCGTTCGGCCTCCAGCTCGCCACCATGGACGTGCGCGAACACGCCGACGCCCACCACCACGCACTCGGCCAGCTCTTCGACCGGCTCGGCGAGGAGTCCTGGCGCTACGCCGACATGCCGCGCGACTACCGGCAGAAGCTCCTCGCGAAGGAGCTGCGCTCCCGGCGCCCGCTCGCCCCGACCCCGGCACCGCTGGACGCCGCGGGCGAGAAGACCCTCGGCGTCTTCCACACCATCAAGGAAGCCTTCGAACGGTTCGGCCCCGAGGTCATCGAGTCCTACATCATCTCGATGTGCCAGGGCGCCGACGACGTCTTCGCGGCCGCCGTCCTGGCCCGCGAGGCCGGGCTGCTCGACCTGCACGGCGGCTGGGCCAAGATCGGCATCGTGCCGCTCCTGGAGACCACCGACGAGCTGCGCGCCGCCGACGTCATCCTCGACGAGATGCTCGCCGACCCCTCGTACCGCCGGCTCGTCTCCCTCCGCGGGGACGTCCAGGAGGTCATGCTCGGCTACAGCGACTCCTCCAAGTTCGGCGGCATCACCACCTCGCAGTGGGAGATCCACCGGGCCCAGCGCCGGCTGCGTGACGTCGCGCACCGCTACGGCGTACGCCTGCGCCTCTTCCACGGCCGCGGCGGCACCGTCGGCCGCGGCGGCGGTCCCTCGCACGACGCGATCCTCGCGCAGCCCTGGGGAACGCTGGAGGGCGAGATCAAGGTGACCGAGCAGGGCGAGGTCATCTCCGACAAGTACCTCATCCCCGCGCTCGCCCGGGAGAACCTGGAACTGACCGTCGCGGCCACCCTCCAGGCGTCCGCGCTGCACACCGCGCCCCGCCAGTCCGACGAGGCACTCGCCCGCTGGGACGCGGCCATGGACACCGTCTCCGACGCCGCCCACGCCGCCTACCGCAAGCTCGTCGAGGACCCGGACCTGCCCGCGTACTTCCTCGCCTCCACCCCGGTGGACCAGCTCGCCGACCTGCACCTGGGCTCGCGGCCCTCCCGCCGCCCCGGCTCGGGCGTCTCGCTCGACGGCCTGCGCGCGATCCCGTGGGTCTTCGGCTGGACCCAGTCACGGCAGATCGTGCCCGGCTGGTTCGGCGTCGGCTCCGGGCTCAAGGCGCTCCGCGAGGCCGGTCTCGGCTCCGTCCTGGAAGAGATGCACGGCCAGTGGCACTTCTTCCAGAACTTCCTCTCCAACGTCGAGATGACGCTCGCCAAGACCGACCTGCGCATCGCCCGGCACTACGTCGACACCCTCGTGCCGGACGAGCTCAAGCACGTCTTCGACGACATCGAGGCCGAGCACGCGCTGACCGTGAGCGAGGTCCTGAAGGTCACCGGCGGCACCGAACTGCTCGGCACGAGCCCCGTGCTCCAGCAGACCTTCGCCATCCGTGACGCCTACCTGGACCCGATCTCGTACCTCCAGGTCTCGCTGCTGGCCCGCCAGCGGCAGGCGGCGGCGCGCGGCGAAGAGGCCGATCCGCTGCTCGCCCGGGCCCTGCTGCTCACCGTGAATGGTGTCGCCGCGGGTCTGCGCAACACCGGCTGATCCACTCCGGCGCGGGTGCGGTTCTGTCAGAGGGCGAAGAACGTCGCCGTCAGCAGGACCGCGCCCGCGGTCGCGGCACCCCAGGCGACCCGGGGCAGCCGCAGACCGCCCCCGATCAGGAGGGCGGACAGCAGCAGCGCACCGCCGAACGGCACCCAGGCATGCAGGAATCCGGGTGTCCCGGTGCGGACGGCCTCGCCGGTTCCGGGCTTCACGACCACCGGGAACCGGTCGCCCTTCTCCACGGCGACGGACTTCGCGATCGTCACCCGGGAACGCGGCGGCGAATCCCGATCCGGTACGTACGGCCCGGTGCACGACGTGTCGCCGCAGCCGGTCACCGTCAGGGTGCCGTGTTCACGGCCCTTGGACAGGACGACGTGATACGCGGTGTTCCACGACGTCCACGCCCCCGCGACGAGCATCAGCAGGACGACGCAGCCCGCGGCGACGACACGGCCGTGGGCCACCAGGCGGTGGGAGGAGCTCCGCTTCATGGGGGCAGATCCTTGGGCAGACCCATACTCTCGGTCAACTTGTGGCCGGAAATGATCCCGGGATCGGCGTCAATGTCAGGAGTTGTACGTGGACTGCGCCCGCTCCAGACCCTCGGCGAGCAGCGACTCCACCGCGTCCGCCGCCCGGTCCACCTGGTAGGCGAGGTCCTTGCGCTCCGTGGACGAGAAATCCTTCAGTACGAAATCGGCCACCTGCATCCGACCCGGCGGCCGGCCGATCCCGAACCTGATGCGGTGGTAGTCGGGGCCCATCGACTTCGTCATCGACTTCAGCCCGTTGTGCCCGTTGTCACCGCCGCCCAACTTCAGCCGCAGCATGCCGAAATCGATGTCCAGTTCGTCGTGCACGGCCACGATGTGGTCCGTCGGCACCTTGTAGAAGTCCCGCAGGGCCGTGACGGGCCCGCCCGACAGGTTCATGTACGACATGGGCTTCGCCAGGATCACCCGGCGGCTCGCGGGTCCGGGCGGCCCCAGCCGGCCCTCCACGACCTGCGCCTGGGCCTTCTGCGCCCGCTTGAACTTCCCGCCGATCCGCTCGGCGAGGAGGTCGGCGACCATGAAGCCGACGTTGTGCCGGTTCGCGGCGTAGTCGGGACCGGGATTGCCCAGGCCCACGATGAGCCAGGGGTCGTTGGCATCGGACATCTGCGCGCGGTCTCCTCGCGTACGTCGGCTGATGACAGGCGAACGGGGCGGCGGGCCCGGTAAGGGTCCGCCGCCCCGTCAGTGAAGCAGTGAAGCACGGGCGCTGTGACGCGCCGGGTGGGACTAGGCCTCGGTGGTGGCGGCCTCGGTGCCCTCGGCGGCCGGCTCCTCGGCCTGCGCGGCGACGATCTGGAGCACGACGGCGTCCTCGTCGCCGGCCAGCACGGAGCCGGAGGGCAGCGGGATGTCCTTGGCGAGGATCGAGTCACCGGCGTCGAGGCCCGCGATCGAGACCGTGACGGACTCGGGGATGTGGGTGGCCTCGGCCTCGACGAGCAGGGTGTTCTGCACGTACTCCAGGAGGTTGCCGCCCGGGGCCAGCTCGCCCTCGACGTGCACGGCGATCTCGACGTTGACCTTCTCGCCGCGCTTCACGGTCAGGAGGTCGACGTGCTCGATGTTGCCCTTGATGGCGTTGCGCTGCACGGCCTTCGGGATGACCAGGGCGTTCTTGCCGTCGATCTCGAGACCGATGAGGACGTTGGCGGTGCGGAGCGCGAGCTGCAGCTCGTGGGCCGGCAGCGTGACGTGGACGGACTCGGCGCCGTGGCCGTAGACGACCGCGGGAACCAGGTTGGCACGACGGGTACGGCGGGCGGCGCCCTTGCCGAACTCGGTACGGACCTGAGCGGCGAGCTTGATCTCGGCCATGGTGCACTCCTCGTGAGATGACGAAAGTCGGACGTCACCCGGCCCGTACGACAGGCCGCCTGCTACGAAGAGCGCGTCGATAACGGATCGCCGTACTTATGAGTACGGCCTCCCTCGCCGAGCAACTCGCTGAGTCTACCCGGCGGGGAGGCCGCACCCAAAGTGGATCTTCGGTACCTCTCCGGTACCGCGGTTCCGCTAGTGGTTTTCCTGCTCCTCGAAGAGGCTCGTCACCGAACCGTCCTCGAACACCTCACGGACCGCGCGCGCGATCGTCGGGGCGATCGACAGCACGGTGATCTTGTCGAGCTCCAGCTCGCCCGGGGTCGGCAGGGTGTCCGTGAAGACGAACTCGCTGACCTTGGAGTTCTTCAGACGGTCCGCGGCGGGACCGGACAGCACACCGTGCGTCGCGGTCACTATGACGTCCTCGGCCCCGTGCGCGAACAGGGCGTCGGCGGCGGCGCAGATGGTGCCACCCGTGTCGATCATGTCGTCGACCAGGACACAGACCCGGCCCTTCACGTTGCCGACGACCTCGTGGACGCTGACCTGGTTCGGCACGTCCTTGTCGCGGCGCTTGTGGACGATCGCCAGCGGGGCGTCCAGACGGTCGCACCAGCGGTCGGCGACGCGCACGCGGCCGGCGTCCGGGGAGACGATCGTCAGCTTCGAGCGGTCGACCTTCGCACCGACGTAGTCGGCGAGGATCGGCAGCGCGAAGAGGTGGTCCACCGGGCCGTCGAAGAAGCCCTGGATCTGGTCGGTGTGCAGATCCACGGTCAGGATGCGGTGGGCACCCGCCGTCTTCATCAGGTCGGCGACCAGGCGGGCCGAGATCGGCTCGCGGCCGCGGTGCTTCTTGTCCTGGCGGGCGTAGCCGTAGAACGGCACGATCACCGTGATCGAACGGGCCGAGGCGCGCTTCAGCGCGTCCAGCATGATCAGCTGCTCCATGATCCACTTGTTGATCGGAGCCGTGTGGCTCTGGATCAGGAAGCAGTCGGCGCCGCGGGCGGATTCCTGGAAGCGCACGTAGATCTCACCGTTGGCGAAATCGAAAGCCTTCGTCGGCACGAGACCGACACCCAGTTGGTGTGCGACCTCCTCGGCCAGCTCGGGGTGGGCGCGGCCGGAGAAGAACATCAGTTTCTTCTCGCCGGTCGTCTTGATCCCGGTCACAGCACAGTCTCCTCAGACGTGTATCTGGCGCTGCACGCAGAGGTCCCGATGTGCAACGAGCCAGCCGAAATGGGTGAGCATCTATCACGGTACGCCGTGTCCGGCGCACCTGTTTCCGGTCAGCTTTCGAGGTCGGTGTCCTCGGCTGCGGCCTGAGCGGCCTGCGCGGCAGCGCTTCCCGGACGCTTCCGGGCCACCCAGCCCTCGATATTCCGCTGCTGGCCCCGGGCGACGGCCAGGGAACCGGCCGGCACGTCCTTGGTGATGACCGAGCCGGCCGCGGTGTAGACGCCGTCCCCGACCGTGACAGGCGCCACAAACATATTGTCGGAGCCGGTACGGCAGTGGGAGCCGATGGTCGTGTGGTGCTTGGCCACGCCGTCGTAGTTCACGAAGACGCTGGCTGCACCGATGTTGGTGTGGTCGCCGATGGTCGCGTCGCCGACGTAGCTGAGGTGCGGAACCTTCGTGCCCTCGCCGATCGTGGCGTTCTTCATCTCCACGTACGTACCGGCCTTGGCCTTCGCGCCGAGCCTCGTGCCGGGCCGCAGGTAGGCGAACGGGCCGACCGTCGCACCGGGGCCCACCTCCGCCCCGTCCGCGACCGTGTTGTCCACGCGGGCGCCCGCGTGGACGACCGTGTCCTTCAGCCGGGAGTTCGGGCCGACCTCGGCGTCCTCGCCCAGGTGCGTCGTGCCGAACAGCTGGGTGCCGGGGTGCACGATCGCGTCCGGCTCGTACGTGACGGTGGCGTCGATCAGCGTGGAGGCCGGGTCCACGACCGTCACGCCGGCCATCATGGCGCGCTCCAGGAGGCGTTCGTTGAGCAGCCGCCGGGCCTCGGCCAGCTGGACCCGGTTGTTGATGCCGAGGATCTCGCGGTGGTCGGCGGCGACCGAGGCGCCCACGCGGTGTCCGGCCTCGCGCAGGATCGACAGCACGTCGGTGAGGTACTCCTCGCCCTGGCTGTTGTCCGTGCGGACCTTGCCGAGCGCGTCGGCGAGCAGTCGCCCATCGAAGGCGAAGACCCCGGAGTTGATCTCCCGGATCTCCCGCTGGGCGGCGGTGGCGTCCTTGTGCTCGACGATCCCGGTCACGGCGCCGCTGGCGGCGTCGCGGACGATGCGGCCGTACCCGGTGGAGTCCGGGACCTCGGCGGTCAGCACGGTGACGGCGTTGGCGTCGGCGCCGTGCGTGGCGGCGAGCGCGGCGAGGGTCTCGCCGGAGAGCAGCGGGGTGTCGCCGCAGACGACGATCACGGTGCCCTCGACGGTCCCGCCGAGCTCTTCGAGGCCCATCCGGACGGCGTGTCCGGTGCCGTTCTGCTCGGCCTGGAACGCGGTACGCACGGGGGCGTCGCCCGAGGAGAGATGGGCGGTGACCCGCTCCGCGGCGTGGCCGACGACCACGACGAGGTGCTCGGGGTCGAGCTCACGGGAGGCGGCGACGACATGTCCGACGAGCGAGCGCCCGGAGATCTCGTGCAGGACCTTGGGGGTCTTCGACTTCATGCGGGTGCCCTCACCCGCTGCGAGGACGACTACGGCTGCCAATGGGTTATCCCCTGTCCGAGCGGAGCCGAGAACTTGGGGAAGGATGGCGCTCACGGATGTGCCCTTCGGCTTCGGGTGGTGGACATCCGCAGGATACCGGGGGTGTGTGTACCGGAAACGAGTGCGGGCCCCGACCGTGGTGGTCGGGGCCCGAGGGTATGGCTCCCCCACCAGGACTCGAACCCGGACAAATAGCACCAAAAGCTACTGTGCTGCCAATTACACCATGGGGGAATAACTCGGACGAACTGGACATTACGTCAGTCGCCCGGATTGGCACCCAACACTATGCCGTACCAAGTGCCCTCTACGCGACGGTGCCGTCCCGCCTGTCCGAGTCACCCGAAAATGAGGTGCGCCCGCCCGTAGGCTGGACGGCATGACCGCAACGGGGGCAGACCGGGAAGCGGCGGGACCGACCACCCGCGGCTACTGGTGGTGGGGGCGGCGGCGCAGTGTCGCCCTGGATGTGGGACTGGCGTCGCTTTCGGCGCTGGAGTGCGCGCTGGAAGGGGTGGTGTTCGCCGGGGAGACCGGACTGCCGGTGCCGTTCGGCGTGCTGTTCGGGCTGGCGGCGGGGTCGGTGCTGCTGGTGCGCAGACGGTGGCCGATCGCCGTGGTCCTGGTGTCGATCGCGACGACGCCGGCCGAGATGGGCTTCCTGATGGCCATCGTCGGTCTGTACACGCTGGCCGCGTCCGACGTGCCGCGCAGGATCACCGTCGTACTGACGGGGATGTCGCTGGTCGGCACCTTCATCGTCACGTACGTACGGCTGCGCCAGAGCGTCGCCGAGGGAGCCGATTTCGGCCCGGGTGACTGGTACGTGCCGCTGGTGTCCCTCTTCATGTCCCTGGGGCTGACCACACCGCCCCTGCTGTTCGGCCTCTATATAGGGGCGCGAAGACGGCTCATGGAGAGCCTGCGGGAACGCGCGGACTCACTGGAGCGGGAGCTGTCCTTGCTCGCCGACCGGGCCGAGGAGCGCGCCGAGTGGGCGCGCACGGAGGAGCGGACCCGGATCGCCCGCGAGATGCACGACGTGGTCGCGCACCGGGTGAGCCTGATGGTCGTGCATGCGGCGGCGCTTCAGGCCGTCGCCCCGAAGGACCCGGCGAAGGCCGTGCGGAACGCGGCGCTGGTGGGCGACATGGGCCGTCAGGCGCTGACGGAACTGCGCGAGATGCTGGGTGTGCTGCGCAGCGGGGACACGTGGTCCGCCCCGCCCGCGGGCCGGGTCCCCCTCGCCGCGGTCGGCCGGGCCGCTGCCGCGGCCGCCGCGGCGGCCGTGGAGGACGGACCCCGGCTGGACGAGGTGGAGTCGCTCGTCGCGCAGTCCCGCGAGGCGGGGATGACGGTGGAACTGTCGGTGCAGGGCGAGCTGCGCCCGTATACGCCCGAGGTCGAACAGACCGCGTACCGGGTGGTGCAGGAGGCCCTGACGAACGTGCACAAGCACGCGGCCGGTGCGAAGACCTGGGTGAGGCTCGCGCATCGCGGCGCGGAGGTCGCCATGCAGGTGGAGAACGGTCCTTCGGACGGCGGCGCGGCCGACGCCGGGCTGCCCAGCGGCGGGAACGGCCTGGTGGGGATGCGGGAACGGGTGCTCGGGCTGGGAGGCGTCTTCGTGTCCGGGCCGACGGACGCGGGCGGCTTCCGCGTGTCGGCGGTCCTGCCGGCCGAACCCGGGGCGTAGGCGCCCCGGTTCGCCGGACGGGCTCGGCGCGGGTCAGCCCGCGGTCAGGCGCTCCGGCTGGGCGCCCGTGACCAGGGTGGCCAGCGCCTGGTCGATGTCCGCGCCGAGGTACCAGTCGCCGGTGTGGTCGATGCTGTAGACCCGGCCCTCGATGTCGATGGCGAGCACCGCCTGGCCTTCGCCCTCCTCGCCGAGCGGGCTGATCTCGGTCTCCAGCGCCCGTCCCAGGTCGCCCAGCGTGCGGGCCAGGTGCAGGCCGCACAGTGGGTCGATGCGTACGGCGGCGGGCGCGATCTGCCGGCCGGGTGCGGACGCGGTGATGTGCAGGGCGCCGAACTCGGCCCACGCCTCGACGGCCGCCGGGAACACGGCGTGCCGGTGGCCGGCCGGTGAGGCGTGGGAGCGCAGTGCGTCGGCCCACTCCTCGGCCTGCCGGATGTCCCAGCGCCCCGGCTGCCAGCCCGCCTGGCGCAGGGCGGCGTCGACGGCGACGGGGAAGCGGGTGGTGGCGTGCCGGTCGGCTTGGGCGGAGTGCCCGGTTCGGTCCTGCATCGGGGTGCCGTCAGCCCTTCTCGGCGGTCGTGGCCGCCCCGGTCGTGGTGAGGTCGACGGGACGTACGCCGAAGTGCGCGAGCATCGCCGTGCAGGAGCGGCAGGGCGCGGCGTAGGTGCCGTGGAGCGGGTCGCCGTCCTCGCGGATGCGCCGGGCGGTGATGCGGGAGTGCTTCAGCGCGCGCCGGGCCTCTCCGTTGGTCAGCGGTTTGCGCTGGGCCCGCTTGGACCGGCCGGCGTCGGCGGCGGTGAGCTGCCGCGACAGCAGTATCGCTTCGGGGCAGCGGCCGGTGAAGCGTTCGCGCTGTCCGCTGGTGAGGGTGTCGAGGAAGTCCTGGACGAGCGGGTGGAGAACCGGCGGCCGGTCGCCCTTGCCGGCGGTGCAGGTCAGCGTCTCGCCGCGGACGGACAGAGCCGCCGCCACGGCGGGCAGGATGCCGTCGCGGCGGTGGTGCAGCCGAGGTGTGCGGCTGGCCTCGGTGCTGCTCCAGCTGAGCCTCGGGTCCCCGGATGTGACTGTCGGTGCTGTGTTCATGGTGCTTGCATCCCTCCCGTGCCGGCAGCGGTACTGCAGGTGTGCACGCCCCCGAGTTGCGGTGACAGCCTGCCAAATGTGCCGGGGCGTCGGGAAGCTGGGTCGGTGAAACGTGTCTGCGTGTCGCGCGAAGTGGCACGACCGTCGCTCATCCGTCACCCGCCTGTGACGGTTGGTTACCGAAGCGGAGGGGCGAGACCCCCTGTTGCCCCACCGCATAGGCTGTGGGGAATCACCGGACGCAGCAGGGGGCAACCGCCATGACGACAGGTCGGCTCGGGCAGCAAGCCGCGCCACCGAATGCGGCCTACGCCGGGCAGGTCGTGCATTTTCCGGACCCGGTCCGGGCGTCCCGCCACCCCAGAGGTGTGCGCATGGACGGCAACGGCTATCCGGAACTCACACCGTATGCGCGTGCCGCCGCCGAGATCGCCGATCCGCCCCCGGGCTTCGGTATCGACGAGCTGCGGCTCACCGACTACGTGTCGGCGAACGCCGCGCTGGCGGCGAGCGGTCATGAGCTGTGGGACACGATCCCGCCGGTGGCGACTCCGCACGGCTGGACCTGGCACCACGCGCCGGGCGGGCGGCGGATGGAGCTCGTGCCGGTCGAGGTGAAGGCGCTGCTGCGTCATCACGGCGGCATGGCGACGGCTCCGGTCGACCACAACAGGCGCGGTACGCGGCCCTTGCAGGAGACGCGGCCTCCTCATTTCCGGCTGCCCAAGGGTTCGGTGGCGGTGAGCGAGCAGCAGGTACTGGGTGTCGAGGAGGACCTCGGTTACCGGCTGCCGGGTGCGTACCGTTCGTTCCTGAAGGCCGCGGGCGGTTCCGCCCCGGTGGGTGCGGCGCTCGACGCTGAGCTCGGTCTCCTGGTCGACCAGCCCTTCTTCACGGTGCGCGACGAGGCTGCCGTGAACGACCTGCAGTACGTCAACAAGTGCCTGCGCGACCACTTCACCAAGGACTACCTGGGCGTCGGCTTCGTCCAGGGCGGCATCCTCGCGGTGAAGGTGCGGGGCCAGGACATCGGCTCGGTCTGGTTCTGCGCGTACGACGACGCCCGTGACCAGGACGGCTGGAGCGTGCAGGACCGTGTCGACCGGCTGATGCTGCCCTGCGGCGCGGACTTCGACGCCTTCCTCCAGCGCCTGGCGGGCAATCCGCCGGAGCTGGAGACCGTGGCGAACCTGATGGTGGACGGCGGCTTCGCGCGTGCCGTCCCGGTGGAGGGGTGAGCGCGATGGTGACCTTCGCGCAGGCGCAGGAGCGTGCGGACGAGTGGGTCAACGGCGATGTGCCCGCGTACCAGCACCGAGAGGTGCGGGTGCGCGAGTTCGAGCTGGGCTTCGTGGTGTGGGCCGAGGACCGCGCCGAGGGCCCGGTCTCGGACGGCGGGCGCCAGCGGCTCGTGATCGCCCGTGACAGCGGTGAGGCCACGCTGTGGCCCGGGCTTCCGGTGGGCGAGGTGATCCGGCGGTACGAGGAGGAGTATGGCGCGTCCGACGGGGCGCAGTCTGCTCCGGTGCCCCCGCAGCGGATCGATCTGAACCAGACGTCGTTCCTGCTGAGTCCGCCCGAGTGGCTTCAGGAGGCCGCCGACAAGCTGGGGATTCCGGACCGGCGGGCGGAGCAGGATGCCGGCGGTGGTCCGCCTTCGGGCGCCACGCCCTCCCCTCTCCCCGTCCCGTCCGCTCCTCCGGCTCCCCCTGTTCCGGCTGTTTCTCCTTCCTCCCCTGCTTCTCCGGGGAACGCGTCCCCTTCCGCGAACTCGGCGACGCCGTGGCCCGCGGCGGGCGGTCAGGGCGACTACGAGCCGACGGCCCCCGACGGTGTGCCTGCGTCCTCACCCGGTGCGCCCTCCGGGGCCACGCCGTGGGCGGGTACCGATACCAACGCGGATCCCGACGTGGGCGCGGTCGATCTGCCGGCCACGGTGTTCGCGCCGCCGCTTTCGGGCACCGACGACGAGGAGGCCCCGCCGCCTGTCGTACCGGCCGAGGCGCCCACCGCGCTGATGTCCGGCGGCAGTCAGCTGCCCCGGACCGCCGTCGCTCCGGCCCTCGGCGCACCCGGTGCCGGTGCGCCCGGCCGGGCCGCACCCGCGCGTCCCGGTGCCGGTGACATCGCGGACGCGGCCACCAGCAAGGCCGCCGTCCCTCCGCGCGGGGCGCGCGGGACGGGCTCGACGACCCCGCCGCCGCCCGGTGCCCCCGGCACCCCGGGTATGCGTCCGGGAGCCACGCCACCGCCTTCGGGGCCCGGTACGCCCGGTGCTCCCGCGGGTGGTTACGTACCGACCCAGCTCGTCTCGCAGCTCGGCCCGCCCGGCGCGCCGCAGCCTCCGGGCCCTCCCGGGCCTCCTGGTGCGCCCGGTGCTCCTCAGCCTCCTGGTCCTCCCGGGCCTCCTGGTGCGCCCGGTGCTCCTCAGCCTCCTGGTCCTCCCGGTGCGCCTGGTGCTCCTGGTGGGCCTGGTTCGACGCCGCCGCCCGGTGGCGGGATGCATCACGCGGCGACGATGTTCGCCGACGCGAGCCTCGGCGGTCCCCGGCCCCCGGCCCCGCCCGGTCCGCCCGGCGTACCGGGTGCGCACAACGCGCCCCAGCCTCCGGGCCCGCCCGGGCCGCCGGGGATGCCGCAGGGCGGGGTTCCCGGTGCCGTACCGCCGAATCCGCACACCCCGCCGCCGCCTGCGGCGTACGGCTACCCGCAGCAGCCGCTCGGCGTTCCGACCGTCGGTCCCGGCTACCAGGCCGTGCTGCGCTTCCGCGCGCCCGACGGCAGCGAGCAGCAGCTGATCCGCCGCTCGGCGCCGGGCACCCCGCACCCCGAGTGGCAGATGCTGCACGAGCTGCGGGCCATGAACGTGCCGCCGCAGCAGGTCATCGAGCTGCACACCGAGCTGGAGTCGTGCGAGCTGCCCGGCGGCTACTGCGCGCGGATGATCCGTGAGACCTGGCCGCAGGTGCGGATCACCAGCGTCGCTCCCTACGGGGCCGATCACGCGAGCCGTCAGCAGGGCATGCAGCATCTGCTGACGCATCAGGGCGAGCTGCACCAGGTCGCCGACGGCCCGGCGCGGCCGGCGCCGGTGCGGGCGCCCTTGCCGCAGATGCAGCCCGCCGTGCCGGTGCCTCCGGAGGCGCTCGCGGAGGAGCTGGTGCAGGTCTTCGGGCCGCAGGGCGTGCTCCGCTTCGACCAGCGGTCGGTGTCCCGTCAGGGTGTGCCCGAGGTCGTGGGGCGGACGCTGGTGTGGGCCGGTCTGCCCGCTGATTTCGGGCCGTTCTTCTGGGCGCAGCCCGGTCAGCCCGTTGTGCCGACGCTGGCCGAACTGGCCGCGCAGCGACAGGTGCGGGCGGCGCCCGACGCGGGCTCGTACCTCGTGATGGGTTCCGACTTCGGCCGGGCGATCTGTGTCCAGTACGGCACGGCGAACATCGTGGCCGTGCCGGTCGAGGCGGGTCCGGGTGGACAGTCGGTGGCGCCGCAGTTCGTGAACACCGGGCTGCCGGAGTTCGTGCGCTCGATGGCGTTGCTCGGCCGGATGTGGCGGCTGCGCTTCGGGCTCAATCCGGAGCAGGCGGGCCGCTGGACCGTCGACTTCCAGGCACAGTTGGCGGCCCTCGATCCGGCGGCGCTCGCGTCGTCGGAGAGCTGGTGGTCGGTGCTGCTGGAACAGATGTGGGACGGACTGCTCTGACCTGTCCCGTTGTGGGAACGCTCGGAGGGAGGCGCCCGGTACCCGGAAGGGGCCGGGCGCCTCCGCGTTCGCGTCCTGTGATGCCCATCGCTTCCGTCCTGAATACGGCTGATCGATTCCGACTTCTGCACCAATTGCCGCATCCTTGACGTATTGCTGGCGGTCGGAGTGACGGAGAGAGGGCTTCAAGGATGAGTGCTGCACCGGTGTCCGCGCATGGCTTCGTCGGCGTGCGGGGGCGTGGCTACCGTCCGGAGCAGGTGGACCGGGCCGTGGCCGCCCTGTCCGCGGAGCGCGACGCCGCCTGGGAGCGGCTTTCCCGGCTGACGGATCTCGCCGGGGAACTGGCGGCCGAGTCGGCCCGGCTGGCCGAGGCCGTCGCCTCGCTGGCTCCGCAGACGTATGCCTCGCTCGGTGAGCGGGCCCAGCAGATCCTGTCGCTCGCGCAGAGCGAGGCGGAGGCCGCGCGGGCCGCCGCCCAGGAGGACGGGCAGGCGTTGCGGGACGCGGCGGACGAGGCGGGGCGGGCCGCGCGCGAAGCGGCCCGTGAGCACTCCGAGACGGTACGGGCGGCCGCCGAGGCGCATGCGCTCGCGGTGCTGACCGCGGCGCGGCGGTCCGCCGACGAGACCGTCGCCGCGGCGCGCAAGGAAGCCGCGGAGGTGCGTGGGGCCGCGGACGACGCGATGGCGGAGACCCGGCGGCGTACGGCGAGTGTGCTGGCCCATCAGGAGCAGGAGCACGGCGAGCGCTCGAAGGCCGCGGCGGCGGGACTGGCGGCGGACGAGGCGGCGGCGGTCGCGCGCGAGACGGAGCTGACGGAGCGGGCGGAGGCCGTCCTCGCGGAGGCCAGGCGCGCGCTCGCGGAGACCGAGGAGGCCGCCAGGCACGGTCAGGAGGACGCGGAGGCGCGGGCGGCCGAGCTGATCTCGGAGGCCCGGGTGCGCGAGGAGCGGGTGGTGCGGGAGACGGAGCGGATCCTCCGGGAGCACGAGGAGGGCCGCGAGGAGGTGCAGGCGCACATGACGCACGTACGCAACTCCCTCGCGGCGCTCACGGGCCGTGTGGTGTCCGGGCCGGACAGCCCTTAGGGCTCTTCCGTTCGGATCAGGCCGGGCCCCGCGAGCCCGGCCTGATCCGAACGAGAGGTCACGGCCTCTCGAAGGGCGACCGGGGCCGCCCGGTCGCCGGGGTGTTCCCGGGTGCCTGACGGGCCGGGAGTGCCGGGGGCGCTCCCGCCAGGATCCACGGTTCCACGGCTTCGTACTGCCTGCGTTCCTCCGCCGCCGTGCGCCGGCCGAGCAGCGTCCCCAGCCAGCCCGCCAGGAAGCCGAACGGGATGGAGACGAGCCCGGTCGTGGTGAACGGGAACCAGTTGACGTCACGGTGGGGGAAGACCGACCCGGGGGACCCGGACACCAGGTTGGTGCCCGTCATCACCACCAGCACGCACAGGGTGCCGCCGATGAGGGTGCAGAGCAGTCCGGTACGGGTGAAGCGCCGCCAGAACAGGCTGTAGACCAGCGCCGGGGCCAGGGCCGACGCGCCGATGCAGAACGAGAGCGTCACCATCGCCTGGACGTTCCAGTGCCGGGCGAGCACGGCGAGGACGATGGCGGCGAGGCCCACTCCGACGGCGGCGAGCTGCGCCGCACCCATCTCGGTGCGGCCCGGCACCGGCTTCCCGCCCCGGCCGCCCAGACCGTGGGCGAACAGGTCGTGGGCAAGGGAGTTCGCGCAGGCCAGGATCATTCCGGCGACCGAGGCGAGCAGCGTCAGGAAGATCGCTGTGGTCATGGTCGTGACGACCAGTGCCCCGATTGCGCCGCCGCCAGCGACGACCCCACTGACTTGAAGGATCGCGCTGTTGCCCTGTGCTCCCGCGGCGGTGATGCGCGTGTGGCCGACCAGCGCGGCGGCGCCGAATCCGATGACGGTGAGCAGCAGGCAGAGGCCGACGACGGCGCAGACCGCCCAGGACAGTGACCGGCGGACGGCCCGGGCGCTGCGGACGCTCGACATGCGCATGGTGATGTGGGGCAGGCACGCGGCACCGAGCACGACGGTGAGTTCGGAGCTGATCATGTCGAGGTCGTTGCCGCCGAACTGCAGCCCGGAGTGCAGATACGCGGCGCCCGCACCGCTGCCCTGCTGGGCGGCACGGAGCAGGGCGCCGACGTCCCAGTCGAAGCGGTTCATGATCAGTACGGAGACGAGCAGACCGGCGCCGAGCAGCACCACGGTCTTGATCATCTGGATGAGGGCGGTCCCCTTCATCCCGCCGATCGCCGCGTAACCGATCATCACGGCACCGAGCACGATGATGGAGCCGGTGCGGAAGCCGGAGCTGTCGAAGCCGAGGATGAAGGCGAGCAGACTGCCGCTGCCCGCGAGCTGCACGACCATCAGGGGCACCAGGGCCGCGAGGGTGACCGCGCACGCGGCGATGCGTACGGCCCGGCCGGGGGAGCGGCGGGTGAGGACGTCGCCCATGGTGAACCGGCCCGCGTTGCGCAGGGGTTCGGCCAGCAGGAACATCAGAAGGACCAGCGAGAGCACCGTGCTCAGGGCGAGTACGAGCCCGTCCTGGCCGGTGAGGGCGATGACGCCGGTGGTGCCGAGGACGGTGGCCGCGGAGAGGTAGTCACCGGCGATGGCGAGACCGTTGCGTACCGGCGAGAGCGAGCGGTAGCCGGTGTAGAACGTGTCGAGGTCGTCCCGGTCGGGGCCGGTCAACACGCAGAGCAGCAGGGTCACGGTGGCCACGGCGATGAACGCCGTGAGCGACATCGTCTGCGCGGACTCGTCGAAGACGTTCATCGGCCCGCTCCTGTTCCGCGGCGACGCTCGGTGGCCGCCCGGTCGTCCGTGCCGCGGGCCCGGTCGCGGAGTCCGGCGCAGAGCGGGTCGACGGTGCGCCAGGCCGTCCACTCGTACACGGCGATGGCGGCCAGCGTCACCGGGAGCTGGCAGAGGCCGAGGAGGAGCCCGGTGGTGAGCCCGCCGTCGCCGACGGGGCGGGTCATCAGGGCCGGGGCGAATCCGGAGAGCAGCAGGAAGAGGGTGAAGTAGCCGAGTGCGGTGAGCGTGGAGGCGCGGCGCAGGAGGCGGTACGCGCCCCGCAGCCGGCGCAGATCGCTGTGGTGGCCGGGGGCGGGGACGGGTGCGGCGGGCGGGTTGGGCCACCGGGGCGGCGGAGGCGGTGAGGAACTCTGCCAGGGCAGGAGGTACTCGCCGCCGGGGGAGGGCGGCGGCGGGGGACGGCGGTGCGGCCGGAAGGGCGCGTACGGGGGGTGCGGCGGACGCTGCGGCGGGTGCTCGTGAGGCATCAAGGTGCTGCTCCTTGCATGGCTCGGGTCCGGGGACGGACCGCAAGGCAGGAGCGCGGGTGCGCTGTTGGAAGCGCGTACGTTACTCGCGGGTATGCCGGGTGGGCAGGCTTGCGACCGAACTACCTGCGGTAACCCTGGAGTTGTTTACTTCTTAAGGGCCGGGGAAGCGTTTTCCGCGCCCTCGTCGAGGACCGGGAAGCGGCGCGGGGCCACGAATACGAGGACGAGCAGGGCGAGCGCGGCGGCCCCCGCGGCGCCGAGGTAGACGTAGTCGACGGCGGCGTCGACGGCCCGTCGCAGGTAGTCCGTCGCCGCGGCGGACAGCGATCCCGGATCGCCCAGGGCGTGTGAGATCGCGTCCAGGTCGCCGGGCAGTCCGGAGACCGGGGCATCGGCCAGCCGGGAGGCGAGCACCCCGTTGGCGACGGCGCCGAAGAGCGCGGCGCCCAGGCTCTGGCCGACCTGGCGGCAGAACAGTACGGAGGCCGTCGTCGTACCGCGCTCGGACCAGCCGACCGTGGACTGGACGCCGACGATCAGCGGGAGTTGGAACAGTCCGAGCGCCGCACCCAGCAGCAGCATGATCAGGGCCGGCTGCCAGGCCGAGCCGGGATACGGCAGCAGGGGGAAGGCGAGCAGGACCAGCAGGGTGGCGCTCATGCCGATGATGGCCGTGAGGCGGAAGCCGATGCGGTTGTAGACCCGGTTGGAGAAGGCCGCCGAGACCGGCCAGCTCAGCGTCATGACGGAGAGCACGAAACCGGCGGCGATCGGGCCGAGGCCCAGGACGGATTGGGCGTACGTCGGCAGGAAGACCGTGGGGGCCACCATCAGGAGCCCCATCGCGCCGAGAGCCAGGTTGACGGAGGCGATGGTGCGCCGCTTCCAGACCCAGCCGGGGATGATCGGGTCGGCGGCGCGCCGCTCGATGAGGACGGTCAGCGCCGCGAGGGCGGCGCTCGCGCCCAGCAGCCCGAGCGAGGGTGCGGAGAGCCACGGCCAGGCCACGCCGCCCTGGACGAGCGCGGTCAGCAGGAGGGCGCCGGTCGCGAAGACGGCGAGGGCGCCCGCCCAGTCGATCCGCAGTCGGGCGCCGGTGCGGGGGCGGGCCGGTTCGTGGAAGTGGCGCACGATCAGCCAGAGCGCGACGGCGCCGACCGGCAGGTTGATCAGGAAGATCCAGCGCCAGTCCGCGTACGTCGCGAGCAGCCCGCCGACCGCCGGCCCCGCGACCGCCGACGTGGCCCACACCGTCGACAGCCTGGCCTGGATCCTGGGGCGTTCCTTGAGCGGGTAGAGGTCGGCCGCGACGGTCTGGACGGTGCCCTGGAGCGCGCCGCCGCCGAAGCCCTGGACGACGCGGAAGGCGATCAGGGCCGCCATGTTCCAGGCGAGGGCGCAGAGCACCGAGCCGACCAGGAACAGGATGACGCCGGCGACCAGGACCGGCTTGCGGCCGAAGGTGTCGGAGAGCTTCCCGTAGACGGGGAGGGTGACGGTCACGGCCAGCAGATAGCCGGAGAACAGCCAGGAGAACACGGCGAATCCACCGAGATCGCCGACGATCTGGGGCACGGCGGTCGAGACGATCGTGCCGTCGATGGCGGCGAGCGCCATGCCGAGCATGAGCGCGGCGACGACGGGCCGTCGGCCGCGGGGCGTGGTGGAGGCGGGCCCGTCGGCGGTCGCCGCTGCCGGGTCCTGGGTGGCTGTGGCCGCGTCCCCGGGCCCGCGCCGCGTGCGGCGGTCGCCGGTGACCGAGCCGCCCGTGCCGCCGGAGCCGGCACCCGTGCCGCCTGTGCCGCCGGAGCCGGCACCCGTGCCGCCTGTACCGCCGGAGGCGGCACCCGTATCGGCACCCGTATCGGCACCCGTATCGCCCGTACTGCCGGAGCCGCACGTATCCCCCGTACGGCCCGGTCCTTCCGGGGCGCCCGTGCCCATGTCTCCGTCCCCCGTGCCGGTCACAGGTTTTCCTTTCCCTATGCATGTATTTCCCGTGACACTGTCTCACCCGCCCGCCACCCAGCGGGAGAGGACGGCCGCGCTCGTTCGCGCAGCCCCTACCCGGGTCTCATTCCCCGGGCGGAAACCCCTAGGGGTAGCTCCGCACTTCTGGCCAGGGGTCGTTCCTCCCGCCGGAGGACGTGGCGGCGGGGGCCCGTTCCTTAACGTGGTCCTACACCGCAAGGGCGGCTGACCGCAGGGGGCGGGGTGGGGAAAACCCCACCCGAAGACTGCGCTGGGCACCAGCGCGCAGGACCCCCTTCTCCCGCAAGACTCAGAACGTACTCAGAGACGTCCAGGGATTCACCGACATAGGAGAAATACCGTGACAACGGCTGTGACCATGACCAGGCACGGGGGCACTGGAGGGCGTACGGCCGTTGCTGCACGAGCGCGGCAGGTCGTCAAGGCATACGGGGCCGGGGAGACCCGGGTCGTCGCGCTCGACCAGGTCGATGTCGACATCGCTCGCGGGCAGTTCACGGCGATCATGGGGCCGTCCGGCTCGGGCAAGTCGACCCTGATGCACTGCCTCGCGGGTCTCGACACCGTGACCTCGGGCGAGATCTACCTCGACGAAACCGAGATCACGAAGCTCAAGGACAAGAAGCTCACGCAGCTCCGCCGGGACCGGATCGGCTTCATCTTCCAGGCGTTCAACCTGCTCCCGACGCTCAACGCGCTGGAGAACATCACACTGCCGATGGACATCGCGGGCCGCAAGCCCGACGCCGCCTGGCTGCGCCAGGTCGTGGAGACCGTCGGCCTCTCCGACCGGCTGAAGCACCGGCCGACCGAGCTCTCCGGCGGCCAGCAGCAGCGCGTCGCGGTGGCCCGCGCCCTCGCCTCGCAGCCGGAGATCATCTTCGGTGACGAGCCCACCGGAAACCTGGACTCGCGGGCCGGCGCCGAGGTGCTGTCCTTCCTGCGCAGGTCCGTCGACGACCTTGGCCAGACCATCGTCATGGTCACCCACGACCCGGTCGCGGCCTCCTACGCGGACCGGGTGCTGTATCTCGCGGACGGTTCCATCGTCGACGAGATGCTGAACCCGACCGCCGACCAGGTCCTCGACCGCATGAAGCACTTCGACGCACGGGGGCGTACGTCGTGACTGTCCTCAAGACCTCGATGCGCAACTTCCTCGCGCACAAGGGACGCATGGCGCTCTCCGCCGTCGCCGTCCTCCTGTCGGTGGCGTTCGTGTGCGGCACGCTCGTCTTCACCGACACCATGAACACCACGTTCGACAAGCTCTTCGCGGCGACCGCCGCCGATGTCACCGTCAGCCCCAAGTCGGCGGCCGACGTCGACGACAACCCTGATTCGGGCAAGCCCGAAGCGCTGCCCGCCTCCGTCGTCGCACAGGTGGAGAAGGCCGACGGCGTGAAGTCCGCCGAGGGCGCCGTCTCCAGCATGGCCGTCACCGTCGTCGACAGCCACAACAAGAACATGGGCTCCGAGACCGGCGCCCCGACGATCGCCGGCAACTGGACGCGCAACGACCTGCGTTCCATGGAGATCACCTCCGGTCACGCCCCGCGCGGCCCCACCGAGGTGATGGTCGACGCCGACACCGCGGAGAAGCACCACCTCGAACTCGGTGACGAACTGCGCACCATCGCCGTCACCGGTGACATCAGGGCGAAGATCAGCGGAATCGCTTCCTTCACCGTGACCAACCCGGGCGCGGCCGTCGTCTACCTCGACACCGCCACCGCGCAGCAGAAGCTGCTCGGCGGACCCGGCCTCTTCACCCACATCGCCGTCACCGCCGAACCGGGGGTGAGCGACACGGAGCTGAAGTCCGGCGTCGCCACCGCGCTCGGTGGTTCGGCCCCGTACAAGCTCCAGACCCAGGACGAGGCCGCGGCGGCCAGCAAGGACTCCATGGGTTCCTTCCTCGACGTGATGAAGTACGCGATGCTCGGCTTCGCCGGGATCGCCTTCCTCGTCGGCATCTTCCTGATCGTCAACACCTTCTCGATGCTGGTCGCCCAGCGCACCCGCGAGATCGGTCTGATGCGGGCCATCGGCTCCAGCCGCAAGCAGGTCAACCGGTCGGTGCTCGTCGAAGCGGTGCTCCTCGGGGTCGTCGGCTCGATCCTCGGGGTCGGCGCCGGAATCGGGCTCGCCGTCGGTCTGATGAAGCTCATGGGCGCCATGGGTATGGAGCTGTCCACCAGGGACCTCACCATCGCCTGGACGACCCCGGCCATCGGGCTCGTGCTCGGCGTCTTCGTCACCGTCCTCGCCGCCTACGTGCCCGCCCGCCGGGCCGGCAAGGTCTCGCCGATGGCGGCCCTGCGCGATGCCGGAACTCCGGCGGACGCCAAGTCCGGCTGGATCCGGGCCGGTATCGGTCTGGTCCTCACCGCCGGTGGTGGAGCGGCCCTGTGGGCGACCACGCAGGCCGGGAAGGCGAGTGAGGGTTCGCTGTTCCTGGCGCTCGGTGTGGTCCTGACCCTCATCGGCTTCATCGTGATCGGCCCGCTGCTCGCAGGGGTCGTGGTGCGGGCGCTCAGCGTGGTCGTGCTGCGGATGTTCGGCCCGGTCGGGCGGCTCGCGGAGCGCAACGCGCTGCGCAACCCGCGCCGCACCGGAGCGACCGGCGCCGCCCTGATGATCGGCCTGGCCCTGGTGGCCTGCCTCTCGGTGGTCGGTTCGTCCATGGTCGCCTCGGCCACCGACGAGCTCGACAAGTCGGTCGGCGCGGACTTCATCGTCCAGTCGTCCACCGGTCAGCTGATCGTCCCCCAGGCCGTGAAGGCCATGGAGGGCGCGCCCGGTATCGAGCACATCACCAACTACAAGGTCGTCAGCGCGAAGCTGACCGCCCCCGACGGTACGACGGAGGACGAGGGAGTCGTCGCCGCCGACCCGACGTACAAGGACGACCTGCGGCGCAAGACCGTCGCCGGCGATCTGGCCGAGGCGTACGGCGAGGACGCCATGTCGGTCGGCGACGCCTATGCCACCCGGCACAAGATCAAGGTCGGGGACGAGATGACGGTCGCGTTCAAGGGCGGTGAGACGGCGAAGCTGAAGGTCGCCGCGATCACCTCGGACGAGACCAACGTCGACAAGGGGGCGATGTACACCCACACCCGGACCGCCGAGAAGTACGTCCCCGCCGACAAGATGCCGAAGAACATGATCATGTTCGCCAAGGCGCAGGACGGCAAGGAGAAGGAGGCGTACGCCGCCCTCAAGTCCTCGCTCGCGGAGTACCCGCAGTACAAGGTGCAGAACCAGGCGGACTTCAAGCAGGACCTGAAGGACCAGATCGGCCAGCTGCTCAACATCGTGTACGGCCTGCTGGCCCTGGCGATCATCGTCGCGGTGCTCGGTGTGGTGAACACGCTCGCCCTGTCGGTGGTCGAGCGGACCCGCGAGATCGGCCTGATGCGGGCCATCGGCCTCTCGCGCCGTCAGCTGCGCCGGATGATCCGGCTGGAGTCCGTGGTCATCGCCCTCTTCGGCGCCCTGCTCGGCCTCGGCCTGGGCATGGGCTGGGGCACCTCGGCCCAGCAGCTGCTGGCCCTGGAGGGGCTCGGGGTCCTGGAGATCCCGTGGCCGACGATCCTCTCGGTCTTCGTCGCCTCGGCCTTCGTCGGACTGTTCGCCGCACTGGTTCCCGCTTTCCGGGCAGGCCGGATGAACGTCCTCAACGCGATCGCCACCGACGGGTGACGGTGGCCGTCATAGGATGACGGAGCCGGCCCCGGGACGTTCCTCCAAACGTCCCGGGGCCGGCTCCGTCGTCCGTCCGGTACGTGGAGGTACGTGGGGGTATGCGGCCGGGGGTCGCCGGGACCGCCCCGGGTGCCGCCCGGCCCGGCATCCGGCTGACCGGTGACCGCTTCCGGACCCGGTGTGACACGGTTGCGGGAGCGGCTGTCGTAGGGGAGTCGTAGTCTGGAACCCCGGCCCGTCCCACGTGTCGGGCCCTTCGCGTTGCCCCCTGCCCGGGACGGCGCGACGCCCCTGGCAGCAGCCGGCTGTCAGTACACCCCCGTACCCCGGACGGAAGCCCTTCATGAGCCTGCACGGTCTGCTGGATGTCGTCGTACGTGACCCGGCGCTCTCCGAAGCGGTGAAGGCCGCAGCCGACGGCCACCGGATGCACGTCGACCTGGTGGGTCCGTCGGCGGCCCGGCCCTTCGCCGTGGCCGCGCTGGCCCGCGAGACCGGCCGGACCGTGCTGGCCGTCACCGCGACCGGCCGGGAGGCGGAGGACCTCGCGGCGGCGCTGCGCACGCTGCTGCCGCCTGACACCATCGCCGAGTACCCGTCCTGGGAGACCCTGCCCCACGAGCGGCTCTCGCCGCGCTCGGACACCGTGGGCCGCCGCCTCGCCGTGCTGCGGAGGCTGGCACACCCGAGGCAGGACGACCCGGAGACCGGTCCGGTCAGCGTGATCGTCGCGCCGGTGCGCTCGGTGCTCCAGCCGCAGGTCAAGGGGCTCGGTGACCTGGAGCCTGTGGCGCTGAGCAGCGGCCGGACCGCCGATCTGGGCGAGGTCGTCGAGGCGCTCGCGGCCGCCGCGTACTCCCGGGTCGAACTGGTCGAGAAGCGCGGCGAGTTCGCCGTACGCGGTGGAATCCTGGACGTCTTCCCGCCGACCGAGGAGCACCCCCTGCGGGTGGAGTTCTGGGGCGACGACGTCGAGGAGATCCGCTACTTCAAGATCGCCGACCAGCGCTCGCTGGAGGTCGCCTCGCACGGCCTGTGGGCGCCGCCCTGCCGCGAGCTGCTGCTCACGGACGAGGTCCGCACCCGGGCCGCCGCACTCGCCGAGGCGCACCCGGAGCTGGGTGAGCTGCTGGGCAAGATCGCCGAGGGGATCGCCGTCGAGGGCATGGAATCCCTCGCCCCCGTGCTCGTGGACGACATGGAGCTCCTGATCGACGTCCTGCCCGCGGGCTCGATGGCGGTGGTCTGCGACCCGGAGCGGGTGCGGACGCGGGCGACCGACCTGGTCGCCACCAGCCAGGAGTTCCTCCAGGCGTCGTGGGCGGCCACGGCGGGCGGCGGCGAGGCCCCGATCGATGTCGGCGCGGCCTCCCTGCGGGGTATCGCGGACGTCCGCGACCGGGCCCGCGAGCTGAACATGATGTGGTGGTCGGTCTCCCCGTTCGCCGCCGACGACGAGCTGGACGAGGACACCCTCAAGCTGCGGATGCGCGCCCCCGAGTCCTACCGGGGCGACACCGCCCGCGCGCTCGCCGACACCAAGGGCTGGCTCGCGGACGGCTGGCGCACGGTGTACGTCACCGAGGGCCAGGGCCCGGCCGCCCGTACCGTCGAGGTCCTGGGCGGCGAGGGCATCGCCGCCCGCCTCGACCAGGAGCTGGCGGAGATCTCGCCGTCCGTCGTCCACGTGTCGTGCGGCGCCATCGACCAGGGCTTCGTCGATCCGGCGCTCAAGCTCGCGGTGCTGACCGAGACCGACCTGACCGGCCAGCGCACGGCCACCAAGGACCTCGGCCGGATGCCGGCCCGGCGCCGCAAGACCATCGACCCGCTGACGCTGGAGACGGGCGACTACATCGTCCACGAGCAGCACGGTGTGGGCCGCTACATCGAGATGGTGCAGCGCACGGTGCAGAACGCCACCCGCGAGTACCTCCTCGTCGAGTACGCCCCCGCCAAGCGCGGCCAGCCCGGCGACCGGCTGTACATCCCCACCGACCAGCTGGAGCAGGTCACCAAGTACGTGGGCGGCGAGGCCCCGACCCTGCACCGGCTCGGCGGCGCCGACTGGACCAAGACCAAGCAGCGGGCCAAGAAGGCGGTCAAGGAGATCGCCGCCGACCTGATCAAGCTGTACTCGGCCCGGATGGCGGCCCCCGGCCACGCCTTCGCCCCGGACACCCCGTGGCAGCGCGAACTGGAGGACGCCTTCCCGTACGCGGAGACGCCCGACCAGCTGTCCACGATCGCCGAGGTCAAGGAGGACATGGAGAAGACGGTCCCCATGGACCGGCTGGTCTGCGGCGACGTCGGCTACGGCAAGACGGAGATCGCCGTGCGCGCGGCGTTCAAGGCGGTCCAGGACGGCAAGCAGGTCGCCGTCCTCGTACCGACCACGCTTCTCGTCCAGCAGCACTTCGGTACGTTCACCGAGCGGTACGCCCAGTTCCCCGTCAACGTACGGGCGTTGAGCCGCTTCCAGTCCGACACCGAGTCGAAGGCCACGCTGGAGGGCCTGAAGGACGGCTCGGTCGACCTGGTCATCGGCACGCACCGGCTGTTCTCCGCGGAGACGAGGTTCAAGGACCTCGGCCTGGTCATCGTGGACGAGGAGCAGCGCTTCGGCGTCGAGCACAAGGAGCAGCTGAAGAAGCTCCGTGCCAACGTCGACGTCCTGACCATGTCCGCGACGCCCATCCCCCGTACGCTCGAAATGGCCGTCACCGGCATCCGCGAGATGTCGACGATCACGACGCCGCCGGAGGAGCGCCACCCCGTGCTCACCTTCGTCGGGCCGTACGACGAGAAGCAGATCGGCGCCGCCGTCCGCCGTGAACTGCTGCGCGAGGGCCAGGTCTTCTACATCCACAACCGGGTCGAGTCCATCGACCGCGCCGCGGCCCGGCTCCGCGAGATCGTGCCGGAGGCCCGTATCGCCACGGCGCACGGGCAGATGGGGGAGAGCGCCCTGGAGCAGGTCGTCGTGGACTTCTGGGAGAAGAAGTTCGACGTCCTCGTCTCGACGACGATCGTCGAGTCCGGCATCGACATCTCCAACGCCAACACCCTGATCGTGGAGCGCGGCGACAACTTCGGCCTCTCCCAGCTCCACCAGCTGCGCGGACGCGTCGGCCGTGGCCGGGACCGTGGCTACTCCTACTTCCTGTACCCGCCGGAGAAGCCGCTCACCGAGACGGCCCACGAACGCCTGGCGACCATCGCCCAGCACACGGAGATGGGCGCGGGCATGTACGTGGCGATGAAGGACCTGGAGATCCGCGGCGCCGGAAATCTGCTCGGCGGCGAGCAGTCCGGTCACATCGCCGGCGTCGGCTTCGACCTCTACATCCGGATGGTCGGCGAGGCGGTGGCCGACTACCGGGCCGCGGTCGACGGCGGCGTCGAGGAGGAGCCCCCGCTGGAGGTCAAGATCGAGCTCCCGGTCGACGCCCACGTGCCGCACGACTACGCCCCCGGCGAGCGGCTCCGCCTCCAGGCGTACCGCTCGATCGCCTCCGCCAACACGGAGGACGACATCAGGGCGGTGCGCGAGGAGCTCACCGACCGCTACGGCAAGCTCCCCGAGCCGGTCGAGAACCTGCTCCTGGTCGCCGGTCTGCGCATGCTGGCCCGCGCCTGCGGGGTCGGCGAGATCGTCCTCCAGGGCTCGAACATCCGCTTCGCCCCGGTGGAGCTGCGCGAGTCCCAGGAGCTGCGCCTGAAGCGGCTCCACCCGAAGACGGTCATCAAGCCGACCGCCCACCAGATCCTGGTTCCCCGCCCCACGGCGGGCAGGATCGGCGGCAAGCCGGTGGTGGGCCGCGAACTCCTGGCGTGGACCGGGGAGTTCCTCACGACGATCCTGGGGTCCTGACACCGTCGGCGAAGAGCATTCCCGCGAGTGAGCGGAAGACCTCCTCGGGGTCCCGGGCCTCCAGAGGGCCGGTCAGGTTGCCGCTGAGGAGCAGGGTGGCGAAGCCGTGGGCCAGGGACCAGGCGGCGATGCCCGCGTCGGTCCGGCCCTCGGCGGGGAGTGCGCTGACGCCTGCGCGCAGGGAGTCGCCGGCGCGAGCCTTCGCCGCGAGCAGCTCCGGGTCGTCGGGGCGGTGGAGTTCCGGGCGGAACATCACCTGGAAGTGGGCGGGGTGTTCCCTGGCGAACCGTACGTACCGCACGCCCCGCTCGTTCAGCGTCGGCGCCTCGCTCAGCGCGTCGGCGAAGAGGGTGTAGCCCTCGGCGGCGATAGCTGTGAGCAGGCCGGTCCTGTCCTTGAAGTGATGGGCCGGGGCGGCGTGCGAGACGCCCGCCCGGCGGGCCAGGTCGCGCAGGCTCAGGGCGCCGGGGCCGTCCGTCGCGACGACGTCGAGGGCGGCGGCCAGAACGGCGCGCCGCAGGTCGCCGTGGTGATAGGTGCGCTCGCTGCTCATGGTCAGCACGGTACGCCGAATCTAGTCATTGACAAGTTGGAGGGGGAGGCGCACTCTGGGAATCCAAGGGGATCTAGTCACTGGCAAGATCAGGGTCCCTCGCGCCGTGACGTTCCGGGAGGCGGAGACATGTCCGAAGAGCTGGGCCGTGTGCGTCAGATGTGGCACCTGCTGGAGCCCCTGCACGCCGTCCTCTACTACGCGCCCGAGGCCCGCGAGGAGGCCGCCGCGCTCGGATACGCCGTCGACGAGCGCTGGCCCGGCTACTTCGCCTGGCGTGCCGCGCCGCTCGGTGCGGCGGAGGAGCGCCAGGTCGTCGACACCTTCTACAGCTTCAGTCCGGCGATGGTCCGCCGGTACGTCCCGGCCGTCTGGTCCGTCGCCGCACCGGAAGCGGTGCTCGCGGCCCGGACGAGGGCGGTCGACCGTACGTACCGCACGCTGCTCGCGCAGTGGACCGACGGTCCGGAGCTCGCCGAGATCGCCGCACTGGTCCGTCGCGCGGCCGAGGCGGCGGAGGTGAAGGACCGGCCGCTCGCCGAGGCCAACGCCGCACTGCCCTGGCCGGACGCCCCGCACCTGGCGCTGTGGCAGGCCGCGACCGTCCTGCGCGAGCACCGGGGCGACGGGCACATCGCGGCGCTCGTCGCCGCGGGCCTCGACCCGGTCGAGTCACTGGTCTCCTTCGCGGGTGTCGGCGCGGCACGCCCCGAGGTGTTCGAGAGCCGGGGATGGAGCGCGCAGGAGTGGGCGGCCGCGCGCCAACGGCTGGAGACGCGCGGGCTGTTGCGGCCGGACGGCATGGCCACCGAAGCGGGCCGCGCGCTGCGCGCGGAGGTGGAGCGGCGTACCGACGAGGAGGCGGCCGGACCGTGGGCGGCCCTCGGACAGGAGGGCCGGGAGCGGCTGGTGGAGTTGCTGGGGCCCTTGTGGGTGGCGGTGCTCGGAGCCGGGCTGCTGCCCTCGGAGACGACGCTCGGGATCGGGAAGGTGTGAGCCCGGTGCGGGTCGCACGGGGTCCGGTGGCATGTGATCCGGGCCCCATCCGGGCGGGTCGTCCGTCTTGAACGGCCCCTGACGGGGAAGACGTCCGTACGATTCCCGGGTCCGGCTTTCTCCCCGTCAGGATGGCTCCGAGTGATATCTGCCCGCATGTACCGAGTGGCGCTGCCCGCCCTGAGCGCGGCCGTCGCGCTGTCCCTGGCCGGCTGCGACCCCCTGACGACGGAGGGCGGGAGCGAGGGCGCGAGCAGCGCGGCGAGCGGCGGCGGACAGTCGGGTGAGGGCGTCGGAGCCAGTCCCCTGAGCAACCGGGACGGTACGAAGCCGGGGCTCGCACCGCTCACCTCCGAGGACGACAGGGCCGCCGCCCGCAAGCTCATCGGGGGCGTGACCACCAAGGGGCGCGGGCCGCGCACCGGTTACGAGCGGGACGAGTTCGGTTATGCCTGGATGGACACGGCAGATGGCGTTCCGCTCGCTCGGAATGGTTGTGACACTAGAAACGATCTGCTGAATCGCGATGGTGAGGACGTGCGTTTCCGTGCGGGCTCCGACTGTGTGGTCGTCTCGATGACGTTGGACGACCCCTACACCGGCCGCACCATCGAGTGGCGCAAGCAGGACGCCATGGAGGTACAGATCGATCACGTGGTGCCGCTGTCGTACAGCTGGCAGATGGGTGCGGCCCGTTGGCCGGAGAGCAAGCGCAGGCAGCTGGCGAACGACGTGCTCAATCTGCTTCCCGTCGAAGGCCGCGCCAACTCGGCGAAGCAGGACTCCGGACCTGCCTCCTGGCTACCGCCGAAGAAGCGCATCCGCTGTGCGTACGCGGTGCGGTTCGCGCAGGTGGCGCTGAAGTACGAACTGCCCGTCACCAGTGCGGACAAGGACATGATGCTGCGGCAGTGCGGTGCTTGATCACCCAGGGGGTGGTTGACGGGGGCGGTGCTCAGGAGCGGTCCCGCTGTCCGTTCCGCGAAGAGCGTGCTGATCAGCCGCTGTCCTTGAGCCCCATGAGGACGGTGTTCGCCTCTTCGGCCAGGTCGGCTATGTCGTGGGTGGACATCAGTACCGGGATACGGGCGGCGACCTTCCGGACCACGTCTCGGAACACCGTGCGCTGGTGCGGGTCGAGGCCGGCCGTTGGCTCGTCGAGGAGGATCACTCGTGCGTCGTGGGCGAGGGCGCAGGCGATGCCTACACGGCGGAGCTGGCCTCCGGAGAGCTTGGCCGTCTTCTGGCCGCTCTGCTCGGTGAGGCCCACCTGGTCGAGGACGGCTTCGGCGCGTTCCCACGCGCTGGTGCGATCCTCGCCCTTCAGCCAGGCCACGTATGCCACGTACTCGCGGGCCGTCAGCTGCCGTGACGTGGGGACCCGCTGGGGCAGCCAGGCCACGTGGCGGCGGTATTCGCGGCTGGCGGAGGTAAGGGCGGAGTCCTTGAGCAGGACTCTGCCGGCCAGCGGTTCCACCGTGCCGGCCAGGAGGGACATCGTGGTCGACTTGCCTGCCCCGTTGGGGCCGAGCAGGATCGTCAGGCCCTCGCCGGGGACTTCGTAGCTGAAGCTGGAGAGAACGGGGCGCTCCCAGCGGTGGTAGCGGAAGGTGACGCGGTCGAGCAGCAGAGTCATCGATCGATCCTTGGACAGCAGATGAGGGAGAGAAGCCCGGTCAGGAAGACGGCGACGGCCCCCACGGCGGCGTGGGTGACGTGCGGTGCCTCGGTGACGATCACCCAGGGGTAGGGGTCGTCGCGGCTCCTGCCGCCGAGGAACATGGCCTGGATCATCCAGAAGACGGGGAGCAGGGGCGCGCGGTGGCCCATCAGGGGCCAGGCTCCCAGGGCGAGTCCGCAGAAGAGCAGGTTGTTCCGTGCCGCCACCAAGGTGGCCTCCGATCCCAGGAGTGCCATTCCCGCAGCCACCGCTGTCACCAGGAACGCGAAGCCGGACACCAGCATGTTGTCTCGCGCATCGAGTCGGCGGACGGCGGAGCGTTCCACCGGAGGCATCCGCCTTTCGAGGCAGGCGATCAAGGAAATGCTCGGAATGAGGGAGACGAAGTTGCTGAGTTCCGTCACCATCGCGTAGTTCCCCAGGAACGAGGGGAAGACGACTCCCGCACTGCTGGTCACGCTGACGCCCCGGACGTGATGATCTTGTGAGGCGGTAGCGCGTCAGGACGCGATCCAGGCCGGTGTGGACCTGCCGATGAGGTCGAGGCGCGCGTTACGGGAGCGGCTTCGATGCCGGCACGGAACGGTTCGGGCGTGTGGCCTGGGGCATCGGTCCGGCGTGCTCGTCGCGACGGACTGCGTGGGCTCCGCCGTACGCCAACAACTCGTCCCCCGTACACCGTTGTGTACGGGGGACGAGCGGGCTCAGAGGGTGGCGGGCTTCTTCGCCGGGACGGGTCTGCCGAACCCGGAGAACTCCACGGTCAGCGGTGGCTCCCCCTGCTCGGTGACGCGCATCTTCAGGAGGTAGGGCGTGCCCTCGGTGG
Source organism: Streptomyces sp. NPDC058620 (assembly GCF_042717135.1). Lineage (NCBI taxonomy): Bacteria > Bacillati > Actinomycetota > Actinomycetes > Kitasatosporales > Streptomycetaceae > Streptomyces > Streptomyces sp. NPDC058620. The sequence goes on from NZ_JBHXQO010000009.1 coordinate 113,157, forward strand.
CGACGCTCGCCGTCCAGGACTCCCCGGCGGGACCACCCGAAGCGCCGGACCCGTGGGGCGTGCCGGTCAGGGTGAGGGCCGGCCGGCCGCCGATCGGTACCCGCTCGCCCTTGTGCGCGGTGTCGCTCCGCGCCGCCAGGCGGTCGAGCAGACGCCGCGGATCGCAGTAGCGCAGGCTCTCCGTCGTGCGCCGGCCGTCGGGTCGCGCCTTCACCCATCGGCCCGTGAGCTTCTTGACGTCTGCCTCCGCGTCGCCGCGCGGACGGTCCGCCGAGGCCGCCCGCAGCATCGCCTCGTCCGACTTCGTGTAGACCGTGCCGTCGGCCCGGACCAGCTCCATGGTTCCCGCCGTTCCCATGGAGAACGTCACCGTGCACGCGCCGCGCGCTCCGGTCGCGACGAACACCTGGACCGGGCCGTCCGCCGACTCCGTCGTCACGGCCAGTCGTACGGACGTGGCGGCCCTCGTCGCGGCAATCGCCTTGCTGGTGACCTCCGGGGCGGTCAGCCCTGCGAACGGGGCCTGCGCCTCGGGGTCTTCGAGGAAGGAGCCGCAGGCGGCGAGCCCGGACACCGCGACGGTGCAGAGAACGGCTGCGGCGGTGCGGGCTACGGGGTGCATGGTGCGGGCTCCGGGGGTCAGGGGTGTATCGGGGCTCGGGCCGGGGACGCGGGCACGGGTGCCCGGCGGTCGGGGAGCGGGGTCAGAGCTTCAGCTCCCACTGGCTGGCGTCCCAGTCGAGGCCGGGGCTGACCTCGACGGTCAGGTTCTTGGCGTCCGCCGGAGTGTCGAAGGCGAACTGCACCGTGACCTTCTTGCCCGGCAGGACCGTGCCGGTGAAGCCCTCGCCGACCTTGCCGTCGAAGATCTGCTCGGCACTCACCCCGTCCTCGCCGGCCCGGGCGTCGACGCTGACGAGCACCGCGTCGAACTTCTCCTTGGTCTTGTTCTCGACGACCACGGAGACCTTGTAGGCGCGGTTGCCCTTGGTGTGACCTGCGGCGTACGCGTCCGGGGTGTACGCGGCGGCGTTGCCGACGGTGATCTCCAGGCCGTCGTCGTACACGGCGGTGTCACGTTCTTCCAGGAGGTCGGCCGGGGGCTCCTCCTCGTCCGCCGGGGCGTCCGTGGCGTCGTCGGTCTTCTCCGGGGCCGGCTCGTCCTTCGTGGCGCCCGGGTCAGCGGTTGCGGAGGAGCCCGACGACGCCTTGTTGATCTCGTCCACCGCGTCGTCCACGGCCTTGAACGTGATCACCGCTCCGACCACCGAGAGGATCAGCGCGAGGAGGCCGAGTACGGCGCCGAAGGTGGTGACGCCCTTGTTGGTGGCCTCGCCGCGCTTCACCCGGCCGCGGCCGGTCAGCCCCAGGATCAGGGCGATGAGGCCGAGGATGCCCGCCAGCCAGAAGAAGAAGGGGATCAGGCCGGAGACGGTGCCGATGATGCCGAGGACGAGGGCCGCGGTGCCCAGACCGTTGCGGGCGGACCGGACGCCGGGCGTCTGGTCGGGGGCGAACGGCTGCTGGGGCTGTGTGAACTGGGACATGGGTGTGCCCTCCGGCAAATGCAGGGATGAGTGGTGAGCGGTTCTGCACACCGCTTGTTCTGCGGTGACGAGTCAATAAGACCAGAGCCTGTGAACCGAGTCAACACGGTTCACGAGCAAGAGGTTCATCCACACTGTGAAGTGGTGTCGCGCGGGTGAGTCGGTATGCTCGCCGACACAGCTCTCGGGCGGCAGGGCGGCAGGGCGGCAGGGCAGCAGGGCAGCAGGGCGGCATGGCAGCAGCGGGCAGAGCAGCGGAGCAGGGAGGCAGTCAGTGCCGGAGAACACGACAGAGGTGACCGCGGCCGGGATCGCCCGGCTCGCAGGGGTGGGGCGCGCGGCCGTCAGCAACTGGCGCCGCCGCCACGCGGACTTCCCCAAACCGGTCGGCGGCACCGAGACGAGCCCTTCCTTCGCCCTGACCGAGGTCGAGGAGTGGCTTCGTGACCAGGGCAAGCTCGCCGAGGTCCCGTTGCGCGAGCGTGTCTGGCAGCAGGTGTCCGGCCACCCGGCCGGTGCCGTGACCGCCCTGATCCACACCGGCTGCGCCCTCCTGCTCGTACGGGACAGGCCCACCGCATGGCTGGAGATCAGTGCCGTGTCGGACGAGCGGATGGCCGCCGTGCTGCCGGTGGCCCTGGAGGACGTCCTCACCGCGCGCTTCGGGCCGGATGCCGGGCAGGCTGCTGCCGCGGGGCAGCCGTTGGACGGCGCCCCCGTGCCCCCTGCTCCGGCCCCGGCCCCCGGCGGGCGGGCGGTTCACACACCTGATGCTTCCGGCCTGCTGCCCTCCGTTCCGCTGCTGCGCGCCGCCGCCGAGCTGGCCGCCGAAACGGGCGCCCGGCAGTGCTTCGAGTTCCTGTTCGGCCGCCAGCTCGACGCCAACCCCCGTCAGTACACGCTCACTCCGCCCGGACTCGCCGAACTGATGGCGGACCTCGCGGAGCCCTGGAAAGAGGCCGACAAGCAGCCGGGCAAGCCCGCCCGCACCGTCCTCGACCCCGCGGCCGGAACGGGCGCCCTGCTGCGCGCGGTGAGCCGGCCCGCGGCCCTGTACGCGCAGGAGGCGGACGCCGATCTCGCCGCGCTCACGGCGCTCCGTCTCGCCCTCCGGTCCGAGGGGTCGCGGACCGAGAGCGCGGCCATCGCGGTACGCACGGGCGACACCCTGCGGGCTGACGCCTTTCCGCGGCTCGTCGCCGACACCGTGCTCTGCCACCCGCCGTTCAACGAACGCAACTGGGGCCACGACGAGCTGGCCTACGACCCGCGCTGGGAGTACGGCTTCCCCGCGCGGACCGAGTCCGAACTCGCCTGGGTCCAGCACGCGCTGGCCCATCTCCGCGAGGGCGGCACCGCCGTTCTGCTGATGCCTCCGGCCGCCGCCTCCCGCCGCTCCGGGCGCCGCATCCGCGCCGATCTGCTGCGCCGCGGCGCGCTCCGCGCGGTCATCGCGCTCCCCGCGGGGGCCGCACCCCCGTACGGCATCCCGCTCCACCTCTGGGTGCTGCGCAAGCCCGGCAGCGGTCTGCACCCCACGCCCGAGCTCCTGCTCGTCGACACCGCAGACCCGGCCGAAGCGGCCGGCGGGGCGGGGGCCCAGGCGGGCGGCGGCCGGGACCGGCTCGACTGGCCGGCCGTGCGGAACGCCGTACTCGACGCCTGGCAGACGTTCAGCCGGCAGGACCGGCAGGACCGGCAGGACCGGGCGGACCACGCCACGGACCCCGGCGCCCCCGCCGACACCACGCCCACCACCTCCACCGGCACACCGGCCGGCACCGTCCACCCCGGCACCCGCCCCGGCCTCAGCCGCGCGGTCCCCGTCATCGAGCTCCTGGACGACGACGTGGACCTCGCCCCGGCCCGCCACCTCCCGCGCCCCGCGGCCGGCGGCGGAGCGGCCGAACTGACCGGCGTACGGGAGCGGCTGGCCGACACCCTGCGCGTCACCGCACGCCTCACCCCGCCGCCCGCCGACCTCTCGGACCCGGCGCGCTGGCCCCTCACCACCGTCGGCGAACTGGCCCGCGCGGGCGCCCTCCAGCTGCGTACCGGAGGCTCGGGCACCGGAACCGCCCCCGTCCTCACGGAACACGACGTCCTCGGCGGCACGCCCCCGAGCGGCGCGCTTCCCGCCGCCCAGCCCGAAGGCGCCACAGACGAACCACTCCACCTCAAGACCGGCGACGTCGTCGTGCCCGTGCTCGGCGGCGGCTCGGTCGCCCGGGTCGTCGACGAGGCCACCGCGGGCGCCGTCCTCGGCCGCAACCTCCAGCTGCTGCGGCCCGACCCGGCCGCCCTGGACCCCTGGTTCCTGGCCGGTTTCCTGCGCGGCACCGCCAACAACCGGCAGGCCAGCAGCTACGCCTCCACCGCTACCCGGCTCGATGCCCGGCGGATCCAGCTCCCGCGGCTGCCGCTGGCCGAACAGCAGCGGTACGGGGAGCAGTTCCGCCGGCTCGCCGCGTTCGAGGAGGCGCTGCGGACGGCCGGCCGGCTCGGCGGGCTCCTGGTGCAGGGGATGTACGACGGGCTCACGGACGGCACGGTCGCCCCGAAGTGACGTGAACCACAACGGTTGTGCACAACTCGGGGCCCGGTGTCCGTGTCGGTGTATACGCTCACTGCACACGTCCGACACGCCCTCCAGGAGCGTCACATGCACGGCTACGGCTATCCGCCGGAGCAGCCACCGAAGCGTCGCCCGTCCTCGGGAGCGCTGACGGCACTGCGCGTGCTTTTCGTGGCGCTGACCGTGCTGAGCTGCGGACTTCTGGGCTGGGCCGCGATGCTGCGGCTCGCGATCGTGACCCGCAAGGGGCGCGACTGGGCCCTGGTCGCGCTCGTGTTCGCGCTCAACACAGGACTTCTCGCGTTCATCATCGCGATGCCGGAGGACCCGGACAGGACGACCGACGCGGAGGCGTTCATCGGGGTCGCCTGGATCGGCGGCGTCATGGTCGGCGTGATCACCTACTACCTCTACGCGGAGATCAACCACTACGGCCCCGCGGGACCGTACGGCAGCCTCCGCCCGCCCCTGCTCCAGCCGCAGGGACAGCAGGGGCAGGCCCAGGGGCACGGGCAGTACGGCGGCTACACCCCGCATCCGCAGACCCCGCCGCCCCACACCCAGCAGACCCACACCCCGCCGCCCCCGGGCCGGCAGACCCCGCCCGCGCCCGTCCCGGCCCCCGGATACGGCTACCCGCCCGCCGTGCCCCCGTCGGCCCACACCCCACCGCCCGCCACACCGAAGCGAATCGACCAGGTCCGCGCCGAGCTCGACGAGCTGAGCGACTACCTCCGTAAGGAGGGCGAGGGCCGGTGACCGGGCGCGTCATCGCCGGGCGGTACGAGCTGGCGACCATCCTCGGCCAGGGCGGCATGGGCCAGGTGTGGACGGCGTACGACCAGCGGCTCGACCGCCGGGTCGCCGTGAAGCTGCTGCGTCCGGACCGGGTGGCCGGGCCGGCCGGCGACGCCGCCGGCGAGCTCCGCCGCCGCTTCGTCCGCGAGTGCCGGGTCACCGCACAGGTCGACCACCCCGGGCTGGTCACCGTCCACGACGCGGGCAACGACGGCGACGACCTCTTCCTGGTCATGCAGTACGTCGAGGGTGCCGACCTCGGCGACCATCTCGCCGAACAGGACCCGTACCCGTGGCCCTGGGCCGTCGCGGTCGCCGCGCAGCTCTGCGCCGTGCTGTCCGCCGTGCACGCGGTGCCGATCGTCCACCGCGACCTGAAGCCCCGCAACGTGATGGTCCGGCCCGACGGGACCGTCACCGTCCTCGACCTGGGTGTCGCCTCCGTCCTGGACACCGACACGACCCGGCTCACGCACACCGGCTCACCGATCGGTTCCCCGGCCTACATGGCCCCGGAGCAGGCGATGGGCGGCGCCGTCGGCCCGTACACCGACCTCTACGCCCTCGGCGTCCTCCTCCATGAACTCCTCAGCGGAGACGTCCCGTTCGCGGGTTCCACGGCGCTCGGCGTCCTGCACCGCCACCTCTACGAACCTCCGCTGCCGGTCCGCCACCTCAGATCCGAGGTCCCGGCGCAGCTCGAAGCGCTCGTCCTGCGACTGCTCGCCAAGGACCCGCAGGCCAGGCCGGCCTCCGCCCAGGAGGTGTACGAGTCGCTCGCACCGCTGCTGCCCGCCCGCGGAGCTCCTGCCGGACCGCTCGACCCGACCCGGCCCTTCCTGCGGCCTCACGCCCCGTGGCCGGACCGGGCCTCCACCCCGGCTCCGGTGTCCGTGCCGCCGCCGTCCACGGCGGGTGCCCGCACCGGCTCCCCGGCGCACGCCCGCCCGGACGTCGCCCGCGCCGTCGACGAGGTGAAACAGCTCCTCGTCGAGGGCCGGATCACCCAGGCCGTGGACATCCTCGGAGGCATCCTCCCGGCCGCCGCGGCCGAACACGGGGAGCACTCACCCGTGGTCCGCATCCTGCGCAAGCAGTACGCGGCCACCCTGATGGACGACGGGCAGTACCGGCGCGCACTGCCCGAGCTGCGCCGTCTCGCCGACGACCGCTCGGCCGAGGCGGGCCCGGCCGATGTCCAGACCCTTCAGTTCCGTTTCGACGCGGCGCAGTGCCTGGAACAGATGGGCGAGCCCGCCGCCGCACTCGCCGAGTACCGCGCCGTCCTCCCGTACTACGAGAACACGTACGTCACCGCCGACCCCGGCCGTGCCTTCGACATCCGGCACCGCATCGGCCATCTCCTGCTCGCGGTGGGCGATCACGCGGCGGGGCGCGGACAGTTGCAGACACTGCTGTACGACGCGGAACGGACCTACGGGCCGCACCACCCGCTCCCCGTGGAACTGCGCAGGCAACTGGAGCACCAGCAGGACGTCCGAGGCGGCTGACGGCGCGGACCGCGGTGGCCGGACGCGTGCCCCGAAGGGCCCGCGGGCGCGCCGCATCCCCAACTCCTCCCGAATCGTTGGTCGAATCAGTGGCCCCAACCACATCCACTGCCTAACATCGATCACCGCAAGGCTTTGTGCACTGATGCACAAACTCTCCCCGGGAGGCTCCTTTGCACCGCCGCCGTCGCACCGCGCTCTCCGTATCAGCCGCACTGCTCGTCGGGGTGCCGCTCCTCTCCGCCTGCGGGAGCGAGGCCCATCCGGGCGCTGCCGCCCTGGTCGGCGGGGACCGCATCGAGGTGTCCGCGCTCCAGGCACAGGTCGCGGACGTCCGCAGCGCGCAGGCGAGCTCGGCGCAGTCCGCGCAGCTGGTGAAGAACTCCGGACAGCTCAGCCGCGCCAAACTGCACGGGATCATCTTCGGGCGGATTCTGGACCGGGCCTCGAAGGACGCGGGAGTGACGGTCAGCCGCAAGGAGATCCAGGAGATGCGCCTGGCGGCAGCCGCCCAGTCCGGCGGTGACAAGCAGCTCCAGGCGATGATGCTCCAGCAGCGCTGGGTGGCCCCCGGCCAGATCGATAACGATCTGCGCCGCGAGGTGCAACTGCCCAAGCTGGCAGAGGCGCTCGGCGCCGACCTGTCCTCGCCCGAGGGCCAGAAGGTCGTCGGACAGGCGCTCGCCAAGGCGTCGAAGACGCTCGACATCGACGTCAATCCGCGCTTCGGCGTCTGGGACGACGAGCAGATCCAGCTCGGCGACTACAAGGCCCCGTGGATCACCCAGGCCACCGAGTTCGAGCAGCCGGCCCCCGAAGCAGGCGTCTGACCGGGGCCGGTACGGACCGAGGTAGGTTCGAGGGGTGAACGCTGAAGCCCCCGGCGACCCCGGCCGTATCGTCCTGCTCACCGCCAGCCACCGGGTGGCACCCGGACTGCTGTCCTGGCCCGCCTGGCAGACCCTGCACGCGGCGGACCGGGTGCTGTGCGGCGAGCCGCACCACCCGCAGCTGCCGTATCTGCGCGAGGCGGGCGTCACGGTCGAGCACGGTGTGCCCTCCGCCCAGGAACTCGTCGACGACTGCGTCGGCGGCCGGACCGTGGTGGTGCTGGTGGGCGGCGAGGGGAACCAGCCGCTGACCGACGGGCTCGCCCGGCTCGGCGGCTCGGGCCGGGTGCAGATGCCGGACCTGGAGCTGCTGCCCGGTTCGTACGATCTGCCGGGTGCCCGCCTCCTCGATCTGGTCCAGGTCATGGACCGGATCAGGCTCGTCTGCCCGTGGTCCTCGCAGAAGACGCACAAGGGGCTGGCCAAGTACGCCATCGAGGAGGCGTACGAGCTCGTCGAGGCCATCGAGGACGGCGACCGGGACGAACTGCGCGAGGAGCTGGGGGACGTCCTGCTCCAGGTCGTCTTCCACGCCCGGATCGCGCAGGAGGACCCCGACGAGCCGTTCGACATCGACGACGTCGCGGCCGGCCTCGTGGAGAAGCTGATCCACCGCCACCCGCATGTGTTCGGTGACGAGAGCGCCGAGACTCCCGAGGACGTCCACGCGCACTGGCAGCGCACCAAGGCGATCGAGAAGCAGCGCGACTCGGTCACCGAAGGCGTCCCGCTCGGCCAGCCCGGCCTTGCTCTGGCCGCCAAGCTGGGCAGCCGCGTTCGCGGTGCCGGGCTCGATGTCGCGCTCCCCGCGGGTGACTCCATCGGGTACGAACTCCTCGCCCTCGCCGTACGGGCCGAACAGGACGGAACCGACCCGGAGGCCGCCCTGCGCGCGGCGGCCCGCACCTACCGCGACGAGATCCTGGCGGCGGAGGGCAACCCCCGCTAGTACCTGGAGGCACGGGACGAACCGGCCGAGGAGATCGAACGGCTCACCGGATGGCGGTCGGCAAGGCGCTGGAGACCGGGCACCACGCCGCCGGGCGGGCGATCGCGGAGCTGCGGTCGGGGGACGGGGAGGCGGCGGCTAACGTCGAGGGGTGAACGACAGCCCCGCCGACATCCCCGCCGCGAGCCCTGCGGACAGCTCCGCAGACACCCCCGCCGACGCCCCCGCCGACGCCCCGGGGGACAGCTCCGCCGAGTCCGAGTCCGAGTCCGAGTCCGAGTTCGGGACCGGGACCGGGAGCGGGATCGGCACCGCCCCCGGCTCCGTGGCCCCGACCGGCCTCCCCGACGGTTCCCCCACAGGGTGTCCCGTCGGCCATGCGGCCGGAAGCCCCGCGATCCCCGCCGCCCCCGAGCTCTTCACCTGGGAGTTCGCCACCGACCCGTACCCCGCCTACGCCTGGCTGCGCGAGCACAGCCCCGTGCACAGGACGACGCTGCCCAGCGGGGTCGAGGCGTGGCTCGTGACCCGGTACGCGGACGCCAGGCAGGCGCTCGCCGACACCCGGCTGTCCAAGGACCCGGCGAACCATGCCGGATCGGCGCACGCCAAGGGCAGGACGGGCATCCCGGGGGAGCGCAAGGCGGAGCTGATGACGCATCTGCTGAACATCGACCCGCCGGACCACACCCGGCTGCGCCGCCTCGTCGCCAAGGCGTTCACCCCGCGCCGGGTTGCCGAGTTCGCGCCACGCGTGCAGGAGCTGACGGACCGGCTCATCGACAACTTCGTGGCGGAGGGGAAGGCGGACCTCATCCACGACTTCGCGTTCCCGCTGCCCATCTACGCCATCTGCGACCTGCTCGGCGTCCCGCCGGAGGACCAGGACGACTTCCGCGACTGGGCGGGCATGATGATCCGGCACGGCGGCGGCCCGCGCGGCGGGGTGGCCAGGTCGGTGAAGAAGATGCGGGGCTACCTCGCCGAACTGATCCACCGCAAACGGGAGAATCCGGGTGACGACCTGATTTCGGGTCTGATCCGGACGAGCGACCACGGCGAGCACCTGACCGAGAACGAGGCCGCCGCGATGGCGTTCATCCTTCTCTTCGCCGGCTTCGAGACAACGGTCAACCTCATCGGCAACGGCACGTACGCCCTGCTGCGCAACCCCGGCGAGCGCGAACGGCTCCAGCGCTCGCTCGCCGCGGGGGAGACGGACCTCCTGGCCACCGGCCTGGAGGAACTGCTGCGGTACGACGGCCCGGTGGAGCTCGCCACCTGGCGGTACGCCACGGAGCCCGTCACCCTCGGCGGACAGGACATCGCCGCCGGGGACCCCGTACTGGTCGTCCTCGCGGCCGCCGACCGGGACCCGGAGCGATTCCGCGATCCGGACACGCTGGACCTCGCGCGGAGTGACAATCAGCACGTGGGATACGGGCACGGCATCCACTACTGCCTGGGGGCCCCGCTCGCCCGGCTGGAAGGACAGACCGCACTGGCAACGCTGCTCAGGCGCCTTCCTGACCTGCGCCTTGCGGTGGAACCTGCCGATTTGCGGTGGCGCGGCGGGCTGATCATGCGCGGACTGCGCACCCTTCCGGTGGAGTTCGCACCCGGCCCGCGCGCCGCGCAAGGTGACACTCTGTCAATACCGTGACTTTCACGTGATCTCCGCTGCATCGACTTGTGACACACGTTCGAGTCCCGCTAGGTTCACCGTTCATCACAGCAGTCACATGTCAGTCACACGGAAGGCAATCCCATGGGCTCCGCGAACGGCAGACACCGCCGCCCTCGCCAGGCACCCGCCATCGTCGTCGCCGCAGGCGTGACGGGATCGGCCATCGCCATCCCGCTGCTCGGCGCGACCGGTGCGCACGCCGCAGACGCCTCGACCTGGGACCGGGTCGCCGAGTGCGAGAGCGGCGGCATGTGGAGTGCGGACCTGGGCAACGGCTACTACGGCGGCCTGCAGTTCTCCCAGGACACCTGGTCGGCGTACGGCGGCTCGGCGTACGCGCCCCGCGCCGACCTCGCCAGCCGCTCGCAGCAGATAGCCGTCGCGGAGAAGGTCCTGAAGGACGAGGGGCCGCAGGCGTGGCCGAGCTGCGCGGTGATCTCCGGGCTCGCGCTGGACGGGACCCTGCCGGGCGTAGACCCGGGCGGCGTGCCCTCCGCCGACCCGTCGGACTCGCTGCTGCCGTCCGGCACTCCGTCGGACGACGCGAAGGACGAAACGAACAAGCAGGACAAGGTCGATAAGTCCGGCGAGTCCGGCGAGTCCGGCGAGTCGGACGCAGCGGTCGAGTCCGACAAGAACGGCGTGACCGGTGAGGCGGCCGATTCCGAGGGCTCGGGCGCGACGGCGCCGCCCTCCACCACGCCGTCTCCCGAGGCGTCCGACGCTCCGGCCGTCGCGGACCGGAGCGGCGGCAAGCACCGCGGCACGCCGGCCCCCGAGGCGACTCCGGACGCGGACCGGGACAGCGCGCGTGACTCCGGCCGGCACGCCTCGCGCGGTGACGGCCAGGCGCGCGACACGGGTGCGGCGCTCCCTGACGAGGGCTACACCGTCCGGCCCGGCGACAACCTCTGGGCGATTGCTGACGCACAGAAGGTTCCCGGCGGCTGGACCGAGCTGTACGAGGCCAACAAGAACGAGCTCGGCTCCGACCCGGACCTCATCCTTCCCGGCCAGAACCTCGATCTGGGGCTGACGGACGCCACGGATGGCTCCAAGCGCAACTGATCCAATTCGGGAAAACGCCCTAAAATCGAGGGCAGTTCAGGGGCCTATGTCCACTTATACGTAAGTGAGACATGGGTCTCTTTGCTTCAACTGTCGCGTCGCGTCCGGGTGGTGCGTCCACGCCCCCTCCGACCTGCGAAAACGTTCATCCATCCGGGGCAAGTAAGGGACGAATGGCCGGTATGTCCCTCTTTGAATGTCGGGGTTGCCTATGTTTACGGTCGGAACCGCTCGCACCGCGGGCCCCGTCGACCGTCACGCCGAATCCTGCCGTCGGTCGAAGGGAACAGACGCGTAAAGCGCCGTAGGCAGGAGCGGGGGACCCAGGTAAGCGCCGGGCCCGATCGTCGGGAGACGACTCAGGACCGGCTTGGGGTGAAGTCGCGCGCTAGGACGTGCGACCGGGCAACTCACTTGGCCCGAACCCGACAGCTCACCTCGTAGGCGTCGGTGAGGAGAAGCTCCATGCTGTTTTCCAGCAAGGCCAAGCACCGCCGCCCGTCCAAGGCCGCCCGTGTCGTCACGCTCGCCGGTGTCGCCGGTGCCGCCGTCGCCGTCCCGCTGATGGGTGCGACCGGCGCCTCCGCCGCCTCCGTCGCCACGTGGGACGCCGTCGCCCAGTGCGAGTCCGGTGGCAACTGGTCCATCAACACCGGCAACGGCTACTACGGCGGTCTGCAGTTCTCGCAGTCCAGCTGGGCCGCCGCCGGCGGTACGCAGTACGCGTCCCGCGCCGACCTGGCCACCAAGTCGCAGCAGATCGCCACCGCCGAGAAGCTCCTCGACATGCAGGGCCCGGGTGCCTGGGCCTGTGCCGGCGCCGGCAACCTGACCAACGACGGTGTGGACCCGGGTGTCGACACCGGCTCCGCGCAGGCCGGCGGCGACGAGCAGCCGCAGCAGCAGGCCCCCGAGCGTGCGGCCGAGCAGCCCACCACGCGCAGCGAGCAGCGCACCGCCCCGAAGGCCGAGGCGCCGAAGACCGTCACCACCCCGACCGGCGAGAAGGTCGAGAAGGGTGACGGCGAGTACAAGGTGAAGACCGGCGACACCCTCGGCAAGATCGCCGCGAAGCACGACGTCAAGGGCGGCTGGGAGAAGCTGTTCAAGCTGAACGACGACATCGTCAAGGACGCCGACCTGATCTTCCCGGGCCAGCAGCTCCACCTGACGAAGTAGTACCTGGGACTCTCCTCCCCCCCCGGGAGGGTGTCCGGCGGCATCCCTCCCGCTCTGCTCCCCGACCCGGTGCGCTCTCCCCCGTGCGCGCCGGGTCGGGGTCATTCCGGCCGCGGGCGTACCGCCGAACGGGTCCGGCTCGCACGGTCCCGGGAGCGCTGATCGTTCAAGTGTTGTAGTTACTGGTCAGTAGATTTCTGGACCTTTGCCCGTTAATGCATGCCCTTGGGTCCTTTTTCGTCCCAGGGGACGGGCGCCCGGCTGGCCGATGGGGCCCGGCCGGATAGGCTCATGCCGCAAGGCCACAGTGACCACAGTGACCCTGCACAACCAGTGTCATATCCCAGAAGGAGATGCCTCGTGCCGTCCATCGACGTCGTCGTAGCCAGGGAAATCCTCGACTCCCGGGGCAACCCCACGGTCGAGGTCGAGGTTGGCCTCGACGACGGCAGCACGGGACGTGCTGCTGTTCCGTCCGGCGCCTCCACCGGTGCGTTCGAGGCCATCGAGCTTCGCGACGGAGACCCCAACCGCTACATGGGCAAGGGCGTGGAGAAGGCCGTCCTCGCCGTCATCGAGCAGATCGGCCCGGAGCTCGTCGGGTACGACGCCACCGAGCAGCGCCTCATCGACCAGGCGATGTTCGACCTGGACGCCACCGAGAACAAGGGCTCGCTCGGCGCCAACGCCATCCTCGGCGTTTCGCTCGCCGTGGCGCACGCCGCCTCCGAGGCGTCCGACCTGCCGCTCTTCCGCTACCTCGGCGGCCCGAACGCGCACCTGCTGCCCGTTCCGATGATGAACATCCTGAACGGCGGCTCGCACGCCGACTCCAACGTGGACATCCAGGAGTTCATGATCGCGCCGATCGGTGCGGAGTCCTTCTCCGAGGCCCTGCGCTGGGGTGCGGAGGTCTACCACACGCTGAAGAAGGTCCTGAAGACCAAGGGCCTGTCCACCGGTCTCGGTGACGAGGGCGGCTTCGCCCCGAACCTGGAGTCCAACCGCGCCGCCCTGGACCTCATCGTCGAAGCCATCAAGGAAGCCGGTTACGTCCCGGGCCGCGACATCGGCCTCGCGCTCGACGTCGCCGCGTCCGAGTTCTACAAGGACGGCTCGTACGAGTTCGAGGGCAAGTCCCGCTCGGCCGCCGAGATGACCGAGTACTACGAGGAGCTCGTCTCCGCGTACCCGCTCATCTCCATCGAGGACCCGCTGTACGAGGACGACTGGGCCGGCTGGAAGGTCATCACCGAGAAGCTCGGCTCCAAGGTGCAGATCGTCGGTGACGACCTCTTCGTCACCAACCCGGAGCGCCTGGCCCGCGGCATCGAGGAGGGCTCCGCGAACGCCCTGCTCGTGAAGGTCAACCAGATCGGTTCGCTGACCGAGACCCTGGACGCCGTCGAGATGGCCCAGCGCAACGGCTTCAAGTGCATGATGTCGCACCGCTCCGGTGAGACCGAGGACGTCACGATCGCCGACCTCGCCGTCGCCGTGAACTGCGGTCAGATCAAGACCGGCGCCCCGGCCCGCTCGGACCGCGTCGCCAAGTACAACCAGCTGCTGCGCATCGAGGAGATCCTCGACGACGCCGCGGTGTACGCGGGCCGTTCGGCGTTCCCGCGCTTCAAGGGCTGATCACCGGCTCCCGGGGCTGACCACCGGCCCTTCGCGGGCCGAAGTCACCAGCCTCCGTCCGTCCCCGCACTCGGTCCCGTACCGTGTGCGGGGACCGACGTGTGTAATGGGGAGGCGTGAGAGATGGCCGGGAAGGACCGCGACCGGTTCTCCACCGCGACCAGGCTGCGACTGCTCGGTGAGCAGACCGCGGCCCGCGTCTACCGGTCCCAGAACCGGCGCCAGGCCCGCCGCTCCCGGCTCACCGGCCGCGCCGCGTTCCTCGCCCTGGTCGTCTGCTCCCTCGTGGTCGCGCTCGCGTACCCGGTGCGGCAGTACGTCTCCCAGCGCGAGGAGATCGCCGACCAGGAGCGCCTGTCGCAGGACGCACGCCGGCGGACCGAGGAACTGCGCGACGAGAAGGCGCGGCTGAAGGACGACGCGTACATCCGGCGGCTGGCCCGCGAGCACCTTCACTACGTACTCCCGGGGGAGACCGGTTTCACCGTGATCGATCCCGACGCGGCCGAGGACCGCCGCGGGGAGCCGGGCACGACGGACCGCGCCTGGCACTCGAACCTCTGGGACGGCGTGGACACCGCCGACCGCGACTGACCGGCAGCACGCGACCGACCCGCACCACCCGCGCCACCCGCATCATTTGAGAAGCACCTTCGAGCAGAACCAAGGCAGGCATGGAAACCCCCCCTCCGCAGACCGAATCCACCACGCCCACCGACGCGGACATCGCCGCGTTCGAGCAGCAGCTCGGGCGCCCGCCGCGCGGGCTGCGCGCCATCGCGCACCGCTGCCCGTGCGGCAACCCGGACGTGGTCGAGACGCAGCCCCGTCTGGAGGACGGCACGCCGTTCCCGACGACCTTCTATCTGACCTGTCCGCGTGCCGCTTCCGCGATCGGCACGCTGGAGGCGAACGGGGTCATGAAGGACATGACCGAGCGTCTGCAGTCGGACCCGGAGCTCGCCGCCGCGTACCGCGCGGCGCACGAGGACTACATCGCACGCCGCGACGCCATCGAGGTGCTGGAGGGCTTCCCGAGCGCGGGCGGCATGCCGGACCGCGTGAAGTGCCTGCACGTCCTGGTCGGCCACTCGCTGGCGGCCGGGCCCGGGGTGAACCCGCTGGGCGACGAGGCGATCGCGATGCTTCCGCAGTGGTGGGCGAAGGGGCCGTGCGTCTCGCCGTGCGGCGCCGAAGGAGCCTGACCTCCCGCACCGCAGGGGCTCCGCCCCGGACCCCGGCCCGTTCGAAGGCGTCTCTTCAGCGCCTCCGGCGATCGAGGGGCTGGGGTCCGGGGCGGAGCCCGTAACCAAGACCACAGGAGCCCGTATGACCCGCGTTGCCGCCATCGACTGCGGTACCAACTCCATCCGCCTCCTCGTCGCCGACGCCGACCCCGACACGGGTGAACTCACCGAGCTGGACCGCCGGATGCAGATCGTGCGCCTCGGCCAGGGTGTCGACCGGACCGGGCGGCTGGACCCCGAGGCGCTGGAGCGTACGTTCGGGGCCTGCCGCGAGTACGCCGCGGTGATCAAGGAGCTGGGGGCCGAGCGGCTTCGCTTCGTCGCCACCTCGGCCTCGCGCGACGCGGAGAACAGCGACGAGTTCGTCCGGGGCGTCCTGGACATCCTGGGCGTCGAGCCCGAGGTCATCACCGGCGACCAGGAGGCGCAGCTCTCCTTCGACGGCGCCACCAAGGAGCTGACCGGCAGCGACCACCTGGCGAAGCCGTATCTCGTCGTGGACATCGGCGGCGGCTCCACCGAGTTCGTGGTCGGCGACGACGAGGTCCGCGCGGCCCGGTC
The DNA here is from genome assembly GCF_042717135.1 of Streptomyces sp. NPDC058620. Taxonomy (NCBI): domain Bacteria; kingdom Bacillati; phylum Actinomycetota; class Actinomycetes; order Kitasatosporales; family Streptomycetaceae; genus Streptomyces; species Streptomyces sp. NPDC058620. The sequence continues at coordinate 128,810 of NZ_JBHXQO010000009.1, forward strand.
CGTGGACATGGGCTGCGTACGGATGACCGAGCGTCACCTGGTCCAGGACGGCACCGTCGTGGACCCGCCCACCCCCGACCGGATCGCCGCGATCCGCGCGGACATCGGTGCCGCGCTGGACCTGGCCGAGGAGACCGTCCCGGTCTCCGAGGCCGCCACGCTCGTCGGCCTGGCCGGCACGGTCACCACGGTGGCCGCGATCGCCCTGGAGCTGACGGAGTACGACCCCGAGGCGATCCACCACTCCCGGATCTCCTTCGAGCAGGTCCAGGAGATCACCGGGCGGCTGACCGGCTCCACGCACGAGGAGCGCGCCGCGATCCCCGCCATGCACCCGGGAAGGGTCGATGTGATCGCCTCCGGGGCGCTGATCCTGCTCGCCGTGATGGAGCGCACCGGAGCGCGTGAGGTCGTGGTCAGCGAGCACGACATTCTGGACGGGATCGCGCTCTCGGTGGCGTAGCCGCAACCGCCCCTGACGCTCGCTCAAACGCACTCCGGCCTGCACCTCTGAGCCGTTCAGGTGGGCTCGCGGGGCCCCTTCGGGGGCCCGCCGCGACGAACTTCGTGAACTTCTTCACAAGGAATTCGGCCCGGTTGGGTGCCGTTCGGCCTATCGGGGGCCGTGACTGCCGCTCGCCAGCCCTCGCGGCGCGGTTCCGGTCGGGTTCCGCAGACGTTGCGGGCGGGTGAACCGGAGCCGTGGTTCAGCCCCTCGAAAGCCACAAGGGCCAGCTCACAAGCGGTGAACAACGTTCGCTACGGCACCGTGGTTCCCCTTGGGTGCCATGACCTGGGTCACGTGGGCGGCGGAGTGTAGCAGAGGGGCGCGGATACCTTGTGAAGGGGCTCACGAGCGGGTGCCCCGAGGGGGGTGGATACTCGATGGCATGAGCACCACGGAGCGTCCCAGGATCCTCGTTGTAGGCGGTGGGTACGTAGGCCTGTACGCAGCTCGTCGCATTCTGAAGAAGATGCGCTACGGGGAGGCGACCGTCACGGTTGTCGACCCTCGCTCGTACATGACGTACCAGCCCTTCCTCCCCGAAGCTGCTGCCGGCAGCATCTCCCCTCGGCATGTCGTCGTCCCGCTGCGACGCGTCCTGCCGAAGGCCGAGGTGCTCACCGGTCGCGTCACGACCATTGACCAGGACCGCAAGGTCGCCACGGTCGCGCCGCTCGTCGGCGAGGCCTACGAGCTGCCCTTCGACTACCTCGTCATTGCGATGGGCGCGGTCTCCCGAACCTTCCCGATCCCCGGTCTCGCCGAGCAGGGCATCGGCATGAAGGGCATCGAGGAGTCGATCGGCCTGCGCAACCACGTCCTCGAGCAGCTGGACAAGGCTGACTCGACGACCGATGAGGCCGTCCGCCGCAAGGCGCTCACGTTCGTCTTCGTGGGCGGCGGTTTCGCCGGTGCGGAGACCATCGGTGAGGTCGAGGACATGGCCCGCGACGCGGCGAAGTACTACACCAACGTGAAGCGCGAGGACATGCGCTTCATCCTCGTCGACGCCGCCGACAAGATCCTTCCCGAGGTCGGCCCGAAGCTGGGCGCGTACGGCAAGGAGCACCTCGAGGGCCGCGGTGTGGAGATCTACCTCTCCACCTCCATGGACTCGTGCGTCGACGGTCACGTCGTGCTGAAGAACGGCCTCGAGGTCGACTCCAGCACCATCGTGTGGACGGCCGGCGTGAAGCCGAACCCGGCGCTGGCCCGTTTCGGTCTGCCGCTCGGCCCGCGTGGTCACGTCGACACCTCCGAGAAGCTTCAGGTGCAGGGCACCGACTACATCTGGGCCGCGGGCGACAACGCCCAGGTTCCGGACCTGGTCGGCCGCAAGGCCGGCAACCCGAACGCCTGGTGCCCGCCGAACGCCCAGCACGCGCTGCGTCAGGCGAAGGTCCTCGGTGACAACGTCATCTCCGGCATGCGGGGCTTCCCGCAGAAGGACTACAGCCACGCCAACAAGGGTGCGGTCGCCGGTCTGGGCCTGCACAAGGGCGTCGCGATGATCGTCATGGGCAAGGTGAAGATCAAGCTCAAGGGCCGTCTCGCCTGGTACATGCACCGCGGCTACCACGGCATGGCGATGCCGACCTGGAACCGCAAGATCCGCATCTTCGCCGACTGGACGCTCGCGATGTTCCTCAAGCGCGAGGTCGTCTCGCTCGGCGCCATGGAGACGCCGCGCGAGGAGTTCTACGAGGCCGCGAAGCCGGCTCCGGCTCCGGCCGTCGCCAAGTCCGAGGGCGAGAAGGCCAAGGCTTCCTGACCCGGGCCACACCGTTCCACGCCCGAAGGGGCCGTCCGCCATCCGTGGTGCGGGCGGCCCCTTCGGCGTATCCGGACCTGCCCGGCTCCCGGTGTCCGGGTGTGCCGTGGCCGGTGCGGCGGCGGGTAGGTGTGGTGCGCAGGTATTTTGCCGTTCCATTGGGTGGTAGCGGGATGGCTCGCGGCCCGCGCACTGTTGACCGAGGTGTACCTCGTCACGTTCCCGAGGTGTCGTGACGTGGTTTCAGGCATGTTTGTGGAAATTTGAGCATGTTGGGAAACACCACCACGGAGGTGTGCGCCATGGCAGACGCCGCATCGCGGCTGACCGCTCTCGCCGAAGAGTTGCTGAGAGAACCCCTACCGGTCCGCATCCGGGCCTGGGACGGCAGTGAGGCCGGGCCGCCCGGCGCCCCCGTCCTCGTGATCCGCCACCGCCGTGCCCTGCGCCGGCTGCTCTGGAAGCCGGGCGAACTGGGCCTCGCCCGCGCCTGGGTGTCCGGTGACATCGACATCGACGGAGACCTCTACGAGGTCCTGGACCGGCTGGCCGCCATGCTATGGGAGCGCGGCGCCGACGCGAAGGACTCCGTCCACCCCGTCCGGGACGCCAGGGTCCGCGCATTCGCCCGCGGCCTCCTCCAGGTGGCCGGCCCCTGGCCGCCGCCCGCCCCGCCCGTCGAGGAAGTGCGCCGCCGCACGGGCCCGCTCCACACCAGGCGCCGTGACAAGGAGGCCATCAGCCACCACTACGACGTGGGCAATGACTTCTACGAACTGGTCCTCGGCCCGTCCATGGTCTACTCCTGCGCCTACTGGGAGAAGGACGGCACTCTGGAGGACGCCCAGCGCGACAAGCTCGACCTCGTCAGCCGCAAGCTCGGGCTGAAGGAGGGCGACCGCCTCCTGGACGTCGGCTGCGGCTGGGGCTCGATGGCCATCCACGCCGCCCGTGAGTACGGCGCCCAGGTGACCGGAGTGACCCTCTCCGCCGAACAGGCCGCCTACGCCCGCAAGCGCATCGCCGAGGAGGGCCTCACCGACCGGATCGAGATCCGGGTCCAGGACTACCGGGACGTCAGGGACGGCCCGTACGACGCGATCTCGTCGATCGGGATGGCCGAACACGTCGGCACGGTCCGCTTCCGTGAGTACGCCGACGACCTGTACGCGCTCCTCAAGCCCGGCGGCCGGCTGCTGAACCACCAGATCGCCCGCCGTCCCGAGAAGGACGAGTCCGCCTATCGCAGCGACGCGTTCATCGACGCCTACGTCTTCCCCGACGGAGAACTGGCCCCGGTCGGCCGGACCGTGGCCACCCTGGAGGAGGCCGGGTTCGAGGCCCGGGACGTCGAGGCGATCCGGGAGCACTACGCGCTGACCCTGCGCCGCTGGGTCACCAACCTGGAACAGCACTGGGACGCCGCCGTACGGGCCACCTCGCCCGGCCGGGCGCGGGTCTGGCGGCTCTACATGGCCGCTTCCGCGCTGTCCTTCGAGCGCAACAGGATCGGTGTCAACCAGATCCTCGCGGTGCGCCCGGAGCAGGGCGGGGCCTCCCGCGTACCGCTGCGCACCCGGGACTGGAGGGCCACCACGGGCTGAGCCCGCACGGAAGAGGGGCCGGTGTCCGCAGGTGCGGATACCGGCCCCTCGTGCGCCCCCGACGAGCGCTATTCGGTCTTGATCGCCGTCAGCATGTTCAGCTTCGCGGCGCTGCGGGCCGGCCAGAGCGAGGCCAGCACGCCCACCAGTCCTGCCAGCGCCAGGAAGAGCGCGAGCCGGTCCCACGGGATGACGAGTGCGTACCCCGGGATGGACGGGGCCAGTGTCTTGCCGATCGCCCAGCCGAGGAACGTACCGAGTCCCACGCCGACCAGCGCGCCGAAGACCGAGATGACCACGGCCTCCAGCCGGATCATGCGCTTCACCCGGCGCTTGTCCAGGCCGATCGCCCGCACCATGCCGATCTCCTGCTGCCGCTCGAACACCGACATGGCCAGGGTGTTGACGACCCCGAGCACCGCGATGATCAGAGCCATCGCCAGCAGGCCGTACATGATGTTCAGAGCCGTGTTGACGAAGCCGCCGAACATGTCCCGGATGTCCTGCCGGTCCATGATGCTCATCGCGGGGTTGTCGCCCAGCGCGTCGACCACGGCCTGCTCGTTGGCCTCGCTCGCGCCGCCGTCCATCTTCAGATAGATCTCGCGGATCTCCGGGTGGGGGGTGTGCGCGTCGGCCACCGCCTTCGGCATGAGGATGGGCGAGAGGAACTCGTTGTCCTCGTAGAGGGCGCCGACCTTCAGCTTCCCCTTCTTCTCGTCCTCGTACGTCACGGTGATCGTGTCGCCGGTCTTCCAGCCGTTCGACTTCGCCGTCTTCTCGGAGACCGCGATCCCGCCGTCGGCGAGCGTGTCCAGCGAACCGGACAGGGTCTTGACCGCCAGGACCTTCTGCACGTCACCGGGGGTGACCCCGGAGGCCGAGTAGCCGGAGCTGCCCGTTTCCAGCCAGACGGCCTGCTGGGGGGAGACCGCCGAGACGCCGTCGGCCTTCTCCAGCGCCTTGAGTGCCGACTCGTCGAGCGAGTCGCCGTTCGCCATCGAGACCATGTAGTCGGCCTTGATGTTGTCCGTCGTCATCCGGTCGACGGCCTGCCCGAGCGTGACGCCCAGCACCGAGATGCCGGTGACGAGGGTCAGCCCGATCGCCAGGGCCGAGGCGGTCGCTCCGGTACGGCGGGGGTTACGGACCGCGTTCTGCGCGGCCAGCTTCCCGGAGACGCCGAACAGCTTCATCAGCAGCGGACGCACCAGGGCGATCACCGGTCGTGAGAGCAGCGGGATGAGGATGATGACGCCGATCAGCGCCAGGAAGGCGCCGCCCGCGATGAACATCTTGCCGTCCTTGCCGGCCGCCGCACCCGCGACGATCCCCGCCGCGCCGAGCAGGGCGAACACCCCGCCGATCGAGTTCCGCACGATCAGCGACTTGGTGGTGGCCACGGCGTGCACGCTGCTCATCGCCGCCACCGGCGGGATCTTCGCGGCCCGGCGGGCGGGCAGCCAGGCGGCCAGCACGGTCACCAGGATGCCGACGCCGAGCGCCGCCGCGATCGCGGTGGGGGAGATCACCAGCGGACCGGCGGGGATCTTGGCGCCGGTCAGGCTCATCGCGGAGCGCAGCCCGACGGCGAGGCCGAGGCCGAGCAGGAAGCCGGTCACGGACGCGATCGCGCCGACCACGCCCGCCTCCAGCAGGACGGAGCGCTTCACCTGGCGACGGGAGGCACCGACGGCCCGCATCAGGGCCAGCTCCCGTGTGCGCTGGGCGACCAGCATGGTGAAGGTGTTGGCGATCAGGAAGATGCCGACGAACAGGGCGATGCCCGCGAAGGCGAGCAGCATCGTGTTGAGGTTGTTGAGTTCCTTCTTGATCTGCGCGGCCTGCTCGTCGGCGAGGGCCTTGCCGGTCTCGGCGTCGGCGAACTTCGGCAGCAGCGGCTTGACCGAGTCCAGCAGCTGCTGGGCGGTGGCACCGGGCGCCGCGGAGATCATGACCTTCTGGAAGACGCCGGGCTTGAGGTAGAGCTGCTGGGCGACCGCGGTGTCGAACAGCACCAGGCTGCCGCCGGCGTTGACGGCGCCGTCCTCGGTGGTGAACACACCGGAGAGGGTGAACTCCTTCACCGGTCCGTTGGTGGCGACCCGCACCGGCTCACCGACGCGGTAGTCGCCCTTGTCCGCGGAGTCCTTGTCCAGCGCGACCTGGCCGGCCTGTGCGGGGCCCGAGCCGTCGATGAACGTGTACTGGTCGTCCTTGCCGTTCTTGCCGGGGGAGAAGTTGGCCCCGGTGTTGGACCAGCCGTTGCCGATGAGCTTGCCGTCGGCGTCGGCCACGCCCGCGAAGCCGGAGACCCGGCCGGTCGCTTCCTCGACGCCCTCCAGGCCCTGGATCTTCTTCAGGGTGGCGGTGTCGACGCCCTTGAACTCCTCCTCCTGCTGGGAGGCGTAGGTGGTCACGGCGACGGCGACGTTGTCGTAGCTCTTCGCCGACTGCTTGCGGAAGGCGTTGCCGAGGGTGTCGGTGAAGACGAGGGTGCCGGAGACGAAGGCCACGCCGAGCATCACGGCGAGCACGGTCATCAGCAGTCTGGCTTTGTGCGCGAGGACGTTGCGCACTGCTGTACGGAACATGTCTGTAGTCCTGGGATGGGTTCCGGAAGGGGGACGGGGCAGCCGGCGTTACGTCAGCTGGTGCGGCCCTTCGCGTCGAACGCCTTCATCCGGTCGAGGACCCCGTCGGCCGTGGGGTGCATCATCTGGTCGACGATCGCGCCGTCGGCGAGGAAGATCACGCGGTCCGCGTAGGAGGCCGCCACCGGGTCGTGGGTCACCATCACCACGGTCTGGCCGAGCTCGCGCACCGAGTTGCGCAGGAAGCCGAGGACTTCGGCGCCGGAGCGGGAGTCGAGGTTTCCGGTCGGCTCGTCACCGAAGATGATCTCCGGCTGCGAGGCGAGGGCGCGGGCCACCGCGACGCGCTGCTGCTGGCCGCCGGAGAGCTCGGTCGGCCGGTGCTTCAGCCGGTCGGAGAGACCCACCATGTCGATGACCTTCTGGAGCCACGCGGCATCGGGCTTGCGGCCCGCGATGTCCATCGGCAGCGTGATGTTCTCCAGCGCCGTCAGGGTCGGCAACAGGTTGAACGCCTGGAAGATGAAGCCGATCTTGTCCCGGCGGAGCTGGGTGAGCTGCTTGTCCTTGAGGGACCCCAGCTCCGTGTCGCCGATCCGTACGGAACCGCTGCTGAAGCTGTCGAGCCCGGCCACGCAGTGCATCAGCGTGGACTTGCCGGAGCCCGAAGGTCCCATGATCGCGGTGAACTCGCCCTGCGGGAAGTCCACGGTGACCCGGTCCAGGGCGACCACCTGGGTCTCACCCTGGCCGTAGACCTTCGACAGCTCCGTGGCGCGGGCGGCCACCGCGGTGGCGCGGTGAACGGTGGGGGTGGTGGTCACAGGGACTCTCCTGGTTCGGGACTTCGTTCGGGGACTCCTCCATCGTCACCGTCGAATCCCGCCCGGTCGTCAGCCCCCGTGCCCGTTCCTGGGGCCCTCTTGAGTCGCACCGGCAGGGTCCCGGCGTACTCCTGCGGTATGACACCGACCCTGAGAGCGTCCGTCCTCAGCGGGGCGGGGCGGTCGAGCCGCGCGGTACGAGGCGGGCCGTGGCGTCCTGGAATCCGGGCGCCGAACCCTCCGCGACCATCGTCAGCAGGGTGCGGGCCGCATGGGTCCCGTACGCCGGGATGTCCCGGCTCAGCGCGGTCAGCGGGGGGCGGACGACCCGGGACAGCTGGGAGTCGTCCCACGCCACGAGGGAGAGGTCGCCGGGCACGTCGAGCCCCATCTCCTGGGCGACGGAGAGCCCGGCGACGGCCATGATGTCGTTGTCGTAGACGACGGCGGTCGGCCGGGACGGCGAACTGACCAGCCGCCGGGTCGCGTGCGCGCCCTCCTCGCCGGAGTAGTCGGTGTGCACCACCACCGGTGTGTCCAGCCCCAGTTCGGCGGAGATCTCGTGCTGGGCCCGGTCGCGCAGCCGGGTGTGCGTCAGCTCGGGCAGCCCGGCGACGCGGGCGATGGAGCGGTGGCCGAGCGCGCTCAGGTACGTGAGGGTGTCCCGGAGCGCCGCGGAGTCGTCCGACCAGACGGGGGTGAGGGGGCCGGCCGCCGAGGGGTGACCGATCACGACGGCGGGCATGCCGAGCTCGGCGACGCCCTCGATGCGCGGGTCGGGGGAGCGCACATCGGCGAGGAAAACCCCGTCCACCCGGCCCTCGCCCCACCAGCGACGGTAGATCTCCAGCTCCTGGGCGGGGTCGGTGACGACCTGGAGGAGCAGGGCGCAGCCGCGGGCGGACAGCTCGGTCTCGATGCCGCTGATCAGCTCCATGAAGAACGGCTCCACCCCGAGCAGCCTGGCGGGCCGGGACAGCGCGAGGCCGACGGTGTCCGCCCGCGCGTGGGTCAGCGCCCGGGCCGCGCTGTTGGGGCGCCAGCCGATCTCCTGGGCGATGGCCTTGATGGTGGCGCGGGTCGTCGGGGAGACACCGGGCCGGTCGTTCAGCGCATACGACACCGCGACCTTGGAGACCCCGGCGCGGCGCGCGATGTCGGCGATCGTGGGGCGGTGCTTGGGCATACGACCTCGCTTAACCGGTTCGTTTTCGGGGGCCATTCTATCCGCAGGCCCCGGTCCTGTGTCTTCCTCCAGGTGGTCAAGACCTTTGGGTGCCTGCCGGAAAAACTGTCATGGGAGCGCTCCCGCACTCTTGACACCACTCTGGGCCCCCCATACCTTCACGGCACTTACCCGGTTCAGTGACTCCGCTCGGCAGGGACGGCGGGGGAAGAGGAGGGGTTATGGGTATGCGTACCCGGGTGCGGTTGACCGCCGTACTCGCCGTGTTCGGACTCGCCGCGACCGCGTGTACGGGGGGCGGCTCGTCGGGGGGCTCCGCCGGGCCCGGCGGCAAGGGCGGCTCGCTGCCGCGCAACGAGACGCTCTACACGACCGGCACCCAGTGGGGGCCGCCGGCCAACTACAACCCGCTGCGCAACTGGGACCACGCCACGGGCACCAAGGGCCTGGTCTACGAGACGCTGTTCCACTTCGACCCGGCCGCGGGCGAGCTGACGCCCTGGCTCGCGGAGTCGGGCGGCTGGACCGACGACAAGACCTACGAAGTGAAGCTGCGTGCGGGGATCACCTGGGCCGACGGCAAGCCGCTGACCGCCAAGGACGTGGCGTACTCCTACGGGCTCGGCAAGATCGAGGCGTCCGCCTTCCACACCCTGTGGAGCTGGCTGTCCGACGCGAAGGCGGTGGACGCGACGACCGTGCGCTTCACCTTCAAGGAGGCCCGCTACCAGGAGTGGGACTACACCCTCTTCGGCCAGCCGATCGTTCCGGAGCACATCTGGGGCGCGCGCACCGACGAGGACATACTCAACGGCGTCAACGACAAGCCCGTCGGCACCGGCGCGTACAAGCTCCGGAGCAAGGCGCAGGACCGGGTCGTGTGGGAGCGCCGCGAGGACTGGTGGGGTGTCAAGGCGCTCGGCAAGAAGCCGGCCCCCCGTTACATCGTCGACGTCTCCAACCCGAGCAACGAAGTGGTCATCGGCCAGCTGGGCCAGGGCCGGCTGGACCTCAGCAACAACTTCCTGCCCGGCGCCTCCTCGCTGATCAAGAGCAAGAAGGTCGTCTCGTACTACGACGAGGCGCCCTACATGCTCTCCGCCAACACCGCCTGGCTGGTGCCCAACACCACCAAGAAGCCGATGGACGACGCGGCCTTCCGCAGGGCGCTCGCCGCGTCCGTCGACACCGGGAAGATCGTCAAGGGGGTGTACGGCGAGCTGGTCAAGCCCGCGTCCCCGACCGGCCTGCTGCCGCAGTGGGAGCAGTTCGAGGACAAGGCGCTGATCGCGGAGAAGGGCTTCGAGCACGACGCGGCGAAGGCGGAGAAGGAACTCGCCGACGCCGGTTACAAGGACACCAACGGGGACGGCTTCGTCGAGAACAGGGACGGCTCCACGCTCAGCCTCAAGCTGGCCGTGCCCTCCGGCTGGACCGACTGGATGGAAGCGGCCAAGGTCATCGCCGCGGGCGCCAAGGAAGCGGGCATCCGGATCAGTACGGAGTTCCCCGACCAGAACGCGCTCAACGAGCGGCGCGGCAAGGGCGACTTCGACCTCGTCATCAACAACGAGCGCCAGCTGTCCAACACCCCGTGGACGTACTACGAGTACATGTTCCAGATGCCCGTACAGAAGCAGCAGAACACGGTGAACTTCGGGCGGTACGAGAACCCGGAAGCCTGGAAGCTGGTGCAGGAGCTGGGCGGGGTGAAGACCGACGACACGGCAGGCATGAAGGCGGCCGTCTCCAGGATCCAGGACATCCAGCTGACCGAGATGCCCATCATCCCGCTCTGGTACAACGGCCTCTGGTCGCAGTCCACCACCGGGACCTGGAAGAACTGGCCGTCGGACGCGAGCGGAGCCCCCAAGGCGGCTCCCGCCCTCTGGCGCAACTGGCTGGAGATGGGCGGCTTCGAAACGCTCACCCAGCTGAAGCCCGCCGCGTGACACGGCAGTTCTGACTCCATGACTGCCCCGCCGTGCGCGCGCCGACCTGAACCGGCCCGCCCACGGCGGGGCTCTCCACCAGGGGAGCACCCTTGCGCCGCTACTTCGCCCGCAAACTTCTTGTCTACGCACTGACTTTCGTGATCGCCGTGACCGTCAACTGGATGATCCCGCGCTTCATGCCCGGTGATCCGGTCGCCGCCATGGTCGCCCGCGCCCGCGTCTCGCAGCCCGAGGCCGCCGAGGCGATGCGTACCTATTACAACGACCTCTTCGGCTTCGACGAGCCCCTGTGGCAGCAGTACCTGCACTTCTGGGGGGCCCTGCTCCAGGGCGACTTCGGGATCTCGATCTGGGTCTTCCCCACGCCCGTCGGCGACGTCCTGCTCGAAGCGCTCCCGTACACCCTCGGCCTGATGGTCCCCGCCGTGCTGCTCAGCTGGTTCGCCGGCAACTGGATCGGCGCGCTGTCCGCCCGCCGCAAGGTCCTCGACAACACCGTGCTGCCGGTCGGCTATCTCCTGACCGCCATGCCGTACATGTGGATCGCCGTCATCCTCGCCTGGGCGCTCGGCGCGCAGGCGGGCTGGTTCCCCGTATCCGGCGGGTACAGCCTGGACATCCAGCCCGGCTGGAACACCGACTTCGCGCTGGACGCGCTGCACCACTGGGTGCTGCCGTTCCTCTCGCTCTTCCTCGTCGCGCTCGGCGGCTGGGCCATCGGCATGCGCAACATGATCATTTACGAGCTGGAGTCGGACTACTCCGCCTATCTGTCGGCCCTCGGGGCGCCCCAGCGGCTGATCCGCCGTTACGCGTTCCGCAACGCCGTCCTGCCCCAGGTCACCGGCCTGGCCCTCCAGCTGGGCGTCCTGGTGGCGGGCGCGCTCGTCACCGAGATCGTCTTCGCCTACCCGGGCCTCGGCTCACTGATCCTGGCCGCGATCCAGAACCAGGACTTCTTCCTCCTCCAGGGCGCGTTCCTGTTCATCGTCATCGGCGTACTGATCGCCAACTTCCTCATCGACATCGTGTACGTGGTGGTCGACCCCCGCACCCGTACGGGCATGGCAGGAGGCACCTCATGACCACACCGCCCGACCCGGCGCCCGTGACGGCCGGGCCGCCCGCCGCGAAACCCGGCAGCGAATCGCTGCACTACGCCGTCCGCAACCCCAAGCTGATCATCGGCCTCACGCTCGTCGTGCTCCTGCTCACCGCCGGTCTCGTCGGCCCCCTGCTGCTGGACAGCGGCAACCCCAACGAATACGTGGGACCGCAGGCCGCGGCGCCCGACGGCACGTACTGGATGGGCACCACCACCTTCGGCCAGGACGTGTACGCGCAGTTCGTGCACGGACTGCGCGCCACCTTCCTGGTGGGCGTTGTCGGCGGTGCGATCGCCGCGGTCATCGCCATGGTCGTCGGCTTCCTCGCCGGCTACCGGGGCGGCATCGTCGACGAGATCCTGAACATGCTCACCAACGTGGTCCTGGTGATCCCGGCCCTCGCCGTCCTCCTGATCATCAACGCCTACCTGGGAGTACGCAGCGTCGCCGTGCAGGGCCTGTTCATCGGGCTCACCTCCTGGCCCTGGGCGGCCCGGGCGATCCGCGCGCAGACGTTCTCGCTGCGAACCCGGGAGTTCGTGGACCTGGCCCGGCTCAGCGGCAGCGGCACGTGGCGGATCGTCTTCCGCGAGATCGCGCCCAACATGAGCTCGTACCTCTTCATGATGTTCATCCTGCTCTTCGGCGGCTCCATCCTGATCGCCTCCTCGCTCGACTTCATCGGGCTCGGCCCGACCGAGGGCGTCTCGCTCGGTCTGATGCTGCAGAGCGCCCAGCAGTGGAGCGCGCTCCAACTCGGCCTGTGGTGGTGGTTCATCCCGCCGGGTGCCGGGATCACCGTGATCGTCGGCGCGCTCTACGTGGCCAACGTCGGCCTCGACGAGGTCTTCAACCCGAAGCTGAGGGAGTCGTGAGCACATGACCCTGACCGTCAACGATCTGCGGGTCCACTACCGCACGCTGCGTGGCGAGGTCCGGGCCCTGGACGGCGTCGGCTTCGACCTGGCCGACGGCGAGATCCTGGGCCTGGCGGGCGAGTCCGGCTGCGGCAAGACCACCCTCGGCAAGGCCCTGATCCGGCTCGACGGCCGGATGCGGCACGCGGGCGGCACCGTCACCCTGGACGGCGACGAACTGCCGCTCTCCGACGACCGCGCCATGAACGCCTACCGCTTCCACAAGATCTCGCTCGTCCCCCAGTACTCGATGAGCGCCCTCAACCCGACCCGCCGCATCGGCCGCATGATCCGCGAGCTGCTCGCCTCACGCGGCGTCGGTGTGGACACGGACGAACTGCACCGCCGTCTCGCCCTGGTGGGGCTGGAGCCCGACGTCCTGGACCGCTATCCGATCGAGCTCTCCGGCGGCATGAAGCAGCGGACCGTCATGGTGATCTCCACCCTGCTGGACCCCTCGGTCCTCATCGCCGACGAGGTCACATCGGCGCTGGACGTCTCCAGCCAGCAGGCCGTCGTCGGCGCGCTCACCGGGCTCCGCGACAAGGGCCTGGTCACCAGCATGATCTTCGTGACCCACGACCTCGGCCTCACCTCGCACATCGCCGACTCGATCATGGTGATGTACGCGGGCAAGCTCGCCGAGAAGGCCCCGACGAAGGTCCTCACGACCGCGCCCCGCCACCCGTACACCAAGATGCTGATCGGCTCGCTGCCCCAGGTCGGCGCCCGGTACGCGGACAAGCCGCTCAGCGGCATCGCGGGCTCGCCGCCCTCCCTGCTGAACCCACCGGCCGGCTGCCGCTTCCGCGACCGCTGCCCCCTCGCGGGCCGTGAGTGCGCCGAGGAGCCGCCGGTCGTCGAGATAGCCCCCCGCCACACCGTCGCATGCTGGAAGGCGGCCTGATGCTGACCCTCGACCGTGTCACCAAGACCTTCCGGTCCGGCGCCTTCGGCGGCGGCTCCGTCACCGCCGTCGACCGGGTGTCCTTCGAAGCGGCACCCGGCGAGCTCGTCTCCCTCATCGGCGAGAGCGGCAGCGGCAAGTCCACCATCGGCCGCATGGTCCTCGGCCTCACCGAGGTCAGCGCGGGCAGCCTCACCCTGGACGGCGAGCGGGTCAAGCCCGGCAAGGACTTCTACCGCCGGGTCCAGGGCGTCTTCCAGGACCCGTTCAGCTGCTACAACCCCGTCTTCAAGGCCGACCGCGTCTTCGCCCTCGTCCGCCGCGCCTACCACCCGGGCGTCGGCGACAAGGAGTGGGCCGACCGCGTCGAGAATGCGGTACGGGACGTGCGCCTGGACCCCGGGCAGGTGCTCGGGCGCTACCCGCACCAGCTCAGCGGCGGCCAGTTGCAGCGCCTGCTCATCGCCCGCGCCCTCCTGCTCGATCTGCGCTTCCTGGTCGCCGACGAGATCACCAGCATGCTCGACGCCTCCACCCGCATCGACGTGCTCAACCTCCTGGCCGGCCTCAAGGAACGGGGACTCGGCGTCCTCTACATCACCCACGACCTCTCGCTGGGCACCTACCTCGCCGAGAAGACCGTGGTGCTCAGACACGGACGGATCGTCGAACGCGGCGTCACCCAGAAGGTCTTCGGCAATCCCCTGCACCCCTACACCCGTACGCTCCTGGCCGCCGTGCCCCGCCTGAACCAGCCCTGGACCGCGGCCGTCCCCCTCGACGCCTGCGCCTGCCACGGGGGCGGCGCCGCGGCCGGTGACGACCTGTACGAGACCGAGCCCGGCCACTTCGTCGCCTGCGCCGGACTCCCCGGCTGCGGAAGGACCCCCGCGTGACTCCGCGCCGCCTGCCCCGGCACGAAGGCTGGACGCTCCGGGCCGAGGGCCCCGTCCCCCTCGGGCTCCCCGCCGGAGGCGCCCGAGGTGACGGTCACGGACGGTGACGGACCGGGGGCGGGATACCGGGTGGAGGTCACTGCGAAAACGTTCCTGCATGGCCTCCCCCTCTTCCCCGACCGGCTGGACCCGGCGGCCGGGGTGGACGACATGCTCGTCGGTCTGCTGCCGGGTGAGAGCGCGGTGTTCCACGTCACGGGCGCGGTCCTGGAGAACCCCTCGGCGCTGGGGACCCGGCCGGTTCTCCGCCGCGTCAACGAAAGCGTCGACGGGTGAGGTGGCGGGACCATGGCGAATGGTGGCGCGGCCCTGGCGCATTGGGCCGTCCGGGTGCGGCGAGTTTCCGTCATTCCCTTGCGAGGGGCATCGGGGGCACGGTCCGGACCGGCCATGTGATGAGGGCCCGGGACAGTGCTGACGACCCCTCAAACAGTCAATAAAATAAGACAACATCGCGCCAGTGTTCGGCTGATCGAGGGATGCCGCCGGATAGGGTCATGTGCCAACGCGGAGCCGCGCGCCATGCCCGGATGGTGGAATGCAGACACGGCGAGCTTAAACCTCGCTGCCCCTCGGGGGCGTGCCGGTTCGAGTCCGGTTCCGGGCACCACTCACTGTTCGGTGCGCGACCTGGAACACCCGCGCGCACGGCCCGTCCCGGGGCCGGGAACACCCCGGGAACACCGGCCCTCACTCTGTGTGCACGAGATCGCCGTGAGCGCGGTGAGGGGCCGGGCTCGGGCCGGGCGCCGGGGAGCGGACCCGTACCGGCCGTGCCGCCCGCTCCTCCTCCCGCCCCCCGGGTTCCCCGTCCGGCTCCACGAGGTCACTCGCACGGCCTACCGGCGGGCGTCCGCCGCAGCCGCCTGCGCGGCCCGTGATCCGCCGAAGATCCTCCCCGAGCACTAGGGTGATTGTTTTGCCTACCCATTACTCTTGTGGCAAGGCCACGCAGTGTGGCCATGGAGGAGTGAAATGAGGAGCAGCAACCCGGTCTTCTCGCGACGGGGGTTCAGCCGCGACAACGGCACCGCGGGCTTCAACGCGGCACCGCAGGCCGGGGCCCCCGCGACGGGTACCAACCCGTACGCCGAGGGCACCGCCGCCAACCCGTACGCCACGAACCCCTACGCCCAGCAGGACACCCAGTACGGCGCGCCGCAGGCGCCCGTACGCTCCGGCGCGATGACGATCGACGACGTCGTCACGCGCACGGCGATGACGCTGGGCACCGTAGTGCTCGGTGCCGTGCTCGCCTGGGTCCTGTTGCCGGTCGACGAGGCCAACATCGGCAAGTCGTACGGCATCGCGATCGGCGCCGCCCTCGTGGCGTTCGTCCTGTCGCTCATCCAGTCCTTCAAGCGCAAGCCGGTCCCGGCGCTGATCATCTCGTACGCGGCCTTCGAGGGCGTGTTCCTCGGGGTCATCTCCAGCGCGGTCAGCACCTACATCAGTCCCGGTGTGGTCGCACAGGCGGTGCTGGGCACCATGTGTGTCTTCGCCGGTGTGCTCTTCGCGTACAAGATGCGCTGGATTCGCGTCACGCGCCGTTTCTACGGCTTCGTGATGGCCGCCGCCATGGGCTTCATGCTCCTGATGGTGGTCAACCTGCTGTTCGCCCTCATCGGCGGCGGCGACGGCCTGGGCTTCCGCAGTGGCGGCCTCGGCATCCTGTTCGGTGTCATCGGCATCGTTCTCGGCGCGTGCTTCCTGGCCCTGGACTTCAAGCAGGTCGAGGACGGCATCGCCTTCGGCGCTCCGCGCGAGGAGTCCTGGCTGGCCGCCTTCGGCCTCACCATGACCCTGGTGTGGATCTACCTGGAGATGCTGCGTGTGCTCTCCATCCTGAGCGGCGACGACTAGTCCGCGGGGATCACGTACGACGGGACGGCCCGCAGGCTCATCGCCTGCGGGCCGTCCCGTTTCGCGTGCGCCTACCCGAGCTTCCGGGCGGCCCGCCGCAGGTCGTACTCGTGGATGATCGCCTTGGCGTGGCCGTAGGCCAGATCGTGTTCGCTCCGCAGCCAGCTGACCTTCTCCTCGAAGCGGAAGAGGGACGGGCCTTCGTCGACTGTGCGGAGCCAGTCGGAGATCTCGCGGCCGGTGCATTGAGGGATGCGGGAGAGCAGGTTGCGATGGGTTTCCTCGGAGAAGACTTGAGACATCGGCGCCTCCGACGCAGTGCGCGTTGCTGAATCCTTCCCGACACCGTGCCTGAGCGTCCGCCCGTTGGCAACCATCGCGGCGGGGCGCGTAAGGTCGCGGAGTGCTTGATACGACTCCGCTGATCACCGCCGTGGACCGGTTCGCCGACCGTCTGCGTTCCGCCCCGCAGAGCCGGCTCCAGCGCGGCGCTGCCGCCGAGGCGCTGGCCACGGCCAGGGAACTGGCCGTCCGGGCCCAGCGGATCGAGCGGCCCGGCCAGGAGCCGTATGTCATGCAGGACGCCGGGGTGTTCTCCGTCGGTGATCAACTCGCCGTAGCGGGACGCGACTTGGCGGTGGCACTGGTAATGGCCCCGTCCGTGGAGCTGGACGAGGCCGTGCGGTACGTCGACGAGGCCGCGGCGCGGGCGTTCGCGTAGGGCCCGCGCCAGGGCGTACTAGAACGAGGCGATGACCCGGTCGGCGAGGATGTAGACGTTGTCCTGGCCGCAGGAGAAGGTCAGCGCGTAGGCGCCGGAGACTCCCGAACCGCCCAGCAGGACCGGTGTCTCACCGGCGCGCAGGGAATCGGCGAGGCGCTCGGCCGTCTCCCGGTGGCCCGGGGTCATGCAGAGAGTGGTGCCGTCCGCGAAGACGTAGACGTCGAGCGTGCCGAGCGGGCCGGGACGGACGTCCGTCAGCTCGATGGCCGTGTCGGCGAGTTCTTCGAGACGGCTCACGGTGCGCTCGTGGTCGGTGACCACGGGTGCCTGCACGGGGACGAAGTCGGGGTGCGAGGGGTGGCGGCGGCGGGCCGCGGCCAGCTCGGGGGAGTCCTCGGGGTACTCGGAGATCTCCGGAAGCTCGGTGATCTCGACGAGTTCGCGCTCGGCCAGGGCCCGCTCGCTGAGCTCCGTCAGCTCCTCCAGGGCCTCGGTCGCTTCGAGGTCCATCGCTTCGAGGCCGGCGAAGTCGGCCTGGCGCGGGAGGAAGAACGGCACGTCGTCGCCGAGACCGGCCAGCCCGCCCAGCAGGGACGGGGCGTCGGTGGCGTCGCGGGCCTCCTGGGCCGCCCAGAAGGCACGCGCCTCGGCGAGCTCGCGCTCCCGTTCCTCGGCGAGTGCCTCGGTGACGGCCGCGCGTATCTCCGCGGCGGGGGTGGCGCTGCTGCGGCTCTGCGGTGGCACGGTGGCCGCGTCGAACCGGCTCGCGGCCAGCTCGGTACGCAGTGCCGCGACCTGCTTGCGCAGCCCGTGAGCGGCGTGCAGAGCAGCGGCGCCGACAGCCGTGGCAGCGGCGGTGGTCAGCAACAGGGCAAATGACATGGCGCTCACTGACATACTCCCGGTTTCAATCGATCCCCCCGACTTCCTACATCAGCTTGTCCTGGACGTGTGCCTGCTGTCAGTGCATTACGTCACGAATTGGACAGGTCTTTGGGCCTGGTGTTTAACCCTGTGACTAGCGTGACCTGGGAAAACGACTCTCCCCCGGGACATAGATCACATCCTGGGGGAGATTCGGTCACGGTCGGGGCTCGGTCCGGTTCGAAGCGGCCGTTCCGAGGGAGTGGCGGGGGCCGCCTGTCCGCGGCCCGCCGGGTCCTGGACTAGCTGAGCCGCTCGATGACCATGGCCATGCCCTGGCCGCCGCCCACGCACATGGTCTCAAGACCGAACTGCTTGTCGTGGAACTGCAGGCTGTTGATCAGCGTGCCGGTGATCCGGGCGCCGGTCATACCGAACGGGTGGCCGACGGCGATGGCGCCGCCGTTGACGTTGACCTTGTCCAGCGGCAGGCCGAGGTCGCGGTAGGAGGGGATGACCTGGGCGGCGAACGCCTCGTTGATCTCGGCCAGGTCGATGTCGCCGACGGTCAGCCCGGCGCGCTTCAGCGCCTGCTTGCTGGCTTCGACCGGCCCGTAGCCCATGATCTCGGGGGACAGGCCGGAGACGCCGGTCGAAACGATCCGGGCCAGCGGGGTCAGGCCCAGCTCGCGCGCCTTGGTGTCCGACATGATCACCAGGGCGGCGGCGCCGTCGTTGAGCGGGCAGCAGTTGGCGGCGGTGACCAGGCCGTCCGGGCGGAAGACCGGCTTCAGGCCCTGCACGCCCTCCAGCGTGACGCCCGCGCGCGGGCCGTCGTCCTGCGAGACGACGGTGCCGTCCGGCGTCGTCACCGGGGTGATCTCGCGCTCCCAGAAGCCGTTCTTGATGGCTGCTTCGGCGAGGTTCTGCGACCGTACGCCGAACTCGTCCATGTCCTGGCGGGTGACGCCCTTGAGCCGGGCCAGGTTCTCCGCGGTCTGCCCCATCGAGATGTACGCGTCCGGGACGACGCCGTCCTCGCGCGGGTCGTGCCAGGTCGCGCCCTCCTGCTCGGCGCGCGCTGCGGTGCGGGCCTCGGCCTCGGCGAAGAGCGGGTTGTGCGTGTCCGGCAGGCTGTCGGAGTTGCCCTTCACGAAGCGGGACACCATCTCGACACCGGCCGAGATGAACACGTCGCCCTCGCCGGCCTTGATGGCGTGCAGTGCCATGCGGCTGGTCTGCAGCGAGGACGAGCAGTAGCGGGTGACCGTACAGCCGGGAAGGTGGTCCATCCCCATCTGTACGGCGATGATGCGGCCCAGGTTGTTGCCCTGCTCGCCCCCGGGGAGACCGCAGCCGAGCATCAGGTCATCGATGTCCCTGGGGTCCAGCTCGGGGACCTTGGCCAGCGCGGTCTGGATGATGGTGGCGGTCAGGTCGTCCGCGCGCAGGTCCTTGAGGGACCCCTTGAAGGCCCGGCCGATCGGCGAACGGGCGGCAGAGACGATCACGGCTTCGGGCATCACGCGGCTCCATGAGGGCTGGAAGGCAGGCTGGAAGGCTTGGCTGACTTGGAAGTTACCCGGACGTATCGCTGAGGTCACCCAGCAGGCCGTGTGATGCGGGCCTCTTTTCTAAGCAACCGCTCAGTCTCTCTGTCGTGCCTCCCGGTACGACGAGCCCGTGCCCGGGTCGCGGCCGGTGACCCCGCCGGTGCCGGGGTGCCGGTCCGTGTGGGGGTCCCTGCCGGGGCCCGGGTGCCCGTCCAGGCGGGTCTCCGGGGCCGTGGCGGCCTGTGTGTCCGGGTGCGAGGCCGGTTCCGTGGCCGCGGGCAGACGCCGCCGCCTGCGGTGCTTGAGCAGGGCCCAGGGAGCCCGCGCCCCCGTGACCTCCGTACCGGCCTCCCGTGCCGCCTTGGAGGCCGCCTTGGCCACCGGCAGCATGCCCTCGCTCCGGGCGCCGTCCAGCCGGTCCGACTCCGGCCACAGGCCGAGCGCCGCGCACACGGTCGGCAGCATCGCCATCGCCGCCGTCGCGTACCCCTCCGCCGACGGGTGGTAGTTGTCCGGGCCGAACAGCTCGCGCGGGTTCGCCTCGAACTCCGGCCCCAGCAGATCGCCCAGCGACACGGTGCGCCCGCCCTGCTCCACGGCGCCGATGGTCTGCGCCGCCGCCAGTTGCCGGCTCACCCGCCGGGCCAGCCAGCGCAGCGGCTGGTAGACCGGCTCGATCGTCCCCAGGTCCGGACACGTACCGACGATGACCTCGGCGCCCGCGGTCCGCAGCCTGCGGACGGCCGTGGTCAGACACCGAACCGACTGGGTGGCGGGCATCCGGTGCGTCACATCGTTCGCCCCGATCATGATCACGCAGGCGTCGGGAACCCGCGCGGGGTCCGCCAGCAGCAGCGAGACCTGGCGCTCCAGATCATCGGACCTGGCCCCCGGCAACGCGACGTTCCGCAGATCCACCGGCCGTTCCGACACTGCCGCGAGCCCCGAGGCGAGCAACGCCGCCGGCGTCTGCCCGGGCCTGCGCACCCCCTGGCCCGCCGCCGTCGAATCGCCGAGCATGACGAGCCGCAGCGGTTCCGCGGGGCCGGTGAACGCCACCCCGTACCGCCCGTCCGCACTCGGTGGCACGGGTGCTGTACCCCCGCCCACCTGCCGTTTCGCCAGCTGGACCTCCGCCAGCACCACACCCACCGTCGCGGCTCCGATCAGCCCGATGCTGCCGCCTCCGTAAGCAGCGCCCGCCGCGATCCGCCGTGCCACCCTCGCCCTCGACACAGTCGGGTCCACCTCCTCTTCGCCGTACGACGTACTGACATCTACCTGCCCCGCGGGTGGCAGCGCCCAATCGCTTCGCCCAATCTCGTGCCCGTACGCATACTCTGGCCGGACCATCTCGGAGATCCCGGAGTACACGGTGCAATTCCACGATTCGATGATCAGTCTTGTTGGCAACACCCCGCTGGTGAGGCTGCGCAATGTGTCGGCCGGCATTCAGGCGACGGTCCTGGCCAAGGTCGAGTACTTCAACCCAGGCGGGTCGGTGAAGGACCGCATCGCGCTGCGCATGATCGAGGCGGCCGAGCAGAGCGGCGAGCTCAAGCCCGGCGGCACGATCGTCGAGCCGACCAGCGGCAACACAGGCGTCGGCCTCGCCATCGTCGCGCAGCAGAAGGGCTACAAGTGCATCTTCGTCTGCCCTGACAAGGTGTCCATGGACAAGATCAATGTGATGCGCGCCTACGGCGCCGAGGTCGTCGTCTGCCCGACGGCGGTCGACCCCGAGCACCCGGACTCGTACTACAACGTCTCCGACCGGCTGGTCCGTGAGACGCCGGGGGCCTGGAAGCCCGACCAGTACTCCAACCCGAACAACCCGCGCTCCCACTACGAGACGACCGGGCCGGAGCTCTGGGAGCAGACGGACGGCCGCATCACCCACTTCGTGGCGGGCGTCGGCACGGGCGGCACCATCTCGGGCACCGGGCGCTATCTCAAGGAGATCAGCGACGGCTCGGTGAAGGTCATCGGCGCGGACCCGGAGGGTTCGGTCTACTCGGGCGGCTCCGGGCGCCCGTATCTGGTCGAGGGTGTCGGTGAGGACTTCTGGCCCACCGCCTACGACCGCACCGTCACGGACGAGATCGTCGCGGTGTCCGACAAGGACTCCTTCCAGATGACCCGTCGCCTCGCCAAGGAGGAGGGCCTGCTCGTCGGCGGTTCCTGCGGCATGGCGGTCGTGGCGGCCCTGGAGGTCGCCTCGCGTCTGGGACCGGACGACGTGGTCGTCGTGCTGCTCCCCGACAGCGGACGCGGCTATCTGAGCAAGATCTTCAACGACGAGTGGATGGCGGACTACGGGTTCCTGGAGAACACCGGCCCGTCCGCCCGCGTCGGCGCCGTCCTGGACTACAAGGAAGGCCCGCTGCCGCACCTCGTCCACATGCACCCGGAGGAGACGGTCGGCGAGGCGATCGAGGTGCTCCGCGAGTACGGCGTCTCCCAGATGCCGATCGTGAAGCCGGGCGCGGGCCACCCGGACGTGATGGCCGCCGAGGTCATCGGCTCCGTCGTGGAGCGTCAGCTCCTGGACGCCCTGTTCACCCAGCGCGCCCAGCTCTCGGACTCGCTGGAGAAGCACATGTCGGCCCCGCTGCCGCAGGTCGGCTCCGGCGAGCCGGTCGAGGACCTGATGGCCGCGCTCAGCGGCGCGGACGGCGCGGACGCGGCGATCGTGCTGGTGGAGGGCAAGCCCAAGGGCGTCGTGAGCAGGCAGGACCTGCTGGCGTTCCTCGCCAAGGACGCGGGTACGAAGGCGTAACGCGGTGTGTCCGGGCTTCGTGAAAACGGTACGAGCGCGTCACGTACACGCAGCACCCGCTTAACACGGCTCGGGCAGATTGGTGGGTGTCGGCAGGGAAACCCGCCGGCACCCAAGATCGGCGACACGGACTACGGAGCGGCTCCCGGACCTCCACCGTCGCCAGGACGCGGCACCCGGCCCTGACCCGGACCGTGTCCCTCGCGGGGACCGTCGTCGTCCCGCCCCCCGGGCAACCGGGGGTGCGGCGGTCCCCGCGACATATCCCGCCGGACAGCGCGTCGAGGACGCCGGTTCCCGGCAAACTCACTCCTCCCGGTCGCAGGCCGCCCGCCGCCCGTCCCGCGCGGACCGGGCCCAGACCCGGCCGTGGGCCGCGTTCACCGCGTTGACGCCCACGATCCCGAGCCAGGCCACGACCAGTCCGTCGATCCCGGCGTTCGCGACACCGATCGCGGAGAGCGGGATCGCCAGGACCAGCGAAACGATGCCGAATCCGAAGCGCTCGCCGAACCTCCCCATGGCCTGCGGTGAGCGCGCCTCGCGGGCGACGGCCATCTGCTGCTCGGTGAGATGCCGGCGCACCCGCCGGTCGAGCGTCCCTTCGAGACGGTGCTCGACCTTCTCCAGGAACGAGTCGATGAGCACGGACTCGTACTCGGGGCCCAGTTCGGCGCGGGCCTGCACGGTGGCGTCGAGCTCTTTCCTGAGCTCAGGATCGCGGGCTTCCATGCTTCGTACCGTACGAAGTCCGGGGCGTCCCGGTCAGTGGGGCTATCCCCCCTGTTTGCCACCGGGAGGCCCGCGACCAGGGCTCCCGGAGCGGCGCGAGCCCGCCTGTATATGGACATGCAGGCCGCTTGCTGGCTGAATGGAATTGCCGGCGCCGGACCGGCGCGGTGATCTCTGGAGGGTCAGCATGAGCGGGAGCAGCCCGGCTGCGCGGTTGCAGCGGCTCTTCGAGGGGCATCGGCTCACGCCCACCCAGCGCCGGATCGCCCACTCCATGGTGCGCAGGGCCGGTGACGCGCCGTTCCTGTCCAGTGTGGAGCTCGCCGAGCTGGCGGGGGTCAGCCAGCCGTCCGTCACCCGGTTCGCCGTGGCGCTCGGCTTCGACGGCTATCCCGCCCTGCGCAGGCATCTGCGGGAAGTGGCCCCCGCCGGGACGGCTGCGGGTGCCGAGGACACGTACAACGAGTACCAGCAGGCCGTCAGGGCCGAGATCGAGAACCTTCGGCATCTGACCGAGCTGCTCGCCGACCCCGGGCCGGTGGAGCGGGCGGGACAGCTGCTCGCCGGGTCGCGGCCGCTGCCCGTGCTGGGGCTGCGGGCCGCGTCCTCGCAGGCGCGTGGCTTCGGCTACTTCGCGGCCAAGGTGCACCCCGATGTCCGGGTGCTCGACGAGGGCGGGAGCGCGTTGCTCGACCGGATCGACGCCGTCCGGCGGGCGGGCGCCACAGCATTGATGTGCTTCGCGCTGCCGCGTCATCCCAGGGAGGTCCTGGACGGACTCGCGTACGCCCAGGAGCAGGGGCTGACGGTGGTGACCGTCGCCGACTCGGCATTCGCTCCGGTGGCCAAGCACAGCGATCTGCTCATTCCGGCCGCTGTCGGGACCGGGCTCGCCTTCGACACCGCGTGCGCGCCGATGCTGCTGGGGCGGGTGCTGCTGGAGGCCATGTGCGACGCCCTGCCGGACGCGCAGGCCCGGCTGGAGGAGTTCGACGCGCGGGCCGCGGCCCGCGGTCTGTTCGTCGAGTAGATCCGGTGCCCCGCGGCCGGGACGCCGCGCCAGGTGCGGCGCGGCGCGGCGTTCCCGGTGAGCGGGTCAGATCTCCAGCTCGGCCTCGATCCGCTTCAGCTGGTGGCGGGCCATCGCCAGGTTGGCGCGGCCGGAGTCCAGCACCAGGTAGAGGAACAGGCCGTTGTTGCCACGGGTCTTGAGCAGCCGGATCAGGTGGTACTGGGTGCCCAGCGTGATGAGGATGTCCTCGATCTCGTCCTGGATGCCGAGGTGTTCCATGGTGCGGAGCTTGGCGCGTACGACATCGGTGTTGCCCGCGGCCGCGACCTCCAGGTTGAAGTCCTTGCCACCGCCGAGCGTGCCCAGAGCCATGCCGCTCGTGTAGTCGACGAGGGCGACACCAGTGGTGCCCTCGATGGACGACATCGCTTCCTTCAGTGCCGCTTCGGTGTTCGCCATGGGTGCTCGTTTCCTTTCCCTGGCCGGTCGGAGTGACCGGAGCCGTTTCTGTGTGGGTCGTCCGTCCCGGTGGGGCCGGTGGGGCAGCTAGGTGGTGGGGCGGTGCGGCAGGGGGCTGTTCGGCGGGGCGGGCGGCTGCGGGCCGCCCACGGCGCGCGCGGGCCGGCCGGGGCGGGCCAGTGCCGCGTCGATGAGTTCGCCGATACGGGTGCCCGCGCGGCGGCCCTCCAGATGGAGTCGGCCGACGTTGATGCGGTCCTCGGCCAGCAGCGTGAGGACGGCGGAGGTGCCTGCCGCGTAGGTGGCGATGTAGCCGGTGTTGCCGCGTACCAGGAGTTCGCGGAAGCCACCCCGGCCGGTGGCGTCGGTCATCCGGATCGCCACGCCGAGTGCGGCGGCGGTCAGCGCGGCCACTCCCTCGGCTTCCACGCCCGGCGTGTCATGGGCCACGACCAGGCCGTCGGTGCTGGCAGCCAGTGCGCCGGAGAGAAGGGGGACGCGGGCCCGTAACCGCTGGAGTTCGTCGAGGACATCCTGCACTTCGGCCTCGGGCACCATCAGTTGTCTCCTCCCGGCACGCTGTCTGAGCGCGCGTATCACAGGGCCTCCAATGCGTCTCGGAGCCGGCGCAACAGGGCTACATCGGGGTCGGCCGTCACCTCGGGCAGGGTGGCCCGGCGGGACGTCGCGGCGGATGATGCCGCGTCACGTCCGACCGCTTCGACCAGCCCGGCAGCCGCGAGCCGCCGCAGGCCGACCAGGGTGTGGAACGCCGAACGGCCCAGCTCCCGGGCGATGTCCGAGGCCGTCCGCACGCCGTCGGCCAGTTCCAGGACGCGGAGCTGGCGGGGCGGGACGGGCGCGTCCACGGGATGTGCGGTGCGGGTCACCGGCGCGGTGTCGGTCAGCGCCTCGGGCCAGATCCGGTCCAGCAGTTCACGGCGCCTGAGCGTTTCGCGCTGTACGGCCTCGACGGCGACGGGACGGACGGGGCCGATCCAGTGCGAGACGCCGTAGCGGAATCTGGCCGGGGTCCGGGTCGGGGCGAGGGCGAAGAACGCCGCGTCGTACAAGGCACCGAGATGGCATAACTCCAGTGCCCCGCCGGGCACATGGCCGCTGTCCACCAGGTAGCGGCCCACCCGCTGTCCGGCCCCCGCCTGGGCCACCGCGTCCCACCAGCCCTCGTGGCGCAGGGCGCCGCCCGTGGTCAGCAGGATGTCGATGCCGGGGGTGGCGGGGCTCTCGGCGTGCACCACCTGGCCGTCCGCGAGGTAGAGGGTGCCGCTGTCCCGCATCAGGGCGCCGGTGGCGCGCTCGGCCGCCAGGCGCTGGAGCATGGGGGAGGGCGGGGCGCGTCGCGCGTCCCCCTCGGGACCGGCGCTGGTGGGAGTCATGCCAGGACCAGCCGCTCCGCCATCTCGCCGAGCCGCAGGCGGGCGAGGGCGAGATTGCCTTCCGCCCGGTCCAGCCACAGATGCAGGAAGACGCTGCTGTCGAAGGCCGTCTCGACGAAGCGGAGTATGTGGTAGCCGGCGTGCGTCGTGATGATGACGTCCTCGACCGGCGGGCCCGGTCTCTCTCCGGTCGCCTCTCCGGGCGGCGGGAGCGCGAACGCGGGCTGCTCGGCCGCCATCCGCGCCACCTCCGCCGTCTCCGCCGCGGTGGCCTCGTGGTCGCCGTTGGGCGATTCACCGGCGGTACCGAGGGCGAGGCCGCTGGTCCAGTCGACCACTGCGGCGCCCCGGGCCCCGGGCAGTTTCATGACTTCGAGCAGGCACTCGTCGATTCCGGGCACGCGGACTCCCCTCCCGACGTCGCGTACGGCTGTGACCCAGAGGTTACGCAACGTGGCTGCGCCAGGGGGGAGTTCTGGCATTTTCCATTGGTACATGCGGACGGCCGTGTAAGGAGGCTGTCCGCATGGGGCCGCCCGCGTCAGTCCTTCTCGCGCGCGGTCATCACCACCTTGTTGACCACCCACAGGCCGATGCCGATCAGCAGCAGGATCCCCGCCCTGATGTAGACGTCCGCGTCCCGGTCGGCGAGCGGGCTGGCCAGGATCAGGGCCGTGATCGCTCCGAGCACGGGCAGCGCCGTCGGCGTACGGAAGTGGGGGTGGTCCACCGGGTCCCTGCGCAGGACGAGTACGGCGATGTTGACCACGGCGAAGACGCACAGCAGGAGGAAGGCCGTCGTGTCGCCGAGACCCTCGATCTCGCCGGTGGAGACGAGGCCGATGGCGAGTACGGAGACGAAGACGATACCGACCCAGGGGGTGCGGCGCCCGGCGAGGACCCGGCCCATGGCGCGCGGCAGGATGCGTTCGTTGGCCATGCCGTAGCAGAGGCGCGAGGCCATCATGATGTTGATCAGGGCGGAGTTGGTGACCGCGAACAGGGCGATCAGGGCGAAGAGTTTCGGCGGGAAATCGATGCCGCCCGCCTTCACCACTTCGAGGAGCGGGCCACTGGACCCCTCCAGGGTGCGGTAGTCGACCAGCAGGGAGGAGATCAGGGCCACCAGCACGTAGATCGTGCCCGTCACGGCGACGCCGATGAAGATGGCGCGCGGGAAGGTGCGGGCCGGGTCCTGGGTCTCCTCGGCCATGTTCACCGAGTCCTCGAAGCCGACGAAGGCGAAGAAGCCGAGCGCGGTCGCGCCGAGCACCCCGGTGATCAGCGCGAACCCGGTGCCGCTCGCCTCGAACTCGGTCAGCCGGGACGGCTCCCCCTCACCCGACAGGACGGCGTACGCGCCGATGGACAGGATCACCGCCAGACCGGTGACCTCCACGATCGTCAGGACGACGTTGGCCTTCACCGATTCGGCGACGCCGCGCAGATTGATCGCCGCGAGGGCCAGGATGAAGAGGATGGCGACCAGCGTGGGCGGCACGGCGGAGGTGAACTCGCCGAGGTAGTCGCCGCTGAAGGCGAGGGCGGCGGCGCTCGCGGAGGACAGGCCCGAGCACATCACCATGAAGGCGATCACGAAGGTCAGGAACGGGATCTTGAACGCCTTCTGGGCGTAGAGCGCGGCCCCGGCCGCCTTGGGGTACTTGCCGACGAGTTCCACGTACGAGGCGGCCGTCAGGATCGCGACGACGAAGCCGATCAGGAACGGCAGCCAGAGCGCCCCGCCGACCTTGCCCGCGACCTTGCCCGTGGTGGCGTAGATGCCGGTGCCCAGGATGTCGCCGATCACGAAGAGGATCAGCAGTTTGGGGCCGATGGCCCGCTTGAGCGCGGGTGTCTCCGCTGGAGCGGGCGGCTCGGACGTGTGCGATGCGGTCACAGGATGTCTCCCCCCGGGGGTGTGGTGACAGGCATCTGCCCTGGCGTGGCGCCGGCTCACCTGTTGACTACAAGTATTCAGACCTTCAGGATGTGAATAGAAGATTCACAGTCGCGAGGAGGCATTGCCATGTCAGGACCCCGCCCCGTACGGGCACCGCGCGGTACCGAACTGAGCGCCCTGGGATGGCAGCAGGAAGCCGCCCTCCGCATGCTGCAGAACAATCTCGACCCCGAGGTCGCCGAGCACCCCGACAAGCTCGTCGTCTACGGCGGTACGGGCAAGGCGGCCCGCGACTGGCGTTCGTTCGACGCCATGGTCCGTACGCTGCGGACGCTCAAGCAGGACGAGACGATGCTCGTGCAGTCCGGGCGGCCGGTCGGCGTCATGCAGACCCACGAGTGGGCGCCGCGCGTCCTGATCGCCAACTCCAACCTGGTCGGCGACTGGGCGAACTGGGAGGAATTCCGCCGTCTGGAGTCCCTCGGCCTCACGATGTACGGGCAGATGACCGCCGGGTCGTGGATCTACATCGGCACGCAGGGCATCCTCCAGGGCACGTACGAGACGTTCGCCGCCGTCGCCGCCAAGAAGTTCGACGGGACGCTCGCGGGGACGATCACCCTGACCGCCGGTCTCGGCGGCATGGGCGGCGCCCAGCCGCTGGCCGTGACCATGAACGACGGCGTCGCGATCTGTATCGACTGCGACCCGCGCGCCATCGAGCGCCGGATCGAGCACCGCTTCCTCGATGTGAAGGCCGACAACCTGGAGCACGCGCTCCAGCTGGCCGTGGAGGCCCGCGACGCCCGTCGCCCGCTCTCCATCGGCCTGCTCGGCAACGCGGCGGAGCTGCTGCCCCGCATGCTCGCCGAAGGCGCCCCGGTCGACATCGTCACCGACCAGACCAGCGCGCACGACCCGCTCGCCTACCTGCCGCTCGGCGTCGACTTCGACGACATGGCCTCCTACGCCGCCGAGAAGCCCGCCGACTTCACCCAGCGGGCGCGGGAGTCGATGGCCGCGCACGTCGAGGCGATGGTCGGCTTCATGGACGCGGGAGCCGAGGTCTTCGACTACGGCAACTCGATCCGTGGCGAGGCGCAACTCGCCGGGTACACACGGGCGTTCGACTTCCCGGGCTTCGTTCCCGCGTACATCCGGCCGCTCTTCTGCGAGGGCAGGGGGCCCTTCCGCTGGGCCGCGCTGTCGGGCGAGGCGTCCGACATCCACAAGACGGACAAGGCGATGCTCGAACTCTTCCCGGAGAACGAGTCACTGCACCGCTGGATCAAGATGGCCGGTGAGCGCGTCCACTTCCAGGGGCTGCCCGCCCGCATCTGCTGGCTCGGCTACGGCGAGCGCGACAAGGCCGGCGAGCGCTTCAACGACATGGTGGCGAGCGGCGAGCTCGCCGCCCCGCTGGCCATCGGGCGCGACCACCTGGACTGCGGCTCGGTCGCCTCGCCGTACCGCGAGACCGAGGCCATGCTCGACGGCTCCGACGCGATCGCCGACTGGCCGCTGCTGAACGCCATGGTCAACGTGGCGTCCGGGGCGTCCTGGGTGTCGATCCACCACGGTGGTGGCGTCGGCATGGGGCGCTCCATCCACGCGGGCCAGGTCACCGTTGCCGACGGCACGAAGCTGGCGGGCGAGAAGATCCGCCGGGTGCTGACGAACGACCCGGGCATGGGCGTCATCCGGCACGTCGACGCCGGGTACGACATCGCGGAGTCGGTCGCCGAGGACAAGGGCGTGCGCGTCCCGATGACGGAGGGCGAGTGACCGCCGCCGCGGGCAGCCGTTCCCCCGGCGCGGAGGCCACCTCCGCGCCGCGTCCCACCCCGCCGCGCCCGGCCACGGCCGGGCCGGCCGGCGGCTCCTCCTTCCACGAGATGTGGCGCGACCTCGCGCCCGTCGGACGCGACGCCGGCTCCGGCGGATACCGGCGGTACGCCTGGACCGGGGCCGACACGGACTGCCGGGCCTGGTTCCGTGCGCAGGCCGAATCCCGAGGTCTCAGCTGTGAGGTGGACCGCAACGGCAACCAGTGGGCCTGGCTCGGTGACCCCCTCGCGGGCGACGCCGTCGTCACCGGCTCGCACCTCGACTCGGTGCCGGACGGCGGTGCCTTCGACGGCCCGCTCGGCGTGGTCTCCTCCTTCGCCGCGCTCGACGAACTCCGCCGCAGGGGAGCGGAGTTCGTCAAGCCTCTGGCCATCACCAACTTCGGTGACGAGGAGGGGGCCCGCTTCGGGCTCGCGTGCGTCGGCTCCCGGCTCGCCGCCGGGCAGCTGACCCGCGAGAACGCCCACCTGCTCCGCGACGGGGACGGGGTGTCCCTGCCGCAGGCCATGGCAGCCGCCGGATACGACCCCGAGGCGATCGGCCCGGACCCCGAACGGCTCGCCCGCATCGGCGCGTTCGTCGAACTGCACGTGGAGCAGGGGCGGGCCCTCGACCTCACCGGCGACCCGGTCGGCATCGCATCCGCCATCTGGCCGCACGGGCGCTGGCGCTTCGACTTCCGGGGCGAGGCCAACCACGCGGGCACCACCCGGCTCGCCGACCGGCGCGACCCGATGCTCACGTACGCCGAGACCGTGCTCGCCGCCCGCCGGGAGGCGGAGCTCGCCGGCGGGCTGGCCACCTTCGGCAAGATCGCTGTCGAGCCGAACGGGGTCAACGCCATCCCCTCCCTCGTGCGCGGCTGGCTCGACTCCCGCGCCGCCGACCAGGCCACCCTGGACGCCGTGGTCACGGGAATCGAGCGCGCCGCCCGCGAACACGCGGAGCGGGCCGGGATCGATCTCGACGTCGTCCGGGAGTCCTTCACCCCGGTGGTGGAGTTCGAGCACGCCCTGCGGGACGAGATCGCCGGGCTCCTCGCCGGGCGGCCCTCCCGCGACACGGGCCGCGCCGTACCCGTCCTCGGCACGGGAGCGGGCCACGATGCGGGTATTTTGTCCGCTTCGGTGCCTACCGCCATGCTGTTCGTCCGCAACCCCACCGGCATTTCGCACTCGCCGGCCGAATACGCCGCCGAGGACGACTGCGTGGCCGGTGTGATCGCACTCGCCGACGTACTGGAGGGCCTCGCGTGCCGCTGACAACCGAGCCGACCCCGACGCCCGGCGCCCCCGGCTCCGTCACCTACTGGCTCTCCCACGCCTGGCTCGGCCGTCACGTCGAGCCGGGCGTCACCCTGGACGTGACCGGGGGACGGATCACCGGCGTGCGCACCGGCGTCGACGCACCCCCGCCCGGCGCCACGGTGCTGCGCGGACTGACGCTCCCCGGGCTGGCCAACACCCACTCGCACGCCTTCCACCGGGCCCTGCGCGGCAGCGTCCAGGTGGGCTCCGGCACCTTCTGGACCTGGCGCGAGCTGATGTACGGGACGGCCTCCCGGCTGACCCCCGACACGTATTACGACCTGGCCCTCGCCACGTACGCCGAAATGGCCCTGGCCGGCATCACCTCCGTCGGCGAGTTCCACTATCTGCACCACGCGCCGGGCGGCACCCCCTACGAGAACCCGAACGCGATGGGTGAAGCGCTCATCGCCGCCGCCGCCGAGGCCGGTATCCGCATCACCCTGCTGGACACCGCCTACCTCGCCGCCGGATTCGGCCAGAAGCCCGCACGCCAGCAGCTGCGCTTCTCCGACACCACCGCCGACGCCTGGGCCGAGCGCGCCTCCCTCCTCAAGGGCGACGACCACGCGCTGATCGGCGCCGCCATCCACTCCGTACGCGCCGTGCCGGCCGGGCAGCTCGCCACCGTCGCGCAGTGGTCCGAGGAGAGGGACGCCCCGCTCCATGTCCACCTCTCCGAGCAGATCGCGGAGAACGAGGCATGCCTCGCGGCCCACGGCCGCACGCCCACCCGGCTGCTCGCCGACCACGGCGTGCTCGGCCGCCGCACGACCGGCATCCACAACACGCACCTCACGGCCGAGGACATCGATCTGCTGGGCTCCTCGGTCACCGGCACCTGCATGTGCCCCACCACCGAACGCGACCTCGCCGACGGCATCGGCCCCGCCGTCGCCCTTCAGCGCGCGGGCTCCCCGCTGTCGCTGGGCAGTGACAGTCACGCCGTGATCGACCTGTTCGAAGAGGCGCGCGCGATGGAGCTCAACGAGCGCCTGCGCACCCACGTCCGGGGCCACTGGACGGCCTCGGCCCTGCTCCGGGCGGCCTCGGCCACCGGGCACGCCGCACTCGGCCGCCCGGACGCGGGAATCATCGAACCCGGCGCGCCCGCCGACTTCACCACCGTCGCCCTGGACTCCGTCAGAACAGCGGGACCGCTGCCCCGGCTGGCAGCCGAAGCAGTCGTATTCGCCGCCTCCGCCGCCGATGTGCGGCACACGGTCGTGGCAGGCCGGCACATCGTCCGGGACGGTCACCACACCCGGGTCCAGGACGTGCCCGCGGCACTCGCCTCGTCCATCGCCGCCCTGTACGGCTGATCCAGGACCCCCCGGACCCTCGCGCAAGGAGAAACAGCCTCCCCATGACGACGACCGCCGTCATCAACATCGCCAGCCTGGTCACCAACGACCCCTCCCTCGGAGACGGGACCCCCCTGGGCCTGATCCGGGACGCGGCCGTCGTCATCGAAGGCGACCGCGTCATCTGGACCGGTGAATCAAGCAAAGCACCCGCCACTGACAACGCAGTCGACGCGGGCGGCCGGGCCGTGATCCCGGGCTTCGTGGACTCCCACTCCCACCTGCTCTTCGCGGGCGACCGCACCCAGGAGTTCAACGCCCGGATGTCCGGCCTGCCGTACACCGCGGGCGGCATCAGAACGACCGTCGCCGCCACCCGCGCCGCCTCCGACGACGAACTGGCCGACAACGTCTCCCGCTATCTCGCCGAGGCGGCACGCCAGGGCACCACCACCTTCGAGACCAAGTCCGGCTACGGCCTCACCGTCGAGGACGAGGCCCGCGCCCTGCGCATCGCCGCCCGTCACACCGAAGAGGTCACCTACCTCGGTGCCCACGTCGTACCGCCCGACTACGCCGACGACCCGGCCGGCTACGTCGACCTGGTCACCGGGCCGATGCTGGACGCCTGCGCCCCGTACGCCCGCTGGATCGACGTCTTCTGCGAGAAGGGTGCCTTCGACGGCGACCAGGCCCGCGCCATCCTCACGGCGGGCCGAGCCAAGGGGCTGCACCCGCGCATCCACGCCAACCAGCTCGGTCACGGCCCCGGTGTCCAGCTCGCGGTGGAGCTCGACGCCGCGTCCGCAGACCACTGCACCCACCTGACCGACGCGGACGTCGACGCGCTGGCCCAGGGCGACACGGTCGCCACGCTCCTGCCGGGCGCCGAGTTCTCCACCCGCGCGACCTGGCCCGACGCCCGCCGCATCCTCGACGCGGGCGCCACCGTCGCACTCTCCACGGACTGCAACCCGGGCTCGTCCTTCACGTCCTCCATGCCCTTCTGCATCGCCCTGGCCGTGCGGGACATGGGCATGACGCCGGACGAAGCCCTCTGGTCCGCCACCGCGGGCGGTGCCGCCGCACTGCGCCGTACGGACGTCGGCAGCATCACCCGGGGCGCCCGCGCCGACCTCGTCCTCCTCGACGCCCCCAGCCACGTGCACCTCGCCTACCGGCCGGGAGTCCCGCTGGTCAGCGCGGTCTGGCAGCGCGGAGAGCGCACTCTCTGACCAGTCCGTGAGGCTCCCTCCCGCCTGACGTGACCTCACACATGCGGAAGGACCCGCCCGTTGACGGGCGGGTCCTTCCGCATGGCTTCACCGGTGCCGGGCCGACAGCACCCGGAGCCAGGTCATTCCTCCACGGTCAGGCCCTTCCTGAGCTTGACCAGGGTCCGCGACAGCAGCCGCGAGACGTGCATCTGCGAGATACCGAGCTCCTCGCCGATCTCCGACTGCGTCATGTTGGCGACGAAGCGGAGGGAGAGGATCGTCCGGTCACGCGTCGGGAGCGAGGCGATGAGCGGCTTCAGGGACTCGACGTACTCGATGCCTTCGAGCCCGTGGTCCTCGTAGCCGATCCGGTCCGCCAGCGCGCTCTCGTGGTCGTCCTCCTCGGGCTTGGCGTCCAGCGAGCTCGCGGTGTACGCGTTGCTCGCGGCCATGCCCTCGACGACCTCGTCGTCGGTGATGCCCAGGCGCTCGCCGAGCTCGGCCACGGTGGGCGCCCGGTCCAGCTGCTGGGAGAGTTCGTCGCCCGCCTTGGCCAGGTCGAGCCGCAGTTCCTGCAGGCGGCGCGGGACGCGCACGGACCAGCTGGTGTCGCGGAAGAAACGCTTGATCTCGCCCATGATCGTCGGCATCGCGAACGTCGGGAACTCGACGCCCCGGCTGAGCTCGAAGCGGTCGATCGACTTGATCAGCCCGATCGTGCCGACCTGGATGATGTCCTCCATCGGCTCGCTGCGGGAGCGGAACCGGGAGGCGGCGAATCGGACGAGAGTCAGATTCAGTTCGACGAGCGTGTTGCGTACGTACGCGTACTCGTGGGTGCCCTCTTCGAGGGACTCGAGCCGCGCGAAGAGTGTCTTCGACAGCGCCCTGGCGTCCACGGGCCCCAGCTCGGCGTAGGGCGGGATGTCGGGCAGGTCCTCCAGACCTTCGAGCACATCGAGCCCCTCGCCGTACTGGACGGCGGAGACGTCGGTGCTGTCGGGGCTTCCGAGGGTGCCGGTGGTGCTGATGGTGCGGGTGGTGCCGGTACTGCTGGTGCGCGGGCCGGGTACGGCGATCGCGGCAGGGGAGTTGGAATCGGTCGGTCCCTGAGGACATGTCGACGGCGCGTTGTGGGTACGCGGTACGTCGAGCCGGGGTGACATGTTTCTCCTCCATCGTTCTCGGCATATGGCTGCCGATGCCCATACGTGTTCCTGCGGTGAAGCGGCGCCTCCAAAGCCACGAAATTCGGTATCCCCCTACCCTTACCCGGTTCCTGCTGCGACTTACAAGCTCCAAATCATGTATTATGTCCGCTTTGTTCAGGTCTCCGGCTACCGCGTGGCGTACGGAACGCGTACTGTTTTACGAACGTCGGCGATAGCTAGGCAGACAGCCGCGCAGAAATCCGCGCGGGCGGGACGGACGACGAAGAGGAACGGGCATGGACCGCGGGACGGTCGGCAGTGCGAATCGGGGTCGGCTTCAGGTCGACGTCCGGACCGAGGGGCACACCGAGGTTGTGACACCGGTGGGTGAGCTCGATCACCACACCGCCGATCTGCTGCGTGAGCCGCTCGAGAGTGCGGTCGAGCAAGGGCGCGTGCGCCTGGTGGTCGACTGCTCGCGACTCGAGTTCTGCGATTCCACCGGGCTGAACGTGCTGCTCGGTGCCCGGCTCAAGTCGGAGGCGGCCGGTGGCGGTGTCCACCTGGCCGGTATGCGTCCCGTCGTGGCTAGGGTCTTCGAGATCACCGGGGCCGATGCGGTTTTCACCGTCCACGCCTCACTCGAAGACGCTCTCAGACCCTGACCACGGCACACGCTTCACGACCTCGGGCGCCACTCTTGTTGCTCCCGTCACGTGATCGCGTGGACCAAGTGGGTGTTGTCACGATTCGGCCGGGCAGAAGACATCCTGGTGGCGAACTGACAGCTCGCACACTCTGTATCTGATCAGTATCCGTTCAATGGCGACTCGGTGAATCGGTGAGGTGAAGCGCTGATGAGCACCACCCGGCAGCATCCGCCGGGCGACCTCGGCCGCGAGCCGGACGGCGCGGGCGAAGCCTCCGCCGCTCCGGCGGACCGGCAGTGGCGCACGATCTCACTGCGGGGGGCCAGCGGCATCGTGCCGATGGCCCGCGATTTCGCCCGGCAGGCACTGTACGACTGGGGCTGGCTCCCGGCCGCGGGTGCCGACCGGCGTGCCGCCGCCGAGGACGTGCTGCTGGTCGTCTCCGAGCTGGTCACCAACGCGTGTCTGCACGCGGGCGGCCCCGAGGAGCTGCGCATCGCGTGCACGCCGAAGGTGCTGCGGGTCGAGGTCGTCGACCAGGGCGCGGGCGAGCCCGCGCCGCGCACCCCGCACCGGGCGGGACGGCCCGGCGGTCACGGAATGTTCATCGTGCAGCGGCTCTGTCTGGACTGGGGCGTCACGCGCGCGCCCGACGCGCCGGGCAAGACCGTCTGGGCGGAGCTGGCCGCGCCCGCGTGATGTCCACCGGGCCGTGCCCGGATTCGTACACCCAAGGAGCACACCGGATCGGTGTGCTCCTTTGTCTTCCCTCCAAAAGGCCCCAGGCGTACCTTGGGCGCCAAATCTGATGCGTCGTCAGTAAACCGCGGCCGTACGGAACGTCACGGCCCGCTCGGCGACTCCCGGCATGAGGGGAACTCGAGGTGTCGAACCAGAAGAGGACAGCTCTCGCTGCGGTGTCAGTGGCGGCCGGCGCGGTGGTGCTGATGACCGCACCCGTGGCCCACGCCGAGGTCGTGGACGTCAACTACCAGTGCCGGACGCCGATCGGGCCCAAGGGGGCGGTGTCGCCCATCGACATCAAGGGCGTCAGGAGCGGTGGTGGCTACACGCTCACCATGTCCTTCCAGAAGGGCGTCTCGTCCAGCCCGGTGGAGCTGGGCAAGGGCGCCATGAAGCCGAGCGCGGTGATCGAACTGGGCGGCGCCGAGAGCGGAGAGGTCCAGGTCACCGGGGCGGCGAACACCGCGGCCGTCCCCGCCAACACCCCCATCAGGATCAGCGACTTGTCGGGGACGTACACCCCGAAGAAGTCGGGCAAGGTCACGTTCACCGCGGGGGTGCTCACCATCAAGGCGCTCGGTACGACCACGATCTGCACGCCGAAGAACGACCCCAAGCACTCCCTGGAACTCGACGTGACGGGCGCGACGGCCTCGCAGGACGCCCCGGCGGGCGGCGGCGAACTGCCGAGGACCGGCCCCCTCGACTCTGCCGCCGCGCTCGGCACGCTCGGCGGCACCGTCCTGCTGACCGGCGCGGCAGGCGTGCTGTGGCTGACCCGGCGCGGACAGCGCGCCACGGGCTGACCCGCACCCCTGCCGGACGCACCGCCCCGGACGCCACACCGCCGCACGCACCCGCACCAGGGAGCCGCCCATGTCGCTGTCGACCGGCCACGCCGCCCGAGCGGCGCTCGCCGTACTCCTGTGCGCCCTCGCCGTCACCCCGGCGGCCGGAGCCGACCGCCCGGACGCCGCCCCGCAGGGCTGGTCCGCGGGGCCGGCCGGCGGCGGCGGGCGCCCGGGCGACGAGGGCCGGCCTTACTTCTACCTGGAGGGCGCCCCCGGTGCCGTACTGGAGGACCGGCTCGCGGTGACCAACCCCGGGCGCGCCCCCGTCACCGTGCGGCTGCGGGGCGCCGACGCGTACGACACCGGCGGCGGGGGCTTCGCCGCGCGTGGGACGAAGCGCTCGACCGGCACGGGCGCCTGGCTGCGGCTCGCCTCGCGCGAGGTGACCGTCCCGGCCAGGACCCGCGCCGAGGTCCCCTTCGCCGTCACCGTCCCGTCCGGCGCGACACCCGGTGACCATCCCGGCGCCGTCCTCGCCGTGAGCGGGGGGCGCGAGGTGGGCGTGCGCGTGCACCTGCGGGTGAGCGGGCCGACTCTGGCGGCGCTCACCGTCGAGGACGTCGCCGTGTCCGGGCGGAGCATCCGGTACGCCCTCGTCAACCGGGGCAACGTGGCCCTCGTGCCCCGCCTGGCCGTCAGCGCCGAAGGGCTGACCGGTGCGTTCCCGCGTTGGCGGGCCCGCACACTCCCGGTGGAACTCCTGCCCGGCCAACGGGTCGAACTGACGGAGCCCTGGCCCGACGCCCCCGCCTTCGACCGGGTCACCGTCCGGCTGAGCGTCACAGCCGCGGGCGGGGCGCGCGGCGAGGCGTCGGCAACGGCGGTGTACGTCCCCCGGGTCCCGCTGACCGGTGGCGCGCTGCTGGTGCTCGTGGCGATCGGCGCGGGCGCGTACGCCCTGCGGCGACGCGGACCCCGCGAGGCACCGGGCGACGACCCGCCCGGCCCGCACCCGGTCCACCGAACAGGCACCTCCGACCGGTACTTGGCGAAGGCAGGAGCGCACTCGTGACCAGAACGTCCGGACCGGCACTCCGCCGGCGCGACAGCGGCCGGGCCGCCGTGCGGCTCCTCGCCCTGCTGCCCGCTTTGCTGCCCGCCCTGCTGCCCGCCCTGCTGCCCGCCCTGCTGTCCGTCCTCCTGCTCCTGCCCGCTCCCGGCGCCTCGGCCGCGGAAGGCGAGCCCGCCGTCACGCTCTCCGCGCAACAGGCGGGCAAGGGCGGCGAGATCACCGTCAGGGGCCGTGGCTGGCGCCCCGGGACGCTGCTGATGATGCTGATCTGCGGACAGGCCACGCCCGCCGAGGGCGTCATCGGCGGCACCAACTCCTGCGCCAACGCGGACGGACGAGCCGTCACCACCGACAAGGCTGGCGCCTTCGCGAAGGAGATGCCGGTCGCCGAGCCTCCCGTGCCCTGCCCGTGCGTGGTGCACGTCGCCACGGTCACCGGCGAACAGGCCACCGCCGACGCGGTGTTCGAGGTCGCGGGGCACCCGGCCGCCCCGCTGCCCCGGCAGACCGGGGGCGGAAGGCTCGCCGTGCTGGCGACCACGCGCCTGGCGGGTGACAGCGGGCTGCTGACCTGGTTCGGTGCCCCGGCCTCCCGGAAGCTGGTCTTCACGGTCGGCAACCTCGGCTCCGCACCGGTGAAGGACCCCGTCTTCGAGATCGGCACCGCGCACGGCGTCTACGCCCCGCAGTGGGAGGAACGGCAGTGGCGCGGCACCGTCGCACCCGGCCGCAAGGCGCAGATCGAGCTGCCCGTCGAACTGGCAGCGGGCGCGCACGGCGACTACCAGGTCTCCCTGCGCTACGGGACGAAGGTGCTGGCCGAGCAGCCGTGGCGGGTGGGCCGCCCTTGGGGCGTCACGCTCTTCTGGGTTCTTCTGTGCGTCGTCGTGCCGGCCGCCGTCTTCCGTATCGGCATGGCGGTCGTCGACAAGGTCCGGCCCCGCCCCGGCCCGGGCCTTCCGCGCGTCGCGCGGCACCGCCCCCGGCGACGCACCGGGGCCGCCGCGCCCGTGAGCACCACGACCACGGCCTCGCTGCCGTGGTTCACCCCGGATTCCGCACCGTCAGAGAACAGACCCACGACGAAGGGACATTCGTGAGCACGCAACGGAGGATGAGCGCGGCGGGAGTCGCGCTGATGCTCGGCGGGGCGGGGATCGTACTGGCCGCGAGTCCAGCCCTGGCCGCCGACGTCTCGTACGCGACGGAGTGCGTTCCGCCCCCGATTTCCGGGCTGCCACCCGTCCAGGGCACCACCAAGGTGCAGCTGACCGCCCCGGCGGAGGCGAAGGTCGGGGACGAGATCGAGGTCGTCTGGAAGACGGTCGGGGCCGCCTCCAGGAACCCCGACGTCCTGGACCTGGACAAGGACACCGTGAAGCCGACCGGCACGGTCGGGCTGGGCGGGACGGCGAGCGGTGAACTGAAGCTCGAAGGGCCCCGGCAGAACCCGCCGATCCCCAAGAACAGTCCCATGGTGCTGCCCGATATGAAGGGCACGCTGAAACTGGAGAAGGCGGGCGAGCTCACGCTGACGCCGGGCGCCTACAACATCAACGTGTCCAAGCCCATCTCCACGGACACCAAGTGCGCCCCGAAGGAGGCGGTCCAGCCGGGCGTCACCATCAAGGTGACGGAGGGTGGCGGCGGTACGACAGCGGGCGGCACGACGTCCGGCGGCACGACGTCCGGCGGCACCACGTCCGGCGGCACCACGTCCGGCGGTACGACGGCCGGCGGCACGACAGCGGGCGGCACCACCGCGGGAGGCACCACCGCGGGAGGCACGACGGCGGGCGGCACGACGTCCGGCGGCACCACCGCCGGTGGCGGCGATGCCGGTGGTACGGACTCCGGCGGCACCGGCGGCGCTACCGACTTCGAGGGCAAGGAGGTCGCCGTCGCGTACACCTGCAAGACCCCTATCGGGGACAAGAACGCCACCTCCCCGGTGAAGATCAACGCGAAGAGGAGCGGCGGCGGCTACGCCCTCACGGTGAAGTTCAGCAAGTCCGTGATGGACAGCCCCATCGACATACCCGCCGACTCGGTGAAGCCCTCCATGGAGGTCAGGCTGGGCGGCGCGGACAAGGGCACCGTCCACGTGGATGGCCCCACGAACAAGGCGCCCATCAAGGGCGGCGCACCGATCGAGATCCCCGACCTCACGGGCACGTACAAGCCGGGCGCGAGCGGGAAGTCCACGCTCAGCCCGGGTGTCCTCACGGTCGCGGCGCTCGGTACGACCACCACGTGCACCCCGCCGGCCGGGGTGGCGGTCTCGCTGGAGCTCGACACCGCGGCCCAGCCGGGCGGTGCGTCCGGCGGCGGATCGGCGGGCGCGGGCGCGTCCGGCGGCGGTATGGACTCCGGCGGCGGCCTCGCGGCCACCGGGGCCGAGGAGGACGGCGCACTGCGCGCGCTCGGGCTGGTCGCCGGCACGGCGATCCTGCTCGGCGGGGCGGTGTTCACCTTCACCCCGTGGCGCAGGCTGCGCGGAATCCGCTGACCGAGGACACGACGACGGAGGGCCGCCGCACCGGGATCGGTGCGACGGCCCTCCGTGGGCGCTACGGGGAGGTACGCGAATCAGCGCACGTTGCCCATGAGCTCCTTGACCTTGCCGCGGTACATGAAGATCGCGATACCCGCGAGCACCGCGAGCGCGGCCTGGAGGGCGACCACCCCGGTGCCGTTGAGCTCGACCCCGGCGATGGACAGCAGACCCGTGGTGCAGTCACCGGCCGTCACGGCCAGGAACCAGACACCCATCATCTGGCTGGCGTACTTGGCCGGAGCCATCTTCGTGGTGACGGAGAGGCCGACCGGGGAGAGCGTCAGCTCGGCGACGGTCTGGATGAAGTAGATCGCGACCAGCCACATCGCGGCGGCCTTGTGGCCGTCACCCGCGATCGTCAGGGGCAGCAGGAAGACGAAGAACGACGCACCGACCAGCACCAGACCGGAGCTGAACTTCACGATGGTGCTCGGCTCCTTGCCCCGCCGGTTCAGCGCCAGCCAGAAGGCGGCGAAGACCGGGGCCAGGGCCATGATCAGGACCGGGTTGACCGACTGGTACCAGGAGACCGGGAAGTCCCAGCCGAGGACCGAGTTCTCGGCCGAGGACTCGGCGAAGATCGCCAGCGTCGAACCGCCCTGGTCGTAGATCATCCAGAAGATGGCGGCGGCGACGAAGAACCAGATGTAGCCGGACATCTTCGACTGCTCGGCGGTGCTGAGGTCCTTGTCGCGCTTGATGCGCGCCAGGACGACCACCGGAATGACCAGACCGGCGACGGTGATCGGGACCAGGAGCCAGTTGAGCGTGTAGACGCCGGTGACGACCGTGCCGATGTAGAAGACGGCGGCGACGCCCATCCAGATCATGGCCTTGCGCAGGGTCGACGCGCGCTCGGCCGCGTCCAGCGGCTTCGGGACGACGAGGCTGCGCTCGTTGAGGTGACGCGTACCGAGCAGGAACTGAGCGACGCCCAGGCCCATGCCGAGTGCGGCGATCGCGAAGCCCAGGTGCCAGTTGACGTTCTCACCGATGGTGCCGATGACCAGGGGCGCCGCGAAGGCACCCATGTTGATGCCCATGTAGAAGATCGTGAAGCCACCGTCGCGGCGCGGGTCGTCCGGGCCGTCGTAGAGGTGGCCGACCATCGTCGAGATGTTGGACTTCAGCAGACCGGAGCCGATCGCCACCAGTCCGAGACCGGCGAAGAAGGTGCCCTCGGACGGCAGTGCCAGCGTCAGGTGGCCGATCATGATGATCCCGCCGGCGATGGCGACGGTCTTGCGCGGACCCCAGACACGGTCACCGAACCAGCCGCCGGGCATGGCGAGCAGGTACACCAGGGACAGGTAGACCGAGTAGATCGCGGTGGCCGTACCCGCGTTCATGTCGAGCCCGTTGGGGGCGATCAGGTAGAGCGGGAGGAGTGCGCGCATTCCGTAGTAGCTGAAGCGCTCCCACATCTCCGTCATGAAGAGAGTGGCCAGGCCGCGGGGGTGGCCGAAGAAGGTCTTACCGCCGGTCGTACTGACGGAATCCTTCGTCAGGCTGGAAGCCATGGTCGATCCTTGCTGGTCGGGACGCGTCGCCTCGTGAGCGGTACGCGCCCGGTGGGGGGTGGCCGGCACCGGCGTGGCCGTGCCCCACCCCTCCACTCGAAGGGGACTCGCTCAGGCCACCGCTCTCCGTAGGGAGTCGATGCCGGAGTCAAAAGGAGCCGACCGCATCGGGATCCACACCCGGCACGCGAGAGCGCACCGGGCCCGGCCCACAGGTCATCCACCCTCAAGGCCGGCGGGTGCCGGCCCGCACAGAAAAGTGACCCCTGGCGCTCAAACTTGCCCAAAGGTCCTTCAGTAGTGCATCAGGCGTCGGAACACCTTACGACACGACAGTGCGGCATATGAAAGGACTTGAGACATGGATCACAGGTGATATTGGAACCAGGCTCGCATATTCGAAGGTCCACAGAGAGTTCGCTGCCCAGGTACAGAGGGCTTCACGCGCACCTCACCCCCCGCCCTCCGTGCGGACTACCATCACTCCATGACCCGTGTACTGCTCGCCGAGGACGACGCGTCCATCTCGGAGCCACTGGCCCGCGCACTGCGTCGGGAGGGTTACGAGGTCGAAGTCCGGCAGGACGGTCCGACCGCGCTGGATGCCGGACTCCAGGGCGGCATCGATCTCGTCGTTCTCGACCTGGGGCTGCCCGGCATGGACGGCCTCGAAGTCGCCCGCCGGCTGCGCGGCGACGGACTCGCCGTACCGATCCTGGTGCTGACCGCCCGCGCCGACGAGGTCGACACCGTGGTCGGTCTCGACGCGGGAGCCGACGACTACGTCACCAAGCCCTTCCGCCTCGCCGAACTGCTCGCCCGGGTCCGGGCCCTGCTGCGGCGCGGTGCCACCGAGCCCGCCGTGCAGCCCGCCACCCACGGCGTCCGGATCGACGTCGAGTCGCACCGGGCCTGGATGGGCGAGGAGGAACTTCAGCTCACCGCCAAGGAATTCGATCTCCTGCGCGTCCTCGTCCGGGACGCCGGCCGGGTCGTCACCCGCGACCAGCTGATGCGTGAGGTCTGGGACACGACCTGGTGGTCCTCGACCAAGACGCTCGACATGCACATCTCCTGGCTCCGCAAGAAGCTCGGCGACGACGCCGCCAATCC
This sequence comes from Streptomyces sp. NPDC058620, assembly GCF_042717135.1. Taxonomy (NCBI): domain Bacteria; kingdom Bacillati; phylum Actinomycetota; class Actinomycetes; order Kitasatosporales; family Streptomycetaceae; genus Streptomyces; species Streptomyces sp. NPDC058620. The sequence goes on from NZ_JBHXQO010000009.1 coordinate 171,695, forward strand.
CCGCTACATCGCGACGGTGCGGGGCGTCGGCTTCCGGTTCGAGAAGAGCTGACGTACAGAGACAGTCATGCGCCGTCGACTGATCAATTCCACGCTCGCCGTGGTGCTCGTGGTGATCGCCGTCTTCGGCGTCTCCCTCGTCCTGGTGGAGAGCCGCACCATCAGCAGCAGTGCCCAGGAGAGCGTCGACTCCGAGGCGCTGCGGCTGATCAGCGTCGTCGACAGCCGGCTGCTGGGCGAGGAGCGGATCACCGCGGGCGTCCTGGCCGAGCAGGTGGACTCCAACCGCTACGCACGGGTCGAGATCCCGGGCCGGGCTCCCATCGAGGTCGGTGAGCGCCCCAGCGGCAGCGTCATCCGCAGTTCGGCGACGGGGGAGCAGGGCGAGAAGGTCACCGTCGAGGAATCCGGGTCGGCCGTCACCCGTGAGCTCGGCCGCACCCTCCTGATCATCGGCGCGGTGGCGCTCCTCGCGATCGTCTCCGCGGTGCTCCTCGCCGTACGCCAGGCCAACCGGCTGGCCTCACCGCTGACCGACCTCGCCGAGACGGCGGAACGTCTCGGCTCCGGCGACCCGCGCCCCCGCCACAAGCGGTACGGGGTCCCTGAGCTGGACCGCGTCGCCGACGTCCTGGACTCCTCTGCCGAGCGGATCGCACGGATGCTGACGGCGGAACGGCGCCTCGCCGCCGACGCCTCGCACCAGCTCCGCACCCCGCTGACCGCGCTCTCCATGCGGATCGAGGAGATCTCCGTCACCGAGGACCTGGAGACGGTGAAGGAGGAGGCCCACATCGCCCTGACACAGGTCGAGCGGCTGACCGACGTGGTGGAGCGGCTGCTGACGAACTCCCGCGACCCGCGCACCGGCTCCGCCGTCGTCTTCGACCTCGACGAGGTCGTCAAGCAGCAGATCGAGGAGTGGCGCCCCGCCTACCGCAGCGCGGGCCGCGCGGTCGTCTGCTCGGGCAAGCACGGACTGCGGGCCGTCGGCACCCCCGGCGCGGTGGCACAGGTGCTCGCCGCGCTGATCGAGAACTCGCTGATGCACGGCGGCGGCACCGTCGCCCTGCGCACCCGTGTCACGGGCAACCAGGTGGTCATCGAGGTGACGGACGAGGGCCCCGGAGTGCCCGCCGACCTCGGTGCGCGGATCTTCGAGCGCACCATCAGCGGACGCAACTCCACCGGGATCGGCCTCGCCGTCGCCCGGGACCTCGCGGAGGCGGACGGCGGCCGGCTGGAACTGCTTCAGCAGCAGCCCCCGGTCTTCGCCCTCTTCCTCAGCAGGGTCGCCAGGAAACGCAAGGACCAGGACCGCCCGGTGCGCTGACCGGTCTCAGTTGCGAACGGGGCCGGACTCCACCCGCGAGACCTGCTCGACCAGCGGAACGGGCGGCGTCTGTGAAGTCGACGGCGTCTGCGAAACCGGCGGCGTCTGCGGTGAGGCCGCCTCCTGCGGCACGTCCGTCCCCTGCGGCTCCCGCACCTTCCGCGGCTCCTCGGCCACCTCCGGCGCCTGCGGCGCGGCTTCCACCGGCGCCGGAGCGCTCCCCGGGGTCAGCGCCGTCTCTTTGGCGGGCAGCGCCCGGAACACCCAGGTCCGGTACGACCAGAAGCGGAACAGGGTCGCGATCCCGATTCCGACGATCTTGAAGATGTTGTTCTGGAGCGGGGTGTCCCAGCCGCCCCAGTACGTCGCCGCGTACAGCACCCCGACCTCGATCACCGCACCCACGGCGCTGAACGCCAGGAAGAGCATCAGCTCCCGGGTCCGGCGTCTCTTGTCACGGTCCCGGTACGTCCAGTAACGGAAGCCCACGTAGTTGAAGAGGATGGCCACGCAGGTCGCCATGAGACCGGCCCGGACCACCGGAATGTCCGTGGTGCGCCAGATCAGGTTGGAGACCGCGATGTTGACCAGCACGCCGACCGCGCCGACCGCGCCGAACTTGGCGACCTCCCGGCCCAGCAGATCGATGCGGGCCCGCAATGCGCCACGTTCGTCCATGGTGATCGCTCAGCCCCGTCCGCTCGGTTTCGTCAACCCGGCCATGCTAACCAGCCCTCTCGTGTGATGCCTGTGCGTCCTGTGGAGGGTGGCGATGCTGTGACGTGCGCCCGCTGTCGGGCCGCCGCCGGTCCGCCGTCCGGGGAGCCCCGGCGCGGCGGATACTCTGGAGGGGTGACGTTCCCGGTAGTCGGCATGGTCGGCGGCGGTCAGCTCGCCCGTATGACCCACGAGGCGGGTATCCCCCTCGGCCTGAAATTCAAGCTCCTCAGTGACACCCCCCAGGACTCGGCTGCCCAGGTGGTGAGCGAAGTCGTCATCGGCGACTATCGCGACCTGGACACGCTGCGAGCCTTCGCGCGCGGCTGCGACGTGATCACCTTCGATCACGAGCACGTCCCCACGGAGCATCTGCGGGCCCTGGAGGCGGACGGCATCCCCGTCCGTCCCGGCCCCGACGCCCTGGTGCACGCCCAGGACAAGGGGGTGATGCGGGCCAAGCTCACCGAGATCGGTGCGCCCTGCCCCCGCCACCGCCTCGTGGAGGACCCGGCCGACGCCGCGGCCTTCGCGGCCGAGGTGGGCGGTTTCCCCGTGATCCTCAAGACGGTCCGCGGCGGCTACGACGGCAAGGGCGTGTGGGTCGTCCGCTCCGAGAAGGACGCGGCCGAGCCGTTCCGGGCCGGCGTTCCCGTCCTCGCGGAGGAGAAGGTCGACTTCGTGCGGGAGCTGGCGGCCAACATCGTCCGCTCGCCGCACGGCCAGGCCGTCGCCTACCCGGTCGTCGAGTCGATCCAGGTCGACGGCGTCTGCGACACGGTCATCGCCCCGGCCCCCGAGCTGGACGAGCGCCTGGCGGGCGAGGCCCAGCAGCTCGCCCTGCGCATCGCCGCCGAGCTCGGAGTCGTCGGCCACCTCGCCGTCGAGCTGTTCGAGACCCGCGACGGTCGCATCCTCGTCAACGAACTGGCGATGCGCCCGCACAACTCCGGGCACTGGACCCAGGACGGTGCGATCACCTCGCAGTTCGCCAACCACGTGCGGGCCGTCCTGGACCTCCCGCTCGGCGACCCGCGCCCGCGCGCCACGTGGACGGTCATGTGCAACGTCCTCGGCGGGGACTACCCGGACATGTACCAGGCGTACCTGCACTGCATGGCCCGCGACCCGCAGCTCAAGATCCACATGTACGGCAAGGACGTGAAGCCCGGCCGCAAGGTCGGACACGTCAACACCTACGGCGACGACCTGGCGGACGTGCGGGAGCGCGCCCGGCACGCGGCCGACTACCTGCGAGGAACAATCACCGAATGACCTCCCCCGGTACCGCCCCCGTCATTGGCATCGTCATGGGCTCGGACTCCGACTGGCCCGTCATGGAAGCAGCCGCGAAGGCCCTCGACGAGTTCGAGATCCCCTACGAGGTCGATGTCGTCTCCGCCCACCGCATGCCGCGCGAGATGATCGCGTACGGCGAGGAGGCGGCCGACCGCGGTCTGAAGGCGATCATCGCGGGCGCCGGCGGCGCGGCCCACCTGCCCGGCATGCTCGCCTCCGTGACCCCGCTGCCCGTCATCGGTGTCCCGGTCCCGCTGAAGTACCTCGACGGCATGGACAGCCTGCTCTCCATCGTGCAGATGCCCGCCGGAATCCCGGTCGCCACCGTCTCGGTCGGCGGAGCGCGCAACGCGGGCCTGCTCGCCGCCCGCATCCTCGCCGCCCAGGACAGCGAGCTGCTGGCCCGGATGAAGGACTTCCTGAGCGAACTGAACGACCAGGCCACCGAGAAGGGGAAACGGCTCCGGGCCAAGGTCGAGGGCTCCGACTCCTTCGGCTTCGGGAAGTAGGGGACCGTGGACCACCTGGACCGGGCCCGGGAACTCCTCGCCGCCCACCCCGTCGTCGACGGCCACAACGATCTGCCCTGGGCCCTGCGCGAACAGGTCGGCTACGACCTGGACGCCCGGGACATCGCCACCGACCAGACCGGCACCCTGCACACCGACATCCCCCGGCTGCGCGCCGGCGGCGTCGGAGCGCAGTTCTGGTCGGTCTACGTCCGCAGCGACCTCGCCGGTGACGCCGCCGTCAGCGCCACCCTCGAACAGATCGACGTCGTCGCCGAGCTGCTGGCCCGCTACCCCGCGGACCTGCGGCGCGCGCTGACCGCCGACGACATGGAGATCGCCCGCGCCGAGGGCCGGATCGCCTCCCTGATGGGCGCCGAGGGCGGCCACTCCATCAACAACTCGCTGGGCACCCTGCGCGCCCTGCACGCGCTCGGCGTGCGCTACATGACGCTGACGCACAACGACAACATCGACTGGGCGGACTCGGCGACCGACGTCCCGCGCATCGGTGGCCTGTCGGCGTTCGGCCGCGAGGTCGTACGGGAGATGAACCGCATCGGCATGCTGGTCGACCTCTCCCACGTGGCGGCCACGACGATGCGTCAGGCGCTCGCCACCTCCACCGCGCCGGTGATCTTCTCGCACTCCTCGGCCCGCGCGATCTGCGACCACCCGCGCAACATCCCCGACGACGTGCTGGCCCAGCTCCCCGCCAACGGGGGCGTGGCCATGGCGACCTTCGTACCGAAGTTCGTCCTCCCGGCCGCCGTCGCCTGGACGCTGGCCGCCGACCGCAACATGCGCGAGCACGGCCTGCACCACCTGGACACCACCTCGGCGGCCATGCGCGTCCACGCCGACTTCGAGGCGGCCTACCCGCGCCCCGAGGCCACCGTCGCCACGATCGCCGACCACCTCGACCACATGCGCGAGGTCGCCGGCATCAACCACATCGGCATCGGCGGCGACTTCGACGGCACGGCCTTCCTCCCGGAGGGCCTGCGGGACGTCGCCGGCTACCCGAACCTGATCGCGGAGCTGCTCAGCCGCGGCTGGTCCGACGCCGACCTCGCCAAGCTGACCTGGCGCAACGCGGTCCGGGTACTGCGCGACGCGGAAGCGGTCGCCCGCGACCTCAGCGCCCGCTACGGCCCTTCCCACGCCACGATCGGCGAAGTGGACGGGCACACGGTCTGAGACGTCCGGGGTACGGACCGGGCACTGCCGGGCCCGTACCCCCCGTCCCGCCCCTACGCCTTCGGCCGGCCCATCGCCCGGTACGTCCACCCCGCCTCACGCCACACCACAGGATCAAGCGCGTTGCGCCCGTCCAGAATGATCCGCCGCGCCGCCGCCTCGCCCAGCTCCGCCGGGTCCAGCTCACGGAAGGCGCGCCACTCCGTCAGGTGCAGCACCACATCCGCGCCGCGCACCGCGTCGAGTGCCGAGTCCGCGTACGCGAGCGTGGGGAAAAGCCGCCGGGCGTTGTCCATGCCCTTGGGGTCGTACACCGTGACCTGGCCGCCCTGAAGGTGGATCTGACCGGCCACGTTGAGCGCGGGCGAGTCCCGTACGTCGTCGGAGTCCGGCTTGAACGTCGCGCCGAGCACGGCCACCCGCTTGCCCAGGAACGAATCGCCGCCCACGGCCTCCTGGGCCAGCTCGACCATGTGACCGCGGCGCCGCATGTTGATCGAGTCGACCTCGCGCAGGAAGGTCAGCGCCTGGTCCGCGCCGATCTCACCCGCGCGGGCCATGAACGCCCGGATGTCCTTGGGAAGGCAGCCGCCACCGAACCCGATGCCCGCCCGCAGGAACTTCTTCCCGATGCGGTCGTCGTGCCCGATCGCCTCGGCGAGCTTCACCACGTCACCGTCGGCCGCCTCGCAGACCTCGGCCATGGCGTTGATGAACGAGATCTTGGTCGCGAGGAACGAGTTCGCGGACGTCTTGACCAGCTCGGCGGTCGGGTAGTCCGTCACCACGAACGGCGACCCTTCCCCGACCGGCCCCGCGTACACCTCGCGCAGCAGCTTCTCGGCCCGCTCGCTCTGCACCCCGACGACGATCCGGTCCGGGTGCAGGGTGTCCTGGACGGCGAAACCTTCCCGGAGGAACTCCGGGTTCCACGCCAGCTCGGCATCGGCGCCCACCGGCGCCAGCTCCGCGAGCCGCTTCGCGAGCCGTGCGGCGGAGCCCACCGGCACGGTGGACTTCCCGACGACGAGGGCGGACCGGGTCAGCTGCGGTGCGAGCGACTCGAAGGCGCTGTCCACGTAGCTCATGTCGCAGGCGTACTCGCCGTGCTTCTGCGGAGTGTTCACGCAGACGAAGTGGACGTCACCGAAGGCCCCCACTTCCTCCCAGGAGGTGGTGAACCGCAGTCGCCCGGTCGAGCCCTCGATCCCCGCGACGTGCTTCTGGAGGATCTCTTCGAGCCCCGGCTCGTACATCGGCACCTTGCCGGCTGAGAGCATCTCGATCTTCTCCGGCACGACGTCGAGCCCCAGGACGTCGAAGCCCAGCTCCGCCATGGCCGCGGCGTGGGTGGCGCCGAGGTAGCCGGTGCCGATCACAGTGATCTTGAGGGCCATCGAGTGCTCCTGGGAGATACGGACGGGCGTGCGGAGCCGAGCATAGTCGGGCTCCTGAACCCGGTTTTTCCCCCACCCGTCCGCCACCCGCCGCAGGCCCTTCGGCTACATGCCCCGTTTGCCCCACCCCTGTCACCAAGCTCACGCACCGGTTGCGTATGCCATTGCCGGGGCGGCCCACTAAAATTGGGTTACTTAACGGTAGTTAGCACATTTGGGGAGTGAGAGTCTTGGCGGGTTCGACCGATTTCGACCTGTACCGTCCGGCGGAGGAGCACGACATGCTCCGCGAGACGGTCCGCTCGCTCGCCGAAGCGAAGATCGCCCCGCACGCGGCAGCGGTCGACGAAGAGGCCCGCTTCCCGCAGGAGGCCCTCGACGCTCTCGTCGCCTCCGACCTGCACGCCGTCCACGTGCCGGAGGAGTACGGCGGCGCCGGTGCCGACGCGCTCGCCACGGTCATCGTCATCGAGGAAGTGGCCCGCGCCTGCTGCTCCTCCTCCCTCATCCCGGCCGTGAACAAGCTGGGCTCGCTCCCGGTGATCCTCTCCGGCTCCGAGGACCTGAAGAAGAAGTACCTGGGCCCGCTCGCCAAGGGCGACGCGCTGTTCTCGTACGCCCTCTCCGAGCCGGACGCCGGTTCGGACGCGGCGGGCATGAAGACCAAGGCCGTCCGCGACGGCGACTTCTGGGTCCTCAACGGTGTGAAGCGCTGGATCACCAACGCGGGCGTCTCCGACTACTACACGGTCATGGCCGTCACCGACCCGACGAAGCGCTCCAAGGGCATCTCGGCGTTCGTCGTCGAGAAGTCCGACGAGGGCGTCTCCTTCGGCGCCCCGGAGCGCAAGCTCGGCATCAAGGGCTCCCCGACCCGCGAGGTCTATCTCGACAACGTCCGCATCCCCGCCGACCGCATGATCGGCGAGGAGGGTACGGGCTTCGCCACCGCGATGAAGACCCTGGACCACACCCGCATCACGATCGCGGCCCAGGCGCTCGGCGTCGCGCAGGGAGCCCTCGACTACGCCAAGGGATACGTCCAGGAGCGCAAGCAGTTCGGCAAGCCGATCGCCGAGTTCCAGGGCGTGCAGTTCATGCTCGCGGACATGGCCATGAAGATCGAGGCCGCCCGCCAGCTGACGTACGCGGCCGCCGCCAAGTCGGAGCGCGGCGACAGCGACCTCACGTTCGCCGGCGCCGCGGCCAAGTGCTTCGCCTCGGACGTCGCGATGGAGGTCACCACGGACGCGGTCCAGCTGCTCGGCGGCTACGGCTACACGCGGGACTACCCGGTGGAGCGCATGATGCGCGACGCGAAGATCACGCAGATTTATGAAGGCACGAATCAGGTCCAGCGGATCGTGATGGCGAGGAACCTGCCGTAGCAGGGTTTTCGCAGGTCAGACGCCTTTCCGGTGATCCCGGAGCAGTGATCGGTTTCCGGTCCGTTCGGGTCCGTTCCGGGCCCTTCCTGGGCGTCATGCTGGGGGAATCCTGGGCGGGCACTGGCCCCGGAACGGGCGCTGACCTGCATAAACGACAAGGCCCCCGGCGTGATGCCGGGGGCCTTTCGTATGGGGCAGGGTCAGGCGACTTCGTCTCGCTCCGTGGGGTCGTCCGCGTCGGGTGTCAGCATGGTGGCGATGGCTGCGCGGCCTCGCTGCTCGGCACCCTCGAAGAGGTAGTGATAGTGCTCGCGGAGCACGTCCGTGCTGCTGTGACCCATCCAGTCGGCCACATCGTTCTCAGGGACGCCCGCATAGAGCAGCCGGGACCCGTAGTAGTGCCGCATGGAGTGCGGCTTGCAGTAGGTCACCTCTCCCTTCGTCAGGGCGACCAGCCAGATTTGCCGGTAGAAGTACGAGGCGTACAGGTACCCGGTTCGAGTGAGGTTGGGGAACAACAGGCGCTCCGATCCCCATACGCCGTGGTTCTTGATGTGCCTGCGCAGCTCGAAGGCCACGTTCGGCGGAAGGGGCACCACTCGCCCCGGCTCCTCTTCGTCGCGGGCCTTGATGTGCCGCCGCTGTAGTGCGCTGTTCTTCCCCGACTCAGATTCGCCGTCCTCCGCTATCTGGAAATCGACGCGTAGGACCTCGGCCTGGAAGTCGATCTGATCGCGTGAGACCGCCATGGCCTCGCCGATCCGGAGACCGCATCCCGCCATGAGCCAGAGCATCGCCCGATATCGGGGCGGGGCCCCGTTCAGCATGGCCAGAACTTCCCGAGTCGTCAGCCGCCGGGCGTTGCTCTTGTGCTCGCGTATTTCCTTGGCACGGCTGCCTGCGTGCCTGATCTTCTTGCACGGATTGCGACCGATGATCTCGTTGGCTACGGCCCAATCCATCATCCCGGAGAAGAACGAGAACCGCTGGCGCCGAGTCCGCGCAGAGAGGTTCCTGTCCTGCTCCATCCACAGCAGCCATTGTTCAATGTCCGCGACCTTCAAGGACACGATGGAGCGGGCCTTGAAGAACGGTTCCAGGGTCGTGTTCTGGATCGATCGGTACTGCTTCTTGGTGCTGTTCTCCAGCTTCCTTTGCTGGGTCCACTGCTCCCAGACCGCCGTGACGGGCTGCTTCCCCAACTTGTCGTCCAGATAGGTCCCCGCGTCTAGCTCCTGCTCCTTCCGCTTCCGGTGGTCGTCGGCGCGCTTCTTGGTCTCGAACGACTTCTGACGCTGCTTCCCGTCCGGGTCGTACCAGAACGCCGTCCACTTCTTCGCGTCGTCCTTGGATCGCGCCACCCATGCCCTTGCCACGCTTGCCCCGGCCTTCCCGTCGTGGGCCCCACCTGTCGTGGCTGGCCGCGGCCACAGTTTGCACACGACCCACCCTGGGTTGTCAACACAGGGTGGGCCACACTCGGTGGTGTATGGTCGGGGTATGCGAGAAGACGAGAGCGGATTCGAGATCACTCAGCAGCAGGGGGGCTGGGTGATCCGGATGTGGTGGCCGGAAGGGCCGATTACGGGAGGCCCGCAGCGCATGACCGTGGAGCCAGCCGAGGAGGCCGAGCCTCGCGACGTTGTGCGCGGCATCTCCACGACTGTGCTCCGCAGGCTCGACATCGCGGCTGCGGTGAACGTGGCCAAGATGGCACCGAAGGCCCAACAGACCCTTGAGGACGTCACGCGGGAACTGGACGCCTCGGGGGAGGCCGCTGGCCGCCTCCTGGCGGCTGATGGCGTCTCGGACCGGTACCTGGCATTGCTGGCGGCGACGTACGCCGACATGGCCGAGAGTGGCGCCCCGGCGCCGGTCCCGTGGCTTGCGCGACTGATCGAGCGTCGCCCGGAAACAGTTAAGGACCACTTGAAGAAGGCGCGACGGGACGGCTACCTGGGCACCGTGGCGGGCAAAGCCGGGGGGGAAGTGACTGAGAAGGCCAGGGCAGTGTTGAAATCCATTGCGAGTACCGAGAGTTAGCCCGGTCCGTAGTTCCCGAAATTCATATCCCGATGGCCCCGAGGTGACTCGGGGCTTTCTCATATCCGGAGGTCATGTTGGTTAAGTTGTGGACGGTCGCCGAAGTGGCCGAGTTCCTGAGCAAGCCCCGAAGCTGGGTGTACGACAACTGGCGCGATGAACAGATTCCGTTCCGGAGGGTGGGTCAATCCCTCCGGTGCCGACCGAGCGACCTGGATCGCTGGCTGGATGCCCAGGGGGCCGAGTGAGGCTCTCTTGGGGAAAGCTCATGAAGCGTGGGGCGGAAAATGCCGCGTCGTCCGCTTCTCTTGGTGCAGATTTTCGGCTCTTTCTTCTCGTTACTTCCCGAGCTGGCGCAGGCGGTCACGCCTCTTTCGCCGCAGGCGAGATAGTCGAGGCGCTGCCGAAGTACAACAGAACTTCTGGGGAAATCGGAATCTTTGGGGAGAAGTACCTGCGAAACCTAATCATGGCTGGTGTGGACGCGGGCCTGTATGCGCCAGGCTCTTCCACTCAATGCATTGTTCTACCGATGGGCGTGTACGACATCGGGGCGAAGTACAAGGCTAGGCCGTGCCAGATACACGGGCACAACATGAGCTATCTCGGAGGATGGATAGACACCGAGGAGATGGAGCGGACGCTAGGTGAGCGAGTTCGCAGAGAATCCATAGTGTCTGTCCGAGAGAATAAATAGTTCCCCGATCGGTCCTTCCCGGAACTATTGGTTCCTCGCGTAAGCGCGTGACCTGCGCTTTCCCCAGGTGTCTTCTTATACAGACACTCATGTCCCCTGGCCGAAGGAAGGTAGGCCAGGCAGACAGCACAACCAAGGGCGCCCCGTCGAGGGTGCCCCCTTTTTTTTTCTAGCAAGAGGCGCCCCCTCGAAGGGGCGCTCATCTATTGGAGTAGCTACGCCTATGTCTATGTGCAGCCGCTGCAATCGGCTCTATCCAGTCGGCTCACGATGGGAGCCGTGCACCAAGGCCGGAGCGAAGTGGCGGGAGCAGATGAGAAAGCACACGCGCCCTTCGCCCTGGGCCCGCGGATACAACACTCAATAACTGAAAGCTCGGGCCGCGATCCTCGCAGCTAACCCTGTCTGCTCTATCTGGTATTCCCGGCCGGCTACGGCCGACCACATTGCTCCCCTGCGCCGAGGCAGGGAGCCTAGGTGGGATCGGCTTCCGGTTCAGGTACCGCAGTATCACCAGAGCGCGCTTCACTGCTCGCTCGCTCAATCGCCGCCTGCCGGTGTCGCTCTCGCGTCAGCTCACTTCGCACCTCCTTCAAAGTTTTCGACATCTCACGCAAAGCCTGTACTCCATCAGTAAGACCATATTCGCTCACGGATAGGAGCTTCCGGCGAACCGAAAGGTCGAGAATATAGGTCAGAGGCTCCTGCCGCCTTCCGTGAGCATCATCAAAATGAACAGTAGCGATGTATCGCGAAGGCAGATCCGTAGCTTGGCGCTCTGGAGCGGAGTCGAAGAGTGCGGTAAATCGCTTCCTTGGTGGAAGCGATGGAATACCCTGCGCTATCAGAGGAGCATCCTTCAGTGGAAACCCCGTATCATCCAAAGTCGAAGAAAACGGAGGGTCAACAACTATCCTGACGTTCGTCGCGAGAGTCTGCCCCATGTTCTCGACCACGAAGTCGATGCCCTGTCGCATTGCAGGATTGTCTTGGAAGTCAACGACAACGAACGGCTGAGCCTGTTCCTCTCGCAACTGTCGAGCCAAGGTGACTTGCTGGCGCGCGTAGAGCGCAGCCAGCAGGGCGATCACCACTGCCAGGAGAGTCAGTACGGTCGACGCGACGGACGCAGCGGCAGACCAGTCGTCCGGCTTCCAGGAGCCGAAGTCGGCTGCTAGCACGGTAAGGGCGCTTGTCATGGCGCCAGGCTAGGGCACCATCTCGCGAAGGTTCAGGCGAACCGGTGGCCCTTGCTTGCTCCCCCCTAGGCCAGGCTCCAAAGGATCTTGGCTCCATTCTCCGCACCCGCCGCCTTCCCTCGGCGTGAGCGCGCGGGGGTTAGCCCGAAGCCGTGGGTCCGAAACCCGGCCAAGGCTCAATTGGGCAGTGACCGCCGTCACTCTCGTTTCGGTGCGGTTTCCGCGCCGATAACAGGTCTACGAATGATGTAGCAACGGGAAACTTCGACTCCCGCCGGATCGGGATCGGGGAAACGTGGCACGGGCGGTGTTGCGGAAAACGGCCCGGCACTAATGGTTTGACTCCAAAGGCCATGGGTGCCGGGCCGTTTGCGCTAACGCTCGCACGCGTGAACCGCTGTGAGGGGACAGGGAATATGAATAAGGCAGTAACGCTTAAGTGCTGGACTTGCGCTAGACCATTTGAAATTAAGGCCGGCCCGGGACGACCACGTCGGTACTGCAATGAAAAATGCAAGTACCTTGCCCGCGTAGCGGTCCGCCGAGTTCGCTACGTCGCCAGGCTCGAAGAGCAACGGATAGCGCATCTTGATAGCCAGGGGATTTGCATATAACCCGCTGACAACCGAAGCGGGAAGCTTCGGCAAGTGACAACTTTCCCGCCCTGGCGGAAGAACTGCATCACCGCCCCATCTTCAGCCGCCCCACCCATTTCCGGTGCCGGGCGGTTTTTTTATGCCGTAATCCGGCTACAAACCATGAAGGAACCTGAATGAAGACTGAGCTTCGCAAGATCTTTGACTCTGCCGAATCCGAGGACCGGGGCCTTTCGGCCCGCGAGATTGCTGCCGTCATCAACTCCATTCCGGCCGAGGAACGCATGGCACGAACCGAGATCCTGGCAGCGGTCAACGGAGCAGAGGGGACGGAATCCCCGGAAACCCGTAGGGCTATTGCGGAAACTCTGAAGCACATGGATATGCGTGCTACGGACGCCCGGGAAGACCGGTCGCGTATCAATCATGAGAATGAGGTTCGCAGCCTTCTGGCCGCGAACTCCGGAGTCCTAACTCCGGTCAGCCGTGAAGCCCTCGACTCTAACCCGTGGCGCTCTCTCGTTCCGTCCCTGAGTGAGTACCGCGCCATTTCCGGCGGTGTTGCTTCCGAAGGCGGATATACAGTTCCGTCCGAGGTGTCCGGTAAGTACATCGACGCACTCAAGGCTAAGTCGACGTTCCTGCGCGGCCTGCCCGAAGGCAGCGTGATTCCCTTCGCCTCTGCCACCTTCTCGGTTCCTCAGCTTGTCTCTTCGGCCGGTGCTGACTATGTCGCCGAGGGGCAGGTTATCCCCGAGGGGCAGATGGTTTGGGGTGAAGTCAAGTTCACCGCGAAGAAGATTGGCGAAGTGCAGTGGGCCTCGGTAGAGGTGCTTGAAGACTCGGCTGTTGATCAGCGGCGAGTCATCGCCGACAACCTGCTTCGTGATGCTTCGCTTAAGTTCGACAGTGACGCCTTTGTCGGTTCGGGTACCAACCCGATTAAGGGAATCCTGTCGCAGGGTATTACAACGACCCTCGGAGCTGGCAAGGTAACCGTCACCTATGACGACCTGGCCGACGCCGTGGCACGGATCGAGTCGACCAACGGAACCCCGTCTGTGGTGTGGGCCTCGGTTGATATGGCTGCGGCTCTCCGCAAGGAGAAGGCTTCCGGCTCCGGTGTTTATCAGGGCGGGTCTCCGACCGACGCCCCGGCTTCCACCGCATGGGGATTCTCCATCCTGTCGAGCGCATTTTTGCCCGCGAAGACTGTGATCGTCTCGGATGCGTCCCGCGTCGTGGTTGGCCTGCGACGTAACGCTACGATCCGAATCAGCGAGGACGCGCGCTTCGATAAGGACCAGGTTGGCTTCAAGCTGACCATGCGCATGGCTGGTGTTTCTGTCGCCGAGGCTACTTCGGTGCAGGTCATCAAGGCCGCTACCAGCTAGGCTTCCACGTACATTGCCCCCAATCCTTAACTGGATTGGGGGCTTCTTCGTATTTCCCGATGAGCGTAGATTGGGCCCCGCCCAATGCCCGGCCGGCTGGCGCCTAGGCGGAAATTCGATCCAGGGCATCCAGGCAAATGGCAATGCCGACTCTTGCCGCTTACCAGCGAAAGCCGTCTAGGTCACCGCCTGCACACTCAGGGCAAAGCACCTTCGTCCACCCCTTGCACGTCGAGCAACCGCCGAAGCCCCCGCACCCTGGACACCACACAGACCGGGAACCGAAGCACTCCCCACAGATGGTGGCGTTCGCGCTCATCCACTCGACGACGTTTGGCTTCCCGCCGCCTTCGGGGCCGTAGCCCGTGCGGTCCGCCCCGCCTGCCCTTCCCGCGCGGCCTGGGGGCCGTCTCTGGCTTGTCTGGTGCAGTCGTCAACCTCGGCCCCGGTGCGGGTGGTTGCGGACCACACGGGCCGCCTCGAATCGCTGCCTAGCCTGACCAGCCTCCGTAGCCGCATCGAGCTTCTTCATGGCGGAGGCACACGCCCCACAGCCCGGTGCGGGCTTTGCTTCGTACAGCCAGTCGTCGAGCGTTCCGAGGACTACGGGCTGTTCGTGGTATCGCCGGGGCTCGGTCACACGGCCACCCCCCATACATGCACGGCGGGAAGCTTCCTGCCGTCCCCCACCGAAGCCGCGTGCGGGTGGTCCCCAATCGAGCCATTGCAGGACGCCACGGCACTCGGAACACCCGCTTCACGCGCGATCTCCCGCGACACGGCCAGGGCCGCACATGTGTGGCAACCCTCGACACCGACCGGTTCCAATCCGCTTTGGGCTACCGGCCAGGTTCCTGATTCAGCGTGCGGCTTGTGCTCAAGCATCAATCGCCCTCCAGCTCCGTGACGGTTAGGTCAGGGTGCCGAAGGGCCCTGGTCAAACGCGAGAATTATTGGCGTGGTCGGGTAAACGATGCCGACCACTCAGTCAGAATCTCCCGGCAGTCGTCGCCGAAGACCGCATATTCCTCGTAGCGGTTGAAGTCTTCCCGATACGCGGTGACGTCGCGACGGTCCCGCAAGATCAATGCCCCTGTGCCGGTTTCCACAGTGGCTAGCCGTCGGTCGTAGACCGTGAATGTGTTCAGCGGCCTCTCTGGGATATGCCCACCAAGGGGGAGTACTCCAAGGCGCACACTTGGAATGCGGGAGACAGATGCAAGCCGGTCAATCTGCATAGCCATCGCCAGAGGAGGCAGCAGAGGCCATTTAGCGGCCTGCTCGGTGAGAATGAATGTGAAAGACTTCGAAGAGTCGTAAAGAATCTGTTGCCGCTCTAGCTTCCTGGCGATGGTCTTCGACTGATCGCCGGGAACATCGGAAATGCTTGCGCGCACGTATTCGGGCGTTGCCAGCAGCCCGGTAATCATCGATAGCAGGAAGAAGCGAAACTCTGTCGAGACCTCTTCGAGCCTCGCTAGCTCATTCTGCTTCTTATCCAGGCCCCTACGGCGCGAGGACCAGTGGTCCTGCCACTCCGTGTTGGCTGTTCTCGCCAATGCTGCAATTTCGGCGGCAATAGCGTTGTCCGTGCCGAGTGCTTGCAGGATCAATTCAACGTCGACAAATGAGGGTGTGAGCTTCCCGCTCTCAAGGTTACTGATTTTGGTTTGTGACATGTTGCAGCGGTGAGCGAGCCAGGTTTGTGTCTTCCCGGCTCGCTTCCGCACGCTGCGAAGTGCTTCCGCTAGGTCTGAGCGCGACTGACCTAGCCTTTCGGGCTCAAACGTCAAGGCCCTTCACGTACTCCTCGAAGGGGACCGATGCGGCTACCGCGATCTGCTGGTATTCGATGAATGGCGAAACGGCGCCCTCGAATACCTCGCGGCTGATCTGCCTGCCATCGGGGTGATAGTTCATGAGTACCACTTCGGTGTGGTCGAACATCCAAAAATCTTGGATGCCCTCCATTGGGTTGATTCGGTCGGTTACATCGAGAATTCGAATCTGTTCCCCCGCCAGGACATGAGCCGCGTAGTACTGGTGGAACTCGAAGCGCAGGTATTCGGAGAGCGGTCGCGTGACAACGTGTACGCGTCCTTGCGTGCGCCCTTCGGTGGTCTGTCGACGGAGTCGATCGGTGTACTCGTTCGAAACCGTGCGAGGGTTGAGGCGGGCGCCGTTGCGCCACGCCTGGATCTCCTCGGCTTCTTGCGGCATGAGGTACTGCGGCAGAGTTTCGAGACGCCACGCTTCCCGCTGGAAGCCCTCGAATCGTGCCGCCCATGACTCACCAGCCAAGAGCACGAATGGCCTCCCTCATGATGTGTTCGGGAATCTCAACGAGCCCTTCGCCGTCCGGCGGCATGAAGGCATCGGAGACGTCGCCCTGGACGACGAACGAACCGGACGCGGTCCGGTAGACGTTGGGGCAATCGTCCTTTCCGCAGTTGCCGTTTCCGTTGCCTGTGAGCCGGGTCAGTTCCTCGCGCGCCATGCTGAAACCCCCTTGTGTGTGGCCCCTGTTGGGGCCCTCGGGGATGACGGTACGGACGTGCCCGCCACGGGTCTACGCGGCAACGCAAATATTCGCGTAGTCGGGTAGACCGGCCGCCTCGGGCTCTGTCCGCTGCCTTCCGGCGGACCCTGTGACGCTCTGCGGGCGCGGGAGGGGGCAGGCACGGCAAGGGCCCCGGTCGGGTTGTCAGGTGGCTCCTGGGGTGGCGGGTGCTGGGCTAGGCAGTCCGGCACCCGCACCGGGATACTGGTGAGCGAGAGCAGGCAGCCCCGACCAGGGACGATGCGTTGACGATCATGGGGGAATCCTGGGGTGCCCCCCTCCATCGGGGGTGTCTGTGCAGGTCAGGCTCAGCCATGCCGTAGAGCACGCAGATCTACGAAGGCACGAACCAGGTCCAGCGCATCGTCATGGCGCGCAACCTGCCGTAGTGGGGCTTGGCGGATCAGCGAGGCGGCCCCCGGCTTTCGAGCCCGGGGCCGTCGTGCGTGTGTGCTCGGGCGTACCGCCAGACGCAACGGAGAGTCCGCAGCCCGATAGCGCGGTGCATCGGGGAGGCGTCTCGTACCCGAACACCGGTCTCTTCAATTGCCCGACAGGACCCGCCCGGGTGCCGACTCCTATGGCGCTACGCGTCGTAGCGGGGAAGGCTCTCCGTAGAGATGGTCCACTTGTCGATCGTGACGTCCTCGCCGTACAGGAAGTCCCTGCGGGTGGCGTAGCGAGGGCCGTTCGGCGTGGGGTGGATGTCGCTGAGGACGGCCCCGCTGCCGGTACGCGGATCGAAGATCGCGTAGACCGGAATGCCCAGGAGCGGATAGTCCCGCATCTTGCCCACCCAGTCGTTCTCCGGATTCGACTGGGAAACGACCTCGATCGCGGCGATGAGCGTACGGGGGTCGAATGAACCCTGACCCTCCATGTCAGCCAGGGCGATCACCATCACGTCGGGGTGCCGCATGATGCCTTCGGGCACGCTCTCCACGTCGGGCCTCCCGGTGTGGGCCACCAGTTCCTCCGACATCTCCTTCTCCAGGCGCTTCCGGATGCGCGATGCCGTCAACTCGTGGGAGCCGACCGGGGCCAACATGTCGTGGACGATCCCTTCCTTCGTGATCTCGAACTTTCCGGGAAGCGTGTCGTCCATGGACGACAGGAACTTCCTCATGACGCGATACCGAGGGGCGTTGCCCTGGTGGGGCTTCGACCCGTGCACTAGGCAGCCCCGGCGAGCTCGGATCGGCAGTCGCGGCAGTGTCCGGGTTCGGTGGCGCGGAAGGCGCGGTCGCAGCCTTCGCAGTTCTGGAGGGGGACGCTGCGGCGTACGGGGGTGAAGGCCGGCATGCCGGGGAGCGGAGGCGGCAGGAGGGCCGAGAGCCGGTGCTTCAGGAACTTCGCCGGGTGCTTCAGTGGGTGCGGCAGATCAGCCGTGAGGGCGCGGCGGACCGTGTCCGGGTGGACATCGCGCTCCAGCCACGTGGCTACGGCGGGGGCCAGCAGCTCGATGGCGCTTGCGGAAAGCACCAGTTGGGGCGCCTCGCGGCGGAGGCCGGCAAGGAGTGTGGCGGCGGTGCTGTGCAGCTCCGGGGTGAGCGCACTCGGCCGGGGGAGCGGCGGTGGCGGGGGTTTGGGCGCCGTGGGAGCCGGTACGAGGACGCGGGCCGGTTCGGGTACGGATGCGGGTGCCGGCCTGGGCGGCGGCGGGGGAGCAGGAGCGGCCGGCGGAGGCGCTGCTCCAGGCGCCGAGGCGGTCACAGCAGCCCGTACCGCCGGGGCCGCCCGTACCGCCGGTGCCTGCTGAGGGCTGACGCCCGGCTGGTTGAAGGACACCGTACGAGTGACGATCCGGCCGCTCGCCAGGCGGCTACGGGTGCGCTGCAGATAGCCGTACGTCTCCAGCTCCCGCAGGGCGGACGCGATCCGGGTCTCGCTCTCCGGGAAGCGGGCGGCGAGGATCTTGATGCCGATCCTGGCCCCGCTGGGCAGCGACTGGATGTGCACGGACAGCCCGATCGCGACGAGCGAGAGGTCGCCGTGCTGGGCGAGGTGGTTGCCGACGATCGTGAACAGCCGGGTGTGCGGGATCACGACATGGATCACGCCGGACGGGTGGGGAGGTCCGGGAACCTCCGCCATGGCGCGCGAGAGCGCGCTAATCTGCTGGGTATCCACCGGGAAGCTACTTCTTCCTCGTTGGTCAGGCCCTCGATCGGGATTGCGAGTCCCGGCCGGGGGCCGACGCATGTTTGCGGTTGTGAGCGTGAGCATATGCCCGCCAACCCGTCCGAAATCCAGCCGAGTTGGCAAACCTCACCCGTGTGGGTGACGGCGCCTCCGGGGGAGGCGGGTGGGGTTGGGTTGGGTCATTTCCCAGGTTCTTTAAGTCTTTGATGTCGCGGGCGACCGGGTCGCGGTTCACCGGGTCGTGGATATCCGCGACCCGGTGGAGACGGTCACGGCGCGAGGGAGATTTCCGCCCAAACCGTCTTGCGGGGTACGGGTCCCGGGGTGACGCCCCAGTGATCGGCGAGGGCGTCGACGATGAGCAGACCGCGCCCGGTCTCCATGTCATCGGCGGGCGGCTTGGTGGCGCCAGGACCGGGCGGCAGGCACTCACCCCGGGTGTCGGAGACCTCGATCCGCAGCAACGAGCCATGGCGGACGGTGAGGTTCAGCCGGAAGTCCCGCCCCGGTACCCGCCCGTGCACCGTGGCGTTGGTGGCCAGCTCGGCGACGATGTGCGCGGCGGACTCCGAGGGCAGCCCCCAGAGGTCGAGATGGGCCACGGTGAGCAGCCGGGCGAGGCGGGCGCCCCGGCGGGTGGGGGAGAGCAGCACGGTGAACGCCCGCGTGACGACGGGGCGTTGGGGAAGGGCGATTTCTGGATTCACGTCACTCAGCGTGGCCGTGCCTGCGTACCGTGAACAGTGACCGGGCCCTTGCGTACGGTAACTGTCCCGGGCTTGTCCAGTGCTGTCCCGGCTGTCCGGCGTGACGTGCGGGGAACAGAGGCGGTTGAGGACGAACGGCACGCAGGGCGGAAGTGGGGCACGAATGAGCGTGGACGGCGACGGCACGGAGCGCGGGAACGGCGGGGCGGACGAACCCGGTTGGGACGTCGACCCCGACGACGAGTCGGGGGTGGCGGTGGTCGCGGCGGTGGGCCGCCAGATCAAGGCGTGGCGCGAGGCGGCGGGCCTGCGGGCCGGCGAGTTCGGGGCGGCGATCGGCTACGGCGAGGACCTGGTCTACAAGGTGGAGGGCGGCCGGCGCATCCCTCGGCCGGAGTTCCTGGACAGGGCGGACGAAGTCCTGGGCGCGGGCGGGAAGCTGGCCGCGATGAAGAAGGACGTGGCGGAGGTCCGGTACCCGAAGAAGGTGCGGGATCTTGCGAACATGGAGGCGCGGGCGGTAGAGGCTGGGTTGTACAGCAACCACAACATCCACGGCCTGTTGCAAACGCCCGAGTACGCGCGGGCGCTGTTTGAGATGAGGCGGCCCGCGTACTCGGAGGATGAGGTGGAGAGGGTGCTGGCCGCGCGGATGGCCAGACGGCGCATCTTTGAGAGGGCGCCAGCTCCTGCCCTCAGTTTCGTCCAGGAACAGGTGACCCTGTGTCGTCCCATCGGAGGCACAATGGTGTTGCGGCGCCAGCTTGAACACCTGCTGGTAGTAGGCAAGTTGCGGAACGTCGAGATCCAGGTGATGCCGACCAGCCGTGAGGATCACGCCGGAATGGGCGGTGGGATCGAGGTGTTGAAGTTCGGGGATGGCACGGCGGTGGGTCGGTCGGAGGGGGCATTTGCAGGACGTCCGGTATCCGACCCGAAGCAG
Source organism: Streptomyces sp. NPDC058620 (assembly GCF_042717135.1). Lineage (NCBI taxonomy): Bacteria > Bacillati > Actinomycetota > Actinomycetes > Kitasatosporales > Streptomycetaceae > Streptomyces > Streptomyces sp. NPDC058620. Next base: position 191,819 of record NZ_JBHXQO010000009.1, read on the forward strand.
CTCAGAATCCTTGAGCTGCGCTATGGGATGATCCGGGCCCAGGCTCTGGCTCCGCGAGAGTCGCTGGCCTTCATTGAGCAAATGCTGGGAGAGACATGAGCAGCAAGACCTCTGCCGGAGACGCTTCCGCGCTGGAGTGGTTCAAGAGCAGCTACAGCAGCAGTAGCGAAGGCGACTCTTGCGTCGAGGTCGCGGCCAGCCCCGGCACGGTCCACGTCCGTGACTCCAAGGACGTACAGGGCCCCCGCCTCGCCTTCGCCCCAGGAGCATGGGCGGGTTTCGTCTCGTACGCCTCCGGTAACTGACCCCGGGCGCTCGCTCGCCCCCTCGCCGAGGTCCGGACGGTTCGTCGTCCGGACCTTGCGTTCGGGTCAGCGGCGCCGGCCGGTCGCGAAGGCCAGTACCCAGGCCGTCGCCGCCGCGATCACGAGGCCGAGCAGGGAGACCCATTCGGTGTCCCCATGGCTGCCCCACCATGCCTTGGCAGGGATGAACGGGTCGGCCTCCATCATGTCGCCGATGGCCGCCATCCCGCTGACGTCGGCGATGATCATCGGCACCGCGTTGGTGTGGCCGAAGAAGACACCGAGCGGCGCGATGATCGCGCCGCAGATCCAGGCACCACCGCTGCGGCGCCCCACCAGCCCGATCAGGGCTCCCACGACCGCTCCGTTGAGGAGGGCGTGGGCTATGTACAGGATCTGGGCGACGTCCTTCGTCTGGTCCTCGTACGTGGCCAGGACGAGGACGCTGTAGACCAGCGAGACGACGACCGAGGCGAAGTAGCCGAGGAAGAACGCACCGACCGGGTGGCCGGGCTTCTCCGGCTGTCCGAAGGGCATCGGCTGCTGCGGGTACGGCTGACCCGGGTGCGTCTGCGGCTGCTGCCAGGACTGCATGGGCGGTTGCCCGGGATACGCCTGCTGCGGGGCGCCGAACCCCGGCGGAGACTGCGGCATGGGGGGCGGCTGGCTGTACGGGTTGTACTGGGGCGGCTGGCTCATGGTTCCCCCGAGGCGCGAAGACAGGCAGAAGCAGCCCAAGTTACCAACGCCGCCGACACGTTCGGTCCGGCCGGACGGCACGTGTGTGGCGTACCTTCCCTGTCCATGACCGACATCGACAAGCTCACCGCCCTGTTCGAGGCGCTGGGTGCCGACGACGCACAGGGGTGGGCCGAATCCGAGACCGAGGAGAACATTCCTCAGCTGGCCCGCTACCGGTTCCTGCGCATGGCCTGGCAGGACATCGACGCGTGGAGTTCGGCAGCGCCCCACTGGGTCGAGGCGTACCGGAAGGACGGCCCGGTGAGCGCGGTCGTCGAGCGGGCGCTGGGTCTCGGGCTGACAGCTGGTGAGTTGGGCGAGCTGGCACGCGAGGTCGCCAGGGAGACCGCGTTCGGCGTGCTCTACGGGCTGGCCGATCCGGCGGACGGCGACCTCCCGCCCGAGGTCGAGGTTCAGCTGCCCAGGTGGCGCCTTGTCGAGCTGTCGCCACAGGGCGAGCCCACGGGGCGCGTACTGGGCGCGCTCTACGAGGACCTGGGCGAGGTGGAGCCGGCGGGACCGGCCGGTGGCGTCGTGTGAGCGTGGTGTGCCGCCCCGGACGAGAACGCCACTCCTGAGACGTCGACGCAGCGGGCCCGACACCGCTCGGTGTCGGGCCCGCTGGGCTCAGCGCGTGGGCCGGGGTGCCTGGCCGGCACCCCGCCTCATGTCTCAGGCGTGGGAGCCGGCCTTGCGACGGCGTACGACGAACACCGCGCCCGCGCCGATCGCCACGGCCGCGCCGCTCGCGAGGGCGAGCTGCGACGTTGCGTCGGACGAGCCCGTGGCGGCGAGGGTGCCGCTCACGGGACTGGCCGACGCGCCGCTCTGCGGCTTGAGGTCCGAGGTGGTCGGCTCGGTCGTGCTGGGCGTGGCGTCGTCGACCTTGCCGGGCTTGCTGCCCGCGGCGGCGATCATGAACTCGTACCCCTCGAGGTCCGGGTTGCCGCCACAGGTGCCGTTGTCGTTGAAGTAGTCACCGGCGACGAAGGTGACGCCGTTGCCCGCAGGGGCCGAGGCGTCGATCGTGAGACGCATCTTGACGTCGGCGCGGGCGCCGGCCTTGAGCGGGCTGATGGCGTCCATGTAGTTCTTGTTGTCGATGGTCTTCCACGTCGAGGACGAGTCGGACGACCACTGCAGGTGCACCAGATCGTCGAGGTCCTTGAGCCCGCTCTCGTCGGTCGCGTGGACGTAGGCGAACGGAAGCACCTCGTCCATCGTCTTGTCGGTGCCGTTGGTCACCCGGAGGTTGAACGTGACCTTCGTACCGGCGACGACCGTGGACGGCAGACCCGTGACGACCGTGGTGAGCTTGGGCTCGGGGACGCAGTCCTCGTCGCCCTCGCCCTCCTCGGCCGCCTCCTCCTTCGCCTTGGCCAGCGCCTCGTCGGCGGCGGTCTTGTCGGCGAGCGCCGTCTTGGTGGCCGTCTTCGCCTGGCTCACCTTCCGGGCTGCGACGAGCCGCTCGTCGTCGCGTGCGTCCAGGGCTTCCACGACGGCGGCATCGGCGGCGGCCCTGGCCTCACCGGCGGTCGTGGCGGCGGCTTCCGCCGTGGCGAGGGTCGTCTCCGCGGCGGTCCTCTCCTCCGCGGTGGACGCCTCCGTGAGGGCGTCGACCGCCGCCTGGGCATCGATGACCGCCTGGTCGGCATCGGCCTTCGCGGTGGCGGCGACGGCTGCCGCGGCCTCGGCGGTCCTGACCGCCACGGCCAGGGGAGCGGTGTCGGAGCCGAGCGCTTCCAGGGCCGCGAGGGCGGCACTCTCGGCCGCTACGGCGTCGTCGTACGCCTCCTGCGCTGCGGCGGCGGCCAGTTCCAGCTCCGCGATGGACGGCTTCTCCTGCGTCTGCGCTGCCGGCTTCTCGTCGGCGAACGCGGGGGTGACCGACAGCAGGAGGGCAGGTGTGGTCACCGCGGCTGCGACGGCAGTGGCAAGAATCCGGCGAATCTTCACAAGAGCCCTTCGGGGTCCGAATAAGAGAAGAAGGGGTCGCAGCGGAATGGGACACGCAGAAGCGACTTGAGGTGATCGTATGACCCGGGCATCGGTCGGCCACCGCGAGTTTTTCGTGTGTTCCGGCCCACACCACAACACCGGGACAGACAGAAATGACGAAAGGGTGCAGTTGCTTTCACGACCTGCGCTTTCGCTGTGACGAATGCCACAGAACAAGGGGCCCGGACGAAAAACCGACGCTGTTGGTCGGAAAACCGTCCGGGCCCCTTGCCGTGCTGCGCCGTCAGTCACCCCTGACGGTGACCTTCTCGTCGTTGTTGAGTTGCTGCACCAGCTGCTTGACCTTGGCCTTGTCCCAGACCAGGTTGTTGTTGACGCTGCCCGAGATCGGGATGTTCATCGACGTACCGTCGCCGCCCGTGACGCCCTTCATCGCGAAGAACATCTGGCTCAGGGACCAGAGCGACATGTCCTTGTCGACGATCAGCGTGTCCAGGCCGGCGCCCATCGTCGGGTACAGCTTGAACGGGTTGAGGATCGTCGACGGGGTCGCCGTCTGGCTCGCCAGCGCCGCGAGGAACTTCTGCTGGTTCTTCGTGCGGTCCAGGTCACTGCTGAACGCGTGCCGGGTACGGACGAACGCGAGGGACTGCTCGCCGTCCAGGGTCTGCTTCCCGGCCTGGAAGTCGGCGCCGGACTTCTTGTCCTTGAACGCCTTGGGAATGTCGAGCTCCACCCCGCCGATCGCGTCCACGATCTGGGCGAAGCCGCCGAATCCGATCTCGACGTAGTGGTCGATGCGCAGACCGGTGTTGAACTCGACCGTACGGACCAGCAGTTCGGGGCCGTCCTCCGCGTACGCGGCGTTCAGCTTCACCGTACGCCCGGTCCCCTTGTACGACTTGCCGGACTCCGAGCCGACGAAGGACGGTATTTCGACGTTCGAGTCACGCGGCAGGGAGACCAGCGTCGGGCCGTTGGAGCCGTCGTGCAGGATCATCATCGAGTCGGTCCGCTTGCCCTCGGCGGAACCGGTGTGGAGCCTCTTCTTGTCCTCGGCCGTCATGCCCTCACGGCTGTCGGAACCGACGATCAGGTAGTTCGTCCCGTCGCCCTCGGACGGCCGCTCGATGACCTTGGAGAGGTCGACCTCGCGCTTGAGCTTCGAGTCGGCCCAGAAGTACGTCGAGATCGAGACAGCGAGCACCACGACCACCAGGGTCAGCGCGCCCACCTTGATCCGACGGCGCCAGTCGGGAGCGGGGCGGCCGCCCTGCACGTAACCGCTGTCGCCGTAGCCGTGGCCGTCGCCCCCGCCGCGTCCGCCGCCGCCCTGGCCGCCGCCATTACCGCCGCCGTAGACCTGGCCCGTGTTGTACCCGCTGTCGTAGCCGGGGCTCGCGTACCGGTCGTCGTGGCCCTGGCCCTGCGGCGGGACCTGGGGCGCCTGCGGCGGCGCGGGGCGCCGCCGGACGTGAGGCATGGCGCGGGCGCCCTCCGGCTGGGGGCTGGAGCTTCCCCGGCCGTAGCGGTCGCCGGTCCGTCCTTCGGGCCATTCATTCATGCGGACCAGTGTGCAGGCCGGGCCCACGGCTCTTACAGGGGGTGAGCGAAATCGGTCCAGGGCTGTTGCGAAGCTGATGCATTCTGCGGTACGCAACCCCGCGCATAAGGTGGAGGGCATGACAGATCAGGCCCCGCGTCCGGAGGGCGAGATTCCGGGCAAGCCGACCGCGGCCGCACGGACGACTCTCAGCCACATCATGACCGGCAACGACACGAATCTCCTCGGCACCGTGCACGGCGGCGTGATCATGAAACTGGTCGACGACGCTGCGGGCGCCGTGGCCGGCCGGCACTCCGGCGGGCCCGCCGTGACCGCGTCGATGGACGAGATGGTCTTCCTGGAGCCGGTCCGCGTCGGTGACCTTGTTCACGTCCGCGCCCAGGTGAACTGGACCGGCCGCTCCTCGATGGAGGTCGGCGTCCGTGTCATGGCCGAGCGCTGGAACGAGTCGACCCCCGCCCAGCAGGTCGGCAGCGCGTACCTCGTGTTCGCGGCCGTCGACGCCGACGGCAAGCCGCGCACCGTACCGCCCGTGATCCCGGAGACGGAGCAGGACAAGCGGCGCTACCAGGAGGCCCAGATCCGCCGTACGCACCGGCTGGCCAGGCGGCGGGCGATCAAGGAGCTGCGCGAGAAGCGCCTGGCCGACGGCATCGCTGACTGACCTCCGTCGGCGGCGTCACGGGCAGACCACCTCGTCGCCCGTCACCGCCGAGAACGCGCCCTGCTGAGGGTTCTCCGCCTTCACGCGCTGCACCGCGCGGTAGTCGGACCCGGCGGTCACCTTCATCGTCGCGCCCTGGCCCTTCACGGCCTGCAGCTCGCTCCCCGGCAGCGCGGCGGTCAGCGACTTCGCCGAGCGGTCCCAGCGGGGGTCGTACGTCACCAGGGTCCGCTTCAGGTCGCGCAGCTCACCGTTGAGCGGGGCGCGCGTGGTGTCGAAGCCCGTACCGCGCAGTGCCGCGTCGACGTCCTTGCCGAGCCCGTCCTTCGGGGTGCCGTTGTAGACCTGCACCCGGATCTCCTGCGGCGCCACGTCGACGAGCGTCGCCCTGGGCTGCTTCGGCCGCGCGGGCGCGAGCGGCTTGTCCTCGCGCAGGGCCCGGAACAGCTCCTTCGACTTCTTCGCGTCCCACTTCACCGTCGAGCCGATGCCCTTGACCGGGAACGAGGGGTTCTCGACCGGCACGGAGGTGAACTCGGACGAGGCGGGGGTGAAGCCGCGCATCGCCTTGCCGAGCGCCAGCATCTGCTTCGTACCGAAGCCCCTGTCGGCCCGGACCGAGCTCAGCATCGACGAGACGACCTGCTGGAACTTCACGGGGTTCATCAGCACGCCGCTGCTGGTGGTCTGCTTGATGAACGCGGCCATGAACTTCTGCTGGCGCTGCATCCGCCCCAGGTCGGCCGCGCCGTCGATGTGCCGGGAACGGACGTACTGGAGCGCCTCGCCCCCGTCCAGCTCATGCGTACCGGCCGGGAGGTCGAGACCCGTGTACGAGTCCTTCATCGGCCGGGCCGTGCAGATCTTCACCCCGCCCACGGTGTCGACCGTCTTCATGAAGCTGGTGAAGTCGGCCTCCAGATAGTGGTCGATCTTCACACCGGTCATGTGCTCGACGGTCCGGACGGTGAGGTTCGGGCCGCCCTCGGCATAGGCGGCGTTCAGCTTCACCGGGTGGCCCTCGTGGCGCTTCCCGGTCGTCGCGTCCGTGTGCGCGGGCATCTCGGCGTAACTGTCGCGCGGCAGGCTCACGACGCTCGCCCGCCCCCTGTCGGCCGACAGGTGCACCAGCATGATCGTGTCGGTGCAGTGGCAGGGGGCCCCGCCGAGCCGGTACTTCTTCTTCTCCGCGGCGGTGATCTTGTCCCGGCCGTCCGTGCCGACGAGCAGGAGGTTGAGGCCGTGGCCTCCCCGGGGGCGGTTCTTCATGTCCTTGAAGGCGTCCACGCGGTCGATCCCGGTCTCCAGGCTGCTCACCACGGCGTGACCGACGCCACCGGCGCCGAGCACCAGCACGGAGACGCCCGTGGCGACGCGCATGCCCCACCGGGGCCGCTCGTCCTGCTTGCGGGAGCGTGGTGCCGCCAGCTGCTTTCTGGGCCTGCGCTGCGGGGGAGCGCTGCGGGGGTGCGGTGGACGGGGCGGGCGGTGAGGCGTGGGCACGGGGGACACCTCCGCGGTGCGAGGGGGACCATTCGCACAGTAGGCCCATACGATCTGCATTCCGGTTCGCGACCCGGCGGCGCGCGACCGTGTCCCTCGTTCGCGGTAACGTGGCGGCGAATCGCGCCGCCCTCCGGGGTGATGCCCCGAGGACTTACTGAGGACCACATGTCTGCCGCGCAGTACCCCGCCGTCTCCGTGATCATGCCGGTGCTCAATGAGGAGCGTCACCTCCGGAACTCGGTCCGGCACATCCTGGAGCAGGAGTACGCCGGCGAGATGGAGGTGGTGATCGCGCTCGGCCCCTCGACGGACCGCACCGACGAGATCGCCGCCGAGCTCGTACGGGAGGACTCCCGGGTCCACACCGTTCCCAATCCCACCGGCCGCACCCCCGCCGCGCTCAACGCGGCGATCAAGGCGTCCCGGCACCCCATCGTGGTGCGGGTCGACGGCCACGGCATGCTCTCGCCGAACTACATCGCGACCGCCGTCCGCCTCCTTGAGGAGACGGGTGCGCAGAACGTCGGCGGCATCATGCACGCCGAGGGCGAGAACGCCTGGGAGGACGCCGTCGCCGCCGCGATGACGTCGAAGATCGGCGTCGGCAACGCGGCCTTCCACACGGGTGGCCAGGCCGGACCTGCCGAGACCGTCTACCTGGGGGTGTTCCGCCGTGAGGCCCTGGAGAAGGCGGACGGCTACAACGTGGAGTTCATCCGCGCCCAGGACTGGGAGCTGAACTTCCGTATCCGCGAGGCGGGCGGCCTGATCTGGTTCTCGCCCGAGCTGAAGGTCCAGTACCGCCCCCGCCCATCGGTGCGGGCGCTGGCGAAGCAGTACAAGGACTACGGCCGCTGGCGCCACGTCGTCGCCCGCTACCACGCCGGCTCGATCAACCTGCGCTACCTGGCGCCGCCGACCGCGGTCTGCGCGATAGCGGCGGGCCTCGTGGCCGGTGTGGCCGTGACCCCGTGGGCGTTCGTGGTGCCCGCCGGTTACCTCGCCGCGATCGTCGCCGGATCGCTGCCCGCCGGGAAGGGCCTGCCGCTCAAGGCGCGGGCGCAGATTCCGGTGGCCCTGGCCACCATGCACATGTCGTGGGGCTACGGCTTCCTGACGAGCCCGCGGTCGCTGGCAAGGAAGGTCATCGCCTCCCGCCGCCCGGCGGTCGGCCAGCCGGTCTGACCGCAGCGGTACGAAGAAGCCGTACGAAGAGGAGGCCACCCGGATCACCGGGTGGCCTCCTCTCGTCATGACGTCACAGAGTCACGGTCACGGTGTCCGGTAGGGCCAGTAGACATCCATGCACGCGCTCTCGTCCGACGCGTTCTCCGCCTCGGTCCCCTCCAGCGGGTCCGTGTCGTCGTCCAGGGCCTTCGGGTAGGCGTCACCCGTCCGCCAGTCCGAACCGACGGTCAGCGTCACGGAGTCGGCCTCGGAGGACACCTTCACCGCGGAATCCGGCAGCCCCAGCGCCTTGGTGAGGGAGCGCGCGTCCACCTTGCCCTGGGCGCCCGCCGACTTCGGGTACGTCACCTGGGTGGTCAGCACTGCTCCGGGCTCCGACGCCGCCTCCGCCTGGGTGAAGCCCTTCGTCCGGAGCAGCTCCGCGATCGTTGCCGCCCGGCGCTCGGCCGCGGGGGCGCCGTCCGCGCCGGTGCCGTTGACGACGGTCACGTCGAGGGCGTCGGCGGCCGCCGGATCGGGAGCGTCCGCCGCCTCCTGCCTGGCCTGCTCCTTCTTGCGCTTCTCGGCCTCCGCGTCGCGGCCCTTCTTGTCGAGCGGCCGGTCGTCGCGCAGCAGCGACCAGAGCTTCTCCGCCGCACCAGGCTTCGGCAGCACCCGGTTGTCGGGGTCCAACGGGTCGGGAACGCGCGGCATGGTGAGCATGTTGAGGCGGTCCAGCGGCACGTTCTTGAGCTGCATGGCGAGGTCGAAGAGCTTCTTGACCGTGCCGATCTCCTCGGACACCTGGAGCGACTCGGTGGCCGTCTCCGCGAGGTTCATCAGCCGGCCGGTGTCGGTGAAGGCGTTCTGGCTCTTGAGCTCGCGGATCACCGCGTTCATGTACATGTGCTGGGCCTTGGCCCGCCCGAAGTCGCTCTCGAAGGCGTGGCGGGTGCGGAGCCACTGGAGGGCCTGCTTGCCCTGGATCTTGGTCCTTCCCTCCTTCAGCCGCAGACCGGAACCACCCGGCACCCTGGGCTTGGGAACGTCGTAGACGTCGTCCTTCACACAGACCCAGGCGCCGCCGATCGCGTCGGCCATGGAGACCACACCGGCGAAGTCGACCATCATCCAGTGGTCGATGTAGATGCCGGTCTCCTTCTCCCAGGTGTCGAGCGTGCAGCCGGGGCCGCCCCGGCCCAGCGTCTCGTTGATGGGAGCGTTGGTGGCGGGTGCCTCCTCACCGCTCTCCGGGTCCACACACGCGGGGATGTCGACCCGGGTGTCGCGCGGGATGCTGACCACCGAGGCGTTCTTGCGGTCCGCGGACACGTGCAGGAGCATCTGGACATCGGCGAGCGGCTTGGCGCCGACGGACTTCTTCGAGCCGCCCAGCTTGAGGTTGGCCGCCGAGTTCCGGCTGTCCGAGCCGATCAGCAGGATGTTCAGCGGCGTCTGTCCCGCCGCGTTCGGCTCGGTCTTCTTGGCCGCACTGTTGCCCGCGCTCCGCTTCCCCTTGCGGAGCTGGCTGTTGAGGTGCTCGTAGTAGAAGTAACCGGCGGCGCCGGTGGCGAGTATGAGGCAGGCGAGAACGGACGCGGCCCAGCGGAGTATGCGGTGTTTCCCGCGTGTGGCCGACCGCCTGGAGCGGCGGTTGGGTCCGCCGCGCCGATGTCCGCTCTCCGGAGCGGCTGGCCTCCTGCCGCTGTCGCCCCTGCCCCGGCGCCCCCCGCCCCGGTTCGCGCCGCGCCCCTCGCCGTCCTCGTTCCGGTGGGAACCGTCGTCCCTCCCGGGTTGACGGTCGTGCCGGACGCGAGACCGCGTCCCCTCCCCAGGCGTACTGCTCCGTCCCACCAGGCCCCCCTGCTCAGACTTTCCGTATGGCGCGCTGACGCAAGGTCACTTGGCGCACTCCGCCTTGTCGGCGCTTGCCCTCTGAATGTCGTCCGGCGCCTTTGCCGGCCCGGTGACGGGCACGCCCGCACCCTTGAAGTCGGCCCCCAGGGTGAGCACCATCGCCTGAAGCCCCTCGGCGTCGGTGGTGCCCTGCTTCATCGCAGTGGCGGGCAGCCCCATCAGCTCGGCGAGCTTGCGGGCCTGGTCCGCCTGGTTCGGCGCGTACTCCAGCGTCGTCTTGGTGATCTTCGCCGGGGCGTTCGCCTTGTTCGTGGACTTCAGCACGCCCTGCTCGTTCTGGAGCCAGGTGACGGTGGTGCCCGCCGCGCCCGCGATGTCGCCGCCGTTGAGGACGTCGACGCGCACATCGGCCGCTTCGGCCTGCGGGCCCTTGAGCAGGGCCGCCTGCTTGCTCTTGGCGGCCTGCGCCTTCTGCTTCTCCTGCTTCTTCACCTCGGTCAGCGAGGTGTCGTTGCGCAACATGGCGAACAGCTGCTCGCCCTTCGTCGGGGCCACGACCACGGTCACCGGCTTCGGCTCGGCCGGGTTGTCGATGACGGGCATGGTGACGAAGGTGATGTTCTTGGTGTCGACCTTGCCGAGCACCTTGGCGAGGTCCGTCAGCTTCTTGACCGACCCGATGCGGGAGTCGACCGTGAGGGCCTTGGTCGCCGTGTCCGCGAGCTTGTAGAGCTTCGAGGCGCTGGTGAGGGTGTCGTCCGACTTCATCTGCCGGATCATCGAGCCGATGAACTGCTGCTGGATCTTGATGCGGTCCAGGTCGCCGTGGTTGCCGAAGCTGTGCCGGGTGCGTACGAAGGCGAGAGCCTGCTCGCCCTGGACCCTGGAGACGCCTGCCGGCAGATCGAGGTGGGAGTCGGGGTCCTTGACCGGCTTGGCCAGACAGACCTCGACGCCGCCGACCGCGGTGGAGAGCTCCTTGACGGCGTTGAAGTCCACCATCATGAAGTGGTTCACCGAGATACCGGTGATCTCCTTGACCGTACGCATGGTGCAGCCGGGGTCGCGGCCCTCCTGGCCGAGGCTGATGTTGAAGCGGGCGTTCTGCGTGCCCGGAATGACTTTGGTCGACCCGTCCGGCTGTTTCGTCTCGCAGTCCGGGATGTCCGTTATGAGGTCACGCGGGATGCTCATCGCTGTCGCGTTGGTGCGGTCCTCGGAGACGTGGAAGAGGATGTTGGTGTCGGCGTGGCCGGTACTGCCCTTGTCGCCGTATCCCTCGTTGCCCTTACCGGTCCGCTTGTCCGTCCCGATGATCAGGATGTTGAGCGGACCGTCGGCGGTGACGCTCTTGCTGCCCGCGTCGCCCACGTCGATGGTGTCGAGGTTCCCGTTGAACTTCTGATAGAGCGCGTACGCACCGGTGGAGCCCGCGACGATCACGAAGGCCATCACCCCGCCCGTCCACAGCAGCGCCTTCTTCTTGCGGGTCTTCGGTGGCTTGCGCTTGCGGCGGCCGACGGGCGCGCCGGCGGTTTCGGGGGCGCGGCCGTTCTCCGCCGAGCGGCGCCCGCGCTGACGGGGCACCCGCGGGGTGCCGGGGAGCCTGTCGGAGCCGTCGCGCGGGTCACCGGCGGAGGAGCCTGAAGAGCCTGGGGAACCGTCTCCGCGGCCGGCGTCGGGGCCACCCGCCGGACGCGGACCGGAGTGGTCCAGTCGCAGTTCGTAATCGCCGGTGTGCGGGTTGAGTACCCACTGGTCTGCGGGGTCGGTTCCATCCGTCCGCCCACGGCTTTGCGCATCCACGGTTGCTTGGGTCCTCCGTCGGTGCCACGCGAGGCGCCTCCCCCGAAAAGGCGCTCGGTCTTTCGCTGAAGCAGTGCGCGACCTGACGGTCGGGAGCACCGGATCGCGTCACACTATCCGGCCACTTAGCCGTCGAGCGACGGTCGTGACACATTGCACGCCCCTTACAACCGGGCATACTTCCCATTCCTCGCCGATTGTCATCGGTGGCTTGAGAATTGCTTTACTGCTTACACAGGTCAGCCGCAGCATTCGAGCCCGAAAAGGTCGGCGCGGGGCTCGGATTCGCGGAGCCCGAATCGTCCGGCTTTCCGTCGGATAGGTCGTTCTCGGAGGCGTCGGGATCCGGCGCTTCGGACGATTTGATTTCGTCGGCCGGCAGCACCGCGACGGGTGCGTCCTCGCGCAGCTGCTTGAACAGGCGACCCGCGTCCGGCTCGACGAGCTCGTCCCGGTTGGGGTTCGCCCGGTACGGCTGCCGGGGCACGGTCAGGAACTGCACCTTGTCGGTCGGTACGTTCCGCATTCCGCGCACCAGGTCGTACAGATCCCGGAGCGAGTCGAGACCCGGGTCGGTGGTCAGCGACTTCGTCGCCGCGTCGAGGACAGGATAGAGGCGCGTGGGGTTGAGCAGGACACCATTGCTCTGCATCTTGTTGACCAGAGCCCCCAGGAACTTCTGCTGGCGGTCCATTCGTTCGGTATCGCTGCCGTTCCCGATGGATTTACGGGCGCGTACGTATCCGAGGGCCGCCTCGCCGTCGAGTTTCTGCCGCCCCGCCGGGAGTTCCAGGTGGGCGTCCGCGTCCTTGACGGGCTCCTTGAGGCAGACCTCGACACCGTCCACGGCGTCGACCATGTCCTTGAAGCCGTTGAAGTCGACGACCATGTGGTGGTCGACCCGGATGCCGGTCATCCGCTCCACGGTGCGGATCGTGCAGGCCGTGCCGCCGACCTCGAAGGCCCAGTTGAACTGGGCGAGTCGCTCACCGGTGGTCTTCTTTTCGGCCGTGTGGCACGTGGGGATGTCCACCATCAGGTCGCGCGGGATGGACACGGCGGTGGCGCTCCGCCGGTCCGCGGCGAGGTGCAGCAGGATCGTGGTGTCCGAACGCTGGCTGCCGCCGTCGTCGCGGCCGTACTTGCGGTTGTCGCCGGACCGGCTGTCGGAGCCGATGAGCAGGATGTTCTGGGCGTCCACCGCGATCGGTGTGGGCCGCTCCTTCTCGTACGCCTTGAGTTCGGCGGCGGCGCTCGTATCGGTCTTGATGTTCCCGTCGAGCTTCTTGTACAGCCACCAGCCGGCGCCTGCGGCGACCAGGACGACGAACGAGGCGGCGAGGGCCGTCCACCTCAGCCAGTGGCGCTTGTAGGCCGGGGTGAGCCCGTCCTTGGGCCGCTGCGACCAGGTCTGCACGCCGCCGCTCGCCGTGGTGGGCCCGGTCTCCGGATGCGCTGCGGGAGCGGCTTCGCCACCGTCCCCGGGCCTGGCTTCGCCACCGGCCGCCGGCTCGGACTTTCCACCGGCCTCCGTCTTGGACTCTCCACCGGCCTCAGGCTCGGAACCGCTCCCCGCTCCCGCTTCCGCTCCCGCTTCCGCTCCCGCTTCCGCTTCCGCTCCCGCCTTCGGTTCTGTCTCCGGTTCCGGCTCGGAACCGCTCCCGGACCCGGGCGCACGCGGTCCGTCCTGCGGGGTGGTGGCCCCGGACCCGTCGTGCGCCCCCGCCTGCGGCTCGTCCTCGGCCTGGTGGCCCGGCTGATCCGGGTCGGCCGGCGTGCCAGCACTGTCCGTCACGTCTGCGTCCATCCTTCATGGTCGGCGGCGCGATGGGCCGCCGGTCGCAGGAGTAGACGGCTGAACCTCACGCTTGGTTGTGCATCTCGGGAGACTGGTCTGTACCGCCGATCATGTACCGCAGTTGACGTTCAGCCCCGGGGGCTCGGCCCGCCATGGGCCGTACAGGTGACTCTCAGGGCGCTTGTCATACTGCGGTGTTGGTGACTCGCTCGCTCTCGACGCGCTTGGCGAGGCCCTCCTCGTCCAGCTGGCCGAGGTGACGGCACAGCACCACGGACGCCTCCGCGGCCAGCGGCGCGAAGAGCCCGGCGACGAGCCCGTCCCAGGTGTCGTACGTACGTCCCGACAGCAACCGCGATCCGGCAGCCAGCCCCAGACCCGCCGCGTCCTCGCGGGCCCGGCCGACCAGTTGTGCTCCCGTCAGCTCCATGTCGCCCACGACCAGGGCGAGCGCGTCCGGGTCCACGGGCGCGTACGGGGCGAAGCGGTCGCCCTGGCTCGGTACTTCCACCGCGTAGTCCGCGAACCCCTCGGGCGCCTGCGGGAAACGGCCGCCCATCGGGCGCAGGGCCAGCGCGACCCGCTCGCCGCGGCAGGCACGCGCACGGTCGAGGGTGTCCGGACCGGTGACGACGCGGTCGGCCGACGCGGGGTCGCCCTGGACGTCGGCCACGACGCCGACGGACGAACAGGCGAGCAACCAGACGGCGGACTGCCAGTGCGCGGGGAGCAACAGGGCGACCCGGTCGCCCGGTTCCGCGGCCAGGTCGCCCTGGAGCAGATTGGCGGTCTTCGCCACCCAATTGGCGAAGGTGGCCACCGACAGTTCGACGCGCTCTCCGGTGGCGTCGTCGTAGAAAGTGATCAGGGGGCGGGCCGGGTCTGCGGCGAGCGCGGATCGCAGCAGGTCGGCGGGGGTGCGGTCGCTGGAGTTCATCCGCGCAAGGGTACGCGGCCGAGGTGGCCGCGGAGGGGGAGCGGGACGCCCGCGTACACCGGTTCGGCAGACGAGGTGTCAGGAGCCCGCGCACATCCCGGTGGCCGGAGTTGTCCCTGTCTGCCAAGGATCATGTGTATGCGTGCTCTTCTTGCAACCTCCATCGGCGTCACCTGCGCGGCGGCTCTCACCCTTCCGCTCGCCGTGCCTTCAGCCGCCGCCCCCGTCATCCGTACGTCCGCGACCCAGGCCGCACCGGACCCCGACCCCGCCGCCGACCGCGCCGAGGGCTCCCGAGCGGCCGAATCGGCAGAAGCGACCGAGTCCGCCTCAGCCATCGAGTCGGCCGAGTCCGCCGAGTCCGCCTCAGCCATCGAGTCCGCCGAGTCCGCCGAAGCCGGCGAGTCCGCCGAACTGCCGGGCTCGACCCAGTCCCTGCCCCTGTCGCCGCTCACTCCCACGGCCACCCGGGCCACCGGCACACCGACCGGTCCGACCGGTCCGACCGCCTCGGCCGCACAAGGGCTGCGGCAGAGGGACGTCCGTCCGTTCTCGCTCGTCGGTGTGGTCTGGGACGACGCGGACGCCGAACTCCACGGCACGGTCCAGATCCGTGCCCGTGCCACCGGCTCCACCCGCTGGTCCGACTGGCAGGACGTGGAGACGCGCAACGCCGAACACGGTGCCGACCCCGGCACCGCCGAGCGCGAAGCCGGCGCGGTACGAGGTTCGACGGCCCCGCTCTGGGTCGGCGCCTCCGACGGCGTCGAGGTCCGCGTACTGCCCGGAGCCCCCGATCCGCACCACCGGCCGGCCGCCCCGCAGACGCTCCCCGATGGGCTGCGCCTGGAACTCGTCGACCCGGGCAAGGACGCGCCGCAGCCGCCCGCAGGAGGCGCCCCGGGCGGCACCCGCGTCACCGAGCCCGCAGCAGGCGCACCGCTCACCGCGGAGTCCGCCGCCGCCGCGGCCGTCAACGCCGACCTCGCCCCCCTGGGCGCCACCGTGATCCCCGCCCTGAGCAAGGCCGAGTCGCAGGAGCAGGCAGGCGTCGCGGCAGGTGCCAGGCCCTACGTGGGGCCCCGCCCGCGCATCGTCACGCGCAAGGGCTGGGGCGCGGACGAGGGGCTCCGCGAGCGCCAGTTCGCCTACACCAGCCGGGTCAAGGCCGCCTTCGTGCACCACTCCGCCACCGGCAACAACTACCGCTGCTCGCAGGCACCCTCCGTCCTCCGCAGCATCTACCGCTACCACGTCAAGAGCAGCGGCTGGCGCGACTTCGGCTACAACTTCGCCATCGACAAGTGCGGAAACATCTACGAGGGTCGTGCGGGAGGGGTGGCCAAGGCCGTCCTGGGGGCGCACACGCTCGGCTTCAACACCAACAGCATGGGCATCGCGGTCCTCGGCACGTTCACCTCCACCAAGCCGTCCGCGGCCTCGGTGAAGGCCGTCTCCCAGCTCACCGCCTGGAAGCTCGGCCTGTTCGGCGCCAACCCCAAGGGAAAGACCACTCTCGTGTCGGGCGGGGGCAACCGGTTCAGGAAGGGAACGAAGGTCCGCCTCAACGTCATCTCAGGACATCGGGACGGTTTCGCAACCGAATGCCCCGGAGGGCGTCTCTACAAGAAGCTCGGCACGGCCCGCGCCGGCTCCGCCCGCCTGCAGGGCCGCTGACCGGGGCCGATCCCCGGGTCTGCATACACTGGCCAGCCGAAACGAGGCCCGGCCCCAGCAGGAAGCAGAGACAGTGCTGTGACAGAGGCAAAAGAAGCGATCCTCCTGGTCGGCGGCAAGGGCACCCGGCTGCGTCCGCTCACGGTGCACACCCCGAAGCCGATGGTGCCCGCGGCGGGCGTCCCGTTCCTCACCCATCAGCTGGCACGCGCCAGGGCGGCGGGTGTGGAGCACATCGTGCTCGCGACGTCGTACCTGGCGGAGGTCTTCGAGCCGTACTTCGGCGACGGTTCCTCGCTCGGCCTCTCCATCGAGTACGTCACCGAGCGCGAACCGCTCGGTACCGGGGGCGCCATCCGCAACGTGGCCTCCCGGCTGACTTCGGGGCCGGACGAGCCGGTGCTCATCTTCAACGGCGACATCCTCACCGGCCTCGACATCCGTGCGCTCGTCACCTCGCACGCCACGTCCGGGGCGGACGTCTCCCTGCACCTCACCCGGGTCGAGGACCCCCGCGCCTTCGGCCTCGTGCCGACGGACGGCACGGGCAGGGTCACCGCCTTCCTGGAGAAACCGCAGACGCCGGAGGAGATAGTCACCGACCAGATCAACGCGGGGGCGTACATCTTCCGCAGGTCGGTCATCGACACCATCCCGGCCGACCGCCCCGTCTCCGTGGAACGCGAGACCTTCCCCGGGCTCCTCGCCTCGGGCGCCCACCTCCAGGGCATGGTCGACTCCACGTACTGGCTGGACCTCGGAACCCCGCAGGCGTTCGTACGCGGCTCGGCCGACCTTGTCCTCGGCCGCGCCCCGTCCCCGGCGGTCCCGGGCCGCTGCGGCGACCGCCTGGTCCTGCCCACCGCGTCCGTCGCCTCCGACGCCAAACTCACCGGAGGTACGGTCATCGGCGACCGCGCGGTGATCGGCGAAGGTGCCAGGATCAACGGGTCCACGGTGCTGGCCGACGCGGTCGTGGAACCCCACGCGGTGATCACCGACTCCCTGGTCGGCGAGGGTGCCCGTATCGGCAGCCGTACGGTGCTGGCGGGCGCGGTCATCGGCGACGGGGCCCGCGTCGGCGCCGACAACGAACTGCGTGAGGGAGTCCGCGTCTGGTGCGGCGCGACCCTCCCGGACGCCTCGGTCCGCTTCTCCTCCGACGAGTGAGCGGCCACGAGCCGGCGTACGGCCACGACGCACGTCCCGGCCGGCCTTACCCTCGATAGGCACCCACCGACTTTCGAGGACCTCACCCCGTGGCAGGACGTTTCGCACCCCGCACCCACCGAGCGGCGCTTCCGCACCGGGCGACCCCGTCGCCCGCGGACGCCCCGGTGGTGTCGGAGGCCGTCACCCGGGACTGGACCCCGCCGGGGCCGCTGGACCTGCGGCTCGTGCTGGGGCCGCTGCGCCGTGGCCCGGCGGACCCCACGTTCCGGGCGCTCCCCGACGGGTCGTTCTGGCGGGCCACCCGGACCCCCGCCGGCCCCGGCACCCTCCGCCTCGGCGCCCGCGACGGCCGCGTCGAGGCAGCGGCCTGGGGCCCCGGCGCGCAGTGGCTCCTGGACCAGCTCCCGGTGCTGCTGGGGGAGACGGACGACCCCGGCGCCTTCCGCCCGCGCCACCGCCTGCTCGCCCTGTCCCGGCACCGCCGCCCGGGCCTGCGTCTGCTGCGTACGGGTCTGGTCCTCGAATCCCTGATCCCGTCGATCCTGGAACAGAAGGTCACCACCGACGAGGCGTACCGCACCTGGCGCCTCCTGGTCCGCACCTACGGCACCCCGGCCCCCGGACCCGGCGGCCCCCGCTTCGCCGCGCTCCAGCTGTACGTGATGCCGGAAGCCAGGACCTGGGCCCTGATCCCGTCCTGGGAGTGGCACCGCGCGGGAGTCGACGCCAAACGCTCCGAGACCGTCCTGCGCGCGGTCCGGGTGGCGCGCCGGCTGGAGGAGGCGGCGGCCATGGCCCTGCCCGAGGCGGCCGCCCGCCTGGAACTGATCCCCGGCATCGGCCCCTGGACCTCGGCCGAGACCCTCCAGCGCTCGAACGGAGCCCCCGACGCGGTCTCCGTCGGCGACTACCACCTCCCGGGCATCGTCGGCTACGCCCTGGCGGGCAACAGGAACGCCGACGACGAGGAGATGCTGGACCTGCTCACCCCGTACGCGGGCCAACGCCATCGGGCGACCCGGCTGATCCTGCTCTCGGGCCACACCCCGTCCCGCAGGGCCCCGCGCATGACACCGGGCGACATCGCCCACCTCTGACGCACCGGCCTCGCCTCACCTCACCGCGACGAACGCCTCCACCGGCCGCACCCCGCGCTCGGCGGGCGCGGCCGCCGCGTGTCCCACGGCCACCGCGCCGAGCGGGTCCCACGAGGCCGGCAGATCCAGCACCTCGCGCACCACGTCACGGCAGAACATCGTCGAGGACACCCACGCCGAGCCGAGCCGCTCGCCCGCCAGCGCCACGAGGAAGTTCTGCACCCCCGCACCCGCCGCGACCACGAACATCTCGCGCTCCGCCGTGTCCCGCCGTGCGTCCCCGTAGGTGTGCGAGCCGTCCATCACCAGGCACGGCACCGCCAGATACGGCGCCCGGCGCAGCACATCGCCCCGCCGCACCCGCCGCTCGATCGACTCCTCGCTCTTGCCGTCGCGCCGGAGATCGGCGACCCAGGCGTCCCGCATCGCGTCCAGCAGCCGGGTCCGCGACTCGGCCGACTCCAGCAGGACGAAGCGCCACGGCGTCGTGTGATGCGGCGCCGGAGCCGTCACCGCCGCGGCCACCGCCCGCCGGACCGCCGCCGGGTCCACTGGCTCGTCCGTGAACTCCCGCACCGTGCGCCGCAGGGTCACCGCTTCCCGTACCGCCTCGGACGTGCCCAGCCGGAACATGTCATCGGCCGCGCCCCGCACGAGCGCCCGAGCACCGAGGTCGTCCCCCGCACGCTCAGCGGCACCGGCGGAACGAACAGCGCCCGCGGAATCCGCGGCGCCCTCCCCGCCGGCCACCGCGTGCGACAGCCCCCGCACCACCGCGACCGGCAGCCCGGCCGCCTTGCCCTTCACCAGGTCACCGGCCGAGGCCAGCTCGTCCGCGGTGGCGACGACCGTCGCGCTCAACGGATTGCCGAACGCGTCGGTACCGCCGCGCAGATCGTCCAGCACCCGGACCCCGGCCGCCCCGATCGCGACATCCGTCAGACCGTTGCGCCAGGGACGCCCGAAGGTGTCCGTGACGATCACCCCGACCGAGACACCGAGCGTGTCCCGCAGCCCGTCCCGGATCACCCGGGCCGAGGCGTCGGGGTCCTCGGGCAGCAGCAGAACCGTCCCGGCAGGAGTGTTCGAAGCGTCGACCCCGGCCGCGGCCATGATCAGCCCCTGCCGGTTCTCCACGATCCGCAGGGTCCCGCGCCGCGCGACCACCCGCACCGTCTCGGCGTCGATCGCCGCCTCCCGGTCGGCGGCCCGCACGAGGCGGCCCTCCGCCTTGGAGACGATCTTGGAGGTGACGAGCAGGACGTCCCCGTCCACCAGCCCCGGCTCGGTGCCCGCG
Organism: Streptomyces sp. NPDC058620; assembly: GCF_042717135.1. Lineage (NCBI taxonomy): Bacteria > Bacillati > Actinomycetota > Actinomycetes > Kitasatosporales > Streptomycetaceae > Streptomyces > Streptomyces sp. NPDC058620. Next base: position 211,370 of record NZ_JBHXQO010000009.1, read on the forward strand.
ATCAGCTTCGCGAGGTCGTCCCCGGCCCGTACCTCCGGAATCCCCGGCAGGGCCCACACCCGGTACGAGGGCGCCGCGGCAGGAGCGTCGCTCACGCCCGTACCTCCTCGGCCAGCGCCAGCGCCTGCCGCGCCATCTCGGCCGTCGCGTCCACGTCCGTCATCATCAGCGGCACGGCACGGCACCGGATGCCCGCCGTCTCCACCTCGGCGACCGCACCGGCGTCCACCGTGTCGACGAGCCAGCCGTCGAGCAGCCCGGAGCCGTAGTGCTGGGCCACCGCGGCGGCCGTCGTCTCGACGCCCACCGCGGCCAGCACCTTGTCGGCCATACCGCGCACCGGCGCGTCGCCGACGATGGGGGAGAGGCCGACGACCGGCACCCCGGCCTCGGCGATCGCCTCCCGGATTCCGGGCACGGCCAGAATCGTCCCCACCGAGACCACCGGGTTCGACGGCGGGAAGACGATGACATCGGCCTCCGCGATCGCTTCGAGGACGCCGGGCGCGGGCTTGGCCTGCTCCGCGCCGACCGGCACGATCGCCTGCGCCTCGACCGAAGCGCGCAGCTTCACCCAGTACTCCTGGAAGTGAATGGCTCTGCTCTCGCCTTCGACGTCGACCGCCACATGCGTCTCGACCCGGTCGTCGGTCATCGGCAGCAGCCGGACCCCGGGCTTCCAGCGCGCACAGAGCGCCTCGGTGACCGCGCTCAGCGGATAACCCGCGCCGAGCATCTGCGTACGGACGATGTGGGTCGCGAAGTCACGGTCGCCGAGACCGAACCACTCCGGTCCCACGCCGTACGCCGCGAGTTCCTCCTTGACGTGGAAGCTCTCGTCGGTACGCCCCCAGCCCTGTTCCTCGTTGATGCCACCGCCGAGGGTGTACATCACGGTGTCCAGGTCGGGGCAGACCTTCAGCCCGAACAGATGGATGTCGTCGCCGGTGTTGCCGATCACCGTGATGTCCGCGTCGGGCGCGGCCTGCTTGAGGCCACGCAGAAAACGAGCACCACCGATACCGCCGGCCAGAACCACAATGCGCATGCACAGCAGTTTGTCAGGCAGGTACGACATCCACGGCGGCCGGGGCGCACCGCGCCGCGTGCATCGGCATATCGGTCAGGCCGGGGAAGTAGATGTGCAGGCTGACGGCCGGTTCCAGCGAGTCGTTGACGACCTCGTGGACGTAACCGGGTGCGAAGACGCGCTGCGCACCGGCGTCCAGGGCGCGCGCCCCGTGGCGCGTGTGCTCGGTCAACTGTCCGTCCAGGACGGTCAGTACGCCGGACGACAGGCCGTGGTCGTGGCGCCCGCTGCCCTGGCCGGGTACCCAGCTGAGCAGCCAGACCTCGTAGCCGGGTCCTGTGCGGAGGCGGTGGTACCAGCGGCTCGTGGTGTCGTACTGGACGAGGGACGCCCACTGGGCGCGGTCGGCCGCGATGGAACGGGCCAGGCCGGCGAACTCGGCCACGGTGGAGGGGTGCTCGCGGGCGGGCTGCAGGAGGTGCTGGACCTCAAGGATGTCGCCGGCGATCTGGAGGTCGCTGTCGCTGTTCATGGGTGCGGTGGTTCCTCGGCGTGGGGTGGCACGTGCGGGGGCGTCGCGTGAAGCGGAGTCGCGGGGCTGACGAGTCGCGGGAGCAAAGAGTCGCGCGGAAATCGAAGAGCTGGATCAGAGCTGGAGCGCTAGGGCATCAACAGCTGTGACAGCTGGAACAGCAACAGCGGGCCTGGACAGCGCTGCGGAACCCACGGACGTGGGTTGCGTTCATCGCTGCGGTCGCTGGCATGCAGTCAAGGAGACCGGCTCCCCGCACCTCTGTCAACCCGATGCCCGGTTTGGCGGCAATGTTTCACCTCATCCGGTTACGTGTTTGGGAGAAAGGTTTGTGCAGCCCTCTTAGCGGTCATGTGGCGCATCAACCGTGCCGTTAAACGCCGTTGAGGCCCCGTGACCCGACTGTGATCTTGATCGCTTCAGTGATCGAATCGCGACAATGCCGGGTACCCGGTCGTCTCACGTGGTGAGAGCGCGGGGCGTGTCAGACGCATGGCATATGTCAGGTTTTTGACGATTTGAACACTTTCCGCATACGCTTGGTGCCGCAGAGTGAATCCCGGGGCCAATACCAGATCTTCGCTTGACTGGCCCGGAGATACACACTTGTAATTTCACTCGTGTCGTTCGGCCGCAACCAGAACCGGCCGCAACACGGGGACGCAAGAGACAGACGAGGGGCGCACATGACCGAGCTGTTCCAGCAACTGCTGGTCGAGGACGCGGACGAGGAACTCGGCTGGCAGGAGCGCGCACTGTGCGCCCAGACCGATCCCGAGTCCTTCTTTCCCGAGAAGGGCGGGTCCACCCGCGAGGCCAAGAAGGTCTGTCTCGCTTGTGAGGTCCGTTCCGAATGCCTCGAGTACGCGCTTGCCAACGACGAGCGGTTCGGTATCTGGGGCGGGCTTTCCGAGCGTGAGCGGCGGCGCCTCAAGAAGGCCGCCATCTGAACGCCGTACACCCCAGGCCCGTACACCGCAGGCCCGTACAGCCGCAGGGCCGCACAGCCTCAGCGACGTACGGCCGAACCGGAGCGACGTACCGCTGTGGCACCGCGAGACCGACGACGGTCCGTCCGGGAGCTGACCACTCATCGGCCGCGACCGCCGGAGCGTGACCGGATCGATGGCCCGTTGTCCGGACCCTGCCCCGCAGGGTCCGGAC